>JAZKAG010000050.1:39289-58077 GCA_040389265.1 Acidobacteriota bacterium
TTGGCCTCTGTATCCGCGTCACGCTATGGGGTAAAAGTAGACACAGATCGCTTCACCTTGTTCAAAGGTCCCACATTCTCATCTTCTACTCCGGGTAATCAGACGTTCTTATTTGGCCGTGGCGTCGCAGCTTCCTCTTCGGTCGGCACTTTTATATTTTCTCGAGTAACTGGCTCTGCCTCAGCCTCTGGTACACACGCTCACTGTGGTGGGCAATCGGAGCCCATGCCACGTGGGATTGGGGAGAATCCTACTTTTATGGCACTGCGGATAGCGGCATGCTCGTGAAGGGACATCTTTTGGGTAGTCATCCGCACGGGCCATTGCTGCTCAGCGGCGGGGCCACGGGTCCGGAAGGCAGCGCAATTGGAGTCTTGGTCGCAATTTTGATCGCTGTGGTGATCTGGCTGACCTTGCGCAAGGAACGTGACAAGTCGACGAGGCAGGCACTGGTCAATCCCCTGACTTGATGTAGCGCGATTCACCGCATTTGCTGGTCGTCGAAGTCCGACTCTGGACCGGGGTTCAGGATTTCCAGCGCGGCTTCGGCATCCGATTGCCGTACCTGCACGCGGATACCGTCGCTCCCCGGAACCATGCTGCCCAACATGCGCAGATAGTTCTCGCCTTCAATCGTCGCCTCAATGCCGAAGGACGAAAGCAGGCTGACCAGCATTTGCGCCTCGTTTAACGTGGGACAGTGGCTGATCGTTGTCGGCGTCAGCGCTGCTTCTTCATCTGCGCGACTCGCTGTGGTCTGTAAATCATTTGGTTCCATGACAAAGTTGTCCTTCTCAGCGACTATACCCCTTTCTTCAGGGGCTCCCAAACGAACTTGTGAATTTGCAGGCTGAGGCGGGCGGGCAGGTGATCGGTCAGCATCCATTCCACCAGCAGGCGCGGATCCAGCACGCAATTATCTGCAGTCCGCTGCGACGTCGGCGTTTTCGTGAATGCGGGCGACAGCAATATCTGACCACATCGCGCCGCCAGATTATGCTGCCGGATAAAATCACGAGCAAATTCATAGTCTGCTCGGTCAGAGATGACGAACTTCACCTCATCCCGCGCCGTGAGAGCTTCAAGATTCTCTAGATGAAATCGTCCGCTCTCGCCGGAGGCGGGACATTTCACATCCATAATTTTGTGAACAGCTTTGGGCACGCTCGCAAGCGGTCGCTCGCCACTAGTCTCGATCATTAGTGTGTAGCCCTTGTTCAGCAGGCGATCCATCAATGGCAACATCTCGCGCTCCTGCAGCATGGGTTCGCCGCCCGTAAACTCCACCAGCGTGACAGGCGCCAGGGCAGCGATTTTTTCTTCCACCTGGTCGAGAGTGAATTTCTCGCCGCCATGAAATGTGTATTCGGAGTCACACCAGGAGCAGCGCAAGTTGCAGCCCGCCAGGCGGACAAAGATACATGGCAGTCCGGCGAAGCTCGACTCCCCTTGAACAGATACATACAGTTCGATCAGGACCACTGAATCACTCGTAATAGGTGGCGGTGGTGGTGTCGGTTTCGAAGATGGTGCAATCTTTGACCGTGACGCGGCCCTCGGTCATCTCGCGCAGCTGCACATTGGTTTCATCGAAAAAGTAATGGGCCAGGTTTTCCGCCGAAGGATTCAGCTCAGTAAAAGGAACAAGGTCATTGATCATCTGATGATCGAGCCGGTCGATCACGGGCCGCATGACCTGCTTCAATTGCTTGAAATCCAGCAGCAAACCGGCAACGTCCAACTCGCGGCCGCGCAGCGTAATGCGGACCTTGTAATTATGTCCGTGCGGATTTTCGCACTTGCCACGGTAATTGCGCAGGTAATGCCCTGCGGAAAATCCCGCTTCCACGGTGACTTCGTACATGCTTTTCCTCGAGCGGCCGCGAAGAATTTCCCAGCCTTATCTATTGTATCGAGCGAGAGGGAAATCGGCAGACTTCGCCCGTCACGGAAGCCGCGATCGAGCTATGGCTGCTTGCGCACGCGGCGTTCACGCTCTTCGTGGCGGCGACTGGCTTGCTCAAACAAATTTGTCACGGTGCCAGACAAGCATGCCAGCGTCCCCAGTACAAACAATGCCAGGGCCATCATGCGCCACATCTGCACCACGCCGGGCAGGCCGGGGTGGTTGGCGATGTGAGTCCAGGACATGGCGAATGAGCCCAGGGCAAAGACCAGCAACACAGCCGATAGTAAATAGAGATTGCGCGACATTGGGATAGCTCGCGGCGCCTGAAATGTGCCCGCTCAGACTCATGGTAGCAGCAGAATCGAGCCGCTTGAATGTGCGGCGCGTCACCGAATCCCTACCATGCCCCGGGCAGACTCAATCAGCTTTGCAGGGTCATAGCCAACGCCTTTTTTGAAGACGATATCGACCTGCTCAACAGCGGAAATATCCTTTGCCGCATCGCCAGTCACGACTACCAGGTCGGCTTGCTTGCCGGCGGCGATGGTACCGATGCGATCCTCCCGGCCCAGAAATTTCGCCCCGTTCTGCGTATAAATCTGGATCGCTTGCTCAGGAGTAAAGCCAGCCTGTACGAGTAGCTCTAGATTGCGTTGATCCCCGAAACCAGGCAGGACAGTGCCAAATCCCGTCGGATCGCAACCCGCCATCAGCAAACCACCAGCGGCGACAAACTCGCGCTCAAACTGCATTTCTTTCTTAAGCAGGGTTGGCCAGGGAGATTGGCTGGCGTGTTCGCGGATCTGGGATAGAGTTTCCAGGACGCTGGTCCAGGCCTCTGGCATCATGGAATCTTTTTCGCGCGCCAACAGTGAGTACGGCGTCGAATCCTCGAACACAGCCAGGGTGGAAGTGACTGCCACATGATGCTGCACTAGGTTGTGAATCATGGCTTGAACCTGGGAGCTGGCAACATCGAGGTTGTCCGCCATCTCCCTGGCGGCCGGACGAATGCCCGGACACGTATCCCGTTTCTTCGCAGGGTAAAACTCAGTATCCACCACCAGGCCATGTTCTAGATTGTCGATGCCCATATCCGCAGCCTCGGTAAAACCAATCGAACAAAGATGGCCGGTGATTTTGAGTCCATGCGCATGCGCCGCATCAATGGCAGCCTTGAGTTCCTGCGGCTTGATGTACATGTACGCTTTGAATGAGGTGACACCCTCCTGTGCCCAATAATTGACGGTTCGGGTCGCATCTTCGGCACCGGAGAGCTGATGTAGTTGAGGGATGAGGGGGTCTGGACCATCGAGATAAGGGCCTGTGATGTCAAAGTCCGGACCAGGCATGAGGCTGGCATCAACCAATCTCTTGACGTTCAGATCGGAATACGGCTCGATGCTGCCAGTGGTACGCGCTGTGGTAACACCGCCGGCGAGATACAGTCGCGGACCCGTCTGAAACATTTCGCCGCCAACCAGCCCACGCAGCGCCGCATTGCCTGGCTCAACATAAAACAAATGCTCATGCATCCCCACCAGGCCGGGATAGACGGTATGCCCATGTAGATCAAGCACCTTCGCTTGACTGGGGACCTGAGCTGTGGCGCTCGGTCCGATAGAGGCAATCTTGCCATGATCGAGCACGATCGTCTGATCGTTGACCGGCGGCGCACCCGTGCCATCAATAATCTCCACATGGGTCAGGGCAATCACTGGATCGGCAATTGAAATATACGGGTCCAGGGGAGACTTCGCCATTTGCGCAAGACCAGCGAGTGAAACGGTCATCAGACAAGCAGTGGCGATGAGCGCGGGCAAAGAACGCATGAACAAAGAAACCTCTTAAATCGATTTGAGGGAACGCCTCATGCTCGACGGCAGGCAAATGCATTGTCAAGACATTTTGTCAGAACTGCGGCTTACTCAAAGAATTCGCGCACGTCTTCCAGGCGCTGCGTCACTCGATATGGCGGCAGACTCTCCATGAACACGCGGCCATAACGCTGACGTTGCAGCCGAGGATCCAGCAACACCAGCACGCCATGATCATGTAATGAGCGGATCAACCTTCCAAATCCCTGCTTCAATGCGATCACTGCGGAGGGAATCTGATATTCCGCAAATGCGTTGCCGCCGTCGGCTTCGATCGCTTTCATGCGCGCGGCCACCACAGGATCGCTGGGTACAGCGAAGGGAAGCTTATCAATAATGACGCAGCTCAGTTGCTCTCCCTGCACGTCGACTCCCTGCCAGAAAGATGAAGTGCCGAGCAGCACCGCATTCGGCGTGATGCGAAACTCCTCCAATAGCGCATTACGCGGCGCCGTGCCCTGCAGCAGCAACGGGAATCCGACCCGAGCGATCAACTGTTCATGCACTTGGCGCATCTGGCTATAGCTGGTAAACAGGCAGAAGGCACGCCCGCGCGTGATTTCCAGAATCTCGCAAATTTTGTCCACGGCAGCCCTGGTAAACCCAGGTTCACGAGGGTCGGGCATTTCCGGCGGCAGATATAGCAGCGCCTGCTCGCCATAGCGAAAATGCGACGGCACCACAAGCTGCCGCGCGCTGGTCAGTCCGAGCCGGCGCTCAATATGGTCGAAGTTCCCCTGCACGGTGAGCGTCGCCGATGTCAGCACCACCGACGGGATCGACTCGAACAAATCGCTTGCCAGCAACGAGCCAATTTCAATCGGCGTGGCCTGCAACCAGGTATTCGTGCCCGACTGGCGCATGCCGGTGGAACTGCGTCGTTCAATCCAAAACACAAATCCGCGGTCTGTCGATTCCAATAAAAACATCAATTGGTTTGTCAGTTCGGCCGTGCGTTTCTTCAGGCCGCTCGCCTCTTCCACTCCTCGCAGACGCTCCAGCTCTCCAGCGAGGCGTTCCAGCGCATTCACCAGGCCGAGATAGACATCCCCGGATTGCTCCAGAAATTCCTCGCGCTCCGTGAATGGCATCCGACCATCCGCTCCCTTCGGCTCTGGAAGCGCGCCGAAGAACATGCGGCCACGCTCGCGCACCAGTTCGGCAGCCGCAGTCAGAGAAGCGGACAACGCTTGTTTCGCTCGCAGCAGAATCTCCACATCCCGTGCCAGTTCTTCAAAGCGAACATTGCTGACGCTGACCCCGAAATAGCTGGACGCAATCTCTTCCAGCTCGTGTGCCTCGTCGAAAACAACGGCGGCGGCCTCCGGCAGCACGCCCGCATCGGGCGCATTTTGCGCTTGCCTGCGAATCGATAGATCCGCAAAGAAAAGATGATGATTCACGATGACGATGTCGCTATCAAGCGCGCGCCGCCGCATTTGTGTAATGAAACACGGCTCATAGTTCGGACACGACGATCCCAGGCAGGCTTCGCCGCGCGCATCCAGCCGTCCCCACAGCGGGCTATTTTCCGGAATTGTGGTCAGTTCGGCGCGATCGCCATGCTCCGTGGTCTGCTCCCAATCACGAATCGTGTTGAACTGATCGACCATATCGATGCCGGTCAGGATGGGCTGATCGCGCAGCGCGTAGAGCTTGTGCCGGCACAGGTAATTGCCTCGCCCTTTCATGTAGCTCACCCGCAACGGGCCCAGCAGCGATTCAAGAAAAGGAATGTCCTTGAAGAAAATCTGCTCCTGCAGATTACGCGTCCCAGTCGAAATAATGACCCGCTGGCCCAATCGCAACGCAGGCAAAAGATACGCCAGTGTCTTGCCGGTGCCGGTGCCCGCTTCCACAATCAGGTGGCGTTTCTCGGTGAAGGCCCGTTCCATCGCTCGCGCCATCTCCAACTGGCCAGGGCGGTATTCATACGGCAATCCCGAGCGCGACAAAATGCCGCCGGGAGAAAAAAATTCCTCCAGCCGCGGTAGCTTGCGATCCGTCGAAGACTCTGTCGAGGAGGATAGGGGCAAGGGTGAGAAGCACTCCAAACGCTGCTTGTTCCTATAATAGAGAAGCCGGGCGTTTTTCCCACGCTTTGCCAGGACGGCGTTTCCCACCTATGACTCCCATAAAAAAAAGCAACCAGGCCGGAGCGCGCGATCGCCGCCGCCGAAATCCCCCCGCAGACTCACGCTGGCCATTGATCGCCATCGTTGGCCGCCCGAATGTGGGCAAGTCGACTCTATTCAATCGCCTCACCCGCAGCCGCCGATCCAACGTCGGCGATGAGCCGGGAATTACTCGCGACCGCATCTATGGCGTTGTGGATTGGGGAGGTCGGAATGCCCGACTTGTCGATACCGGCGGAGTCCTGCCCACTGATCAGGAATTTATTCCCGCAGAGATTTTTCGTCAGGCCAAAGTTGCATTCGATGAAGCCGCCGCAGTCGTGATGGTGGTCGATGGTCGTACGGAACTGGCCGCTCCTGACATGGAACTGGCGCGGCTGCTGTTGCGGCTTGGCAAGCCGTTGATTCTAGCCGTGAACAAGATGGACGTCGATGCCCTGCTGCCTCAGGCGGAAAATTATCGCCGACTCGGCTTGAAGGAAATGATCCCAGTATCCGCCGAGCATGGCATAGGGATTGGCAACCTGCTGGATGCGATGTTTGCAGCCGTGCCGGTGGATGATTTTGCTCCCGAAGCCGAGGAACACGAGTCTAGTCCCGCCGAGGAAGACGAGATCGAAGAACCTGTACCGGAGGAAGAAGAAGAAATTCCGTCGATTCCCGCGAAAGCTCCTGACGAAGTGAACGTCGCCATCATCGGCAGGCCCAACGTTGGTAAGAGCACGCTCTTGAACGCCCTCACCGGCAAAGCTCGAGCCATCGTTTCTCCCATCGCCGGCACAACACGCGATGCCGTGGATGAACTGGTCGAGCGCGACGGGCAGAAATTCCGCTTCATCGATACGGCGGGGATTCGCCGCAAGGGCAAGACGCATGAGATGGCAGAGAAGCTCTCCGTGCTGATGGCGCGGAAACATCTGGAAGCTGCCGACGTGTCGCTGCTGGTCGTCGATGCTTCGGCGGGCGTGCTGGCAGCGGACGCTACCATCGGCGGATATGCGCATGAGAGCGGCCGGTCGATGGTCATCGTCGTCAACAAGTGGGACTTGGTCACTTCGAAAAGAACAGACGGCAAGCCTCCCGCGGACAAGAAAGTCTTCGAAGACCAATTGCGCTACCACTTGAAGTTCTTGTCCTATGTTCCGGTGGTGTTCGTTTCCGCCGCGGAAGGAAAAAATATCGACCAGGTCTTTGCCACCGTCGTACGAGTGGCTGCGGAACGCCAGAAGCGAGTCGGCACCGGTCAGATGAATCGCTTCCTGGATCGGGTGGATTTTGAACGCGCCCCTGTGCCGATGTCGAGACGCATGCGCATCCTATATATGACGCAGGCCGGTGTGGCGCCGCCTACGTTTGTGCTGTTCACTGACCGTGACGTGAAACTGCATTTCTCCTACGAGCGCTTTCTTGAAAACCAGATTCGCGAAGCCTTCGGCTTTGAAGGTTCTCCCATTCGCTTCAAGATTCGCGCTCGCAAGCCAAGATCGCAGCGCTAACACCGCAACGGGCTCGTGCGAACGAAAAGCAAAGTTTTCTTTGCTCGTCGATCTTCATTGGGCCCGAATATTCACATCCATGCAAAACCAGCAAGCACACCGGATTTGCTATCCTGAGCATTATGGCAGACAAGAAGACACTCCTAAGCCACCCCATCCAGCACATTGACATCAAGCAGCATGACGTACGCTCCCTGGTCGACGCCATGCAGTCCATGGCCTATTCCTCGCGCGATCTGGCGCGTGCCGCCGAGATTTATGAGCGCATGCTCCGCGATCAGGAATGCGGCGTGATCCTGTGCCTGGCGGGTTCGTTGATCAGCGCTGGACTGAAGCAGATTTTCGTAGACCTTGTGCGCAACAACATGGTGGACGCCATCGTTTCAACAGGCGCAAACATTGTGGATCAGGATTTTTTTGAGGCGCTCGGCTTCCGTCACTACATTGCCGGCGACGAATATAAGTCCGGCACCCAGGATGGCGTCCTGCGCGAGTTGATGATCGACCGCATCTACGACACCTTTATCGATGAGGAAGAACTGCGCATCTGCGACGAAACCACGCAGAAAATTGCCGATTCCCTTCCCCTCCGCCCCCACAGTTCGCGTGAGTTTATTCGAGCCATGGGCGCCTACCTGCAGAAAGAAGGCAAAACGCCGGCCAAGGGTGGTGCAGACTCCATCGTTCTGGCAGCGTATGAAAAAGATGTACCGATCTTCTGTCCCGCGTTCAGCGACTGCTCGGCCGGGTTCGGCTTGGTCGCCCATCAGCATGCGCGCGGCGACAAGCCAAAAGTTTCCATCGACTCCGTGAAAGATTTTTACGAGTTGACGCAGTTGAAGATCGCCAATCCGACAACGGGCCTTTTGATGATCGGCGGCGGTGTGCCGAAAAACTTTGCGCAGGATATTGTTGTCGCGGCCGACGTCCTGGGCGCCGATGCTCCCATGCACAAGTACGCGATTCAAATCACCGTAGCAGACGTACGCGATGGCGCGCTTTCCTCCAGCACGCTGAAAGAAGCCAGTTCCTGGGGCAAGGTCGACACGACCTTCGAGCAAATGGTCTATAGCGAGGCGACGCTGGCGCTGCCGCTGGTCGCCGGTTACGCCTACCACAAGCAGGCTTTCGCGGAACGGAAAGAGCGTCGCTGGGCTCGCTTGCTGGAACCGGTCACAGCGTAAGATTGCAGCAGCAAGGTTGCGGCAAAACCCTCGGCTGCGACCCGGACAATCGTTGAATCCATCCGAAAAAACTCGTCGCACGCTGGCAGTGTTGCTATTTTTCGCTATCGCTGCCACTGCGTGGATCATGCTGCATGAGGCCCAGCGCTCAGTCAACGGAGCCTCCAATCACGACTTGATTTTTGATCCCGGCTATCAACACGCGCAGCGACTGAAGGTTGCCGCCGCCCGCGCCGCGATGGATGCGATCGGAATTTCCAGTGCAGAAAAGCAGGATTCCGGCGCACTCGCTCAATATCAGACAGATTACCGCCTGCAGAGAGTGCAGATGCAGGCGGACTCAGAAGGTCTAACGCGGTGGGGCGCAAAGGATCGTCGCCACCAGGGTTTGTTGCTTGAAATTCGAGCTAGCTTGGTGGCTTTGAATGCAGCCCTGGATCAGGCGACCGGTTCTGAAGGCGACAACAGCAGACTCGGTAAAGTCCCGCTGCTGCCAGCGTTGAATCGTGCGGAGAGCGCCTTTAGCAACTATGCGGCCAGCCTGACTACGCCGCCGCAACCGGACACAACGCATTATCTCTTCGCTGGCCCAGTTTTACTATGGTGGCTGCTGATTCTTCTGCTGGCGGAAAGCGCAATCCTTCTCTGGCTTGCTATCTCAGCAACGCCCGCTCCCTAGGTTCTCGGTCATGGATGGGCGTTTCCGCACGCCGCCCGTCTAGAAAGAATGGCTTTCGTCAATCGCCGCCTGGTTTGCGGCCAGACCCTTCCTTTGATCGGCGGACAGTAAAGACGCTTCTGCTTGCGAACGCAGCCCAGTGATCTGGGTCCAATTGCTGCGCTTCCCCGGGGCTGGATAAAACGGCGGCAGCTCCTGCATCAGCAGGCGCCCCAATTGAAACGCCTCCGGCTCATACATAGCGCGCAGTTCGCGCAAACGCTGCACAGAGGCATCTCCAGCACAAAGCTTAAACCCGGCATTCGAGAGTTGCTCGCAGATGTTCTCCAGGCTAGTCTCCGGCAGGCGGTCTTGCCCGGCGTGGCCGCCTTTCAGCCCGAAAATATGCGCCAAATCCAGCACGGCATGCCGCGCCATCACGAATGTCAGTTGCGCCTGCCGAGCTGCATCGCCCTCGACGGTTGCTATCAATACCGCGCAAGTATCCAGCATCGCAACCAGCGCGGTCAGCCAACTTTGGTTGTCATGCTGGGAGCGAAAGAAACACAGTTGCGGATAGGAAATATGACTCTCCAGCAGTTCCGCGCTCCAGCGCTCCCATTCCACCAGCAAGGTCTGCAATGCCAGCTCTCCGGTGCTTCCTGCGTGGCGACGAAGCAGTTCCAGCGCAGTAGGCGGCGAGCCGGCTCGAGCATCCAGCAAGATAATGCTGACTTCTCTCCGCGAAAAGGCGCTGTACAGCACCGGCAAATATCCGATCACCCCGGCGACAAAGGCCAATCCCATTCCGCCCTCAAGCGTTATCAGGATCCTCGCCGGCACCGCGAACGGCACCACGTCGCCCAGGCCCAGGGTAAACAGGGTGGTTCCGCTGACATACAGGTCCGTTTCCCATTTCCCAATCGAGTGCGCATCAGAGAACGGTGACCCGATTCCGTGAAAGAGCAGGGCGAAGCCAAAGATGAGGCCCATGGCCCAAATCACCACCAGCATCAACAATGACAACGGTCCAAAATAACTCAGAAAACTCTCGCGGCGATTGGTCTGCCGTAGCTTTCCAGCGATGGAGCGCCAGCGAATCCAGGTGGCCGTCATCACTATCCGCGACACCCTGAATCGGCCGCTGGCCCGGCGAGGCAGAATGATGGTTTGGAACGCGTCCAGCAAGACTTCCGCCAGGCACAGCAAGCCGAGGATGAGCGTGAAAATGCGCATAGAAGTACTGCTGAGATTCAATCACGAGTGGGTTGGCGGCGCAAAAGAGTTTGAGAATCTGCCGCTTGAGTCGAACCGGCCCCATACTTCCCGCTCAGCCGCGAATGTGCTCAAGATCACAAAAATGGACGTACGGGCTCACCATCATTCGTTTTCATTAAAAGGCATACTTCCAACAGTTAAGCCGACGCGACAACTTTCCCCCGGTTGGATTGCAAGCTGCCATGTTCCTCCCTGCGATCTAACGCATTCAGTCCCATCGATGAGCGTGCAAGGATGCATCTGCGCCAGATGGAGTTCGGATGAAGATGACACACGAACCAGGAACCCAGGCAGACCGATGAAGAACAAGATATTGGTAGTCGACGACGAGCATGCGGTCGCGGACACACTTTGCATGATTTTCAAAAAACGGGGATTTGAATGTCGCGCCGCTTACACTGGCTTCGAAGCGCTCACTACGACCGAGGACTTTTGCCCGGAACTTTTGTTGTGCGACATCTCCATGCCAGGGATGAATGGTCTGGAAGTTGTTTCCAAGGTCACCCAAAAATGCCCGGCGTGTCGCGTCCTCCTGCTCACCGGACACTACACAAATCTGGCGTATGCGCAGGCCTGGATAGTCTCTCATTCCGCCCCTAGCCGCATCATGACCAAGCCCGTTCCTCCGGCGGTCTTACTGAAAGCTGCGGGGGAACTGCTGCAATCCGGTCACGCTTGACCGGTATCCATGCCGATGCCGGTCCGGCCTACACTGGATAGCATGCAGGGACTGGGCCGATTGTTGATCTTCGCCGGCGTCTTGATTGTGATCTTGGGCGTCTGCATAGTTCTCGCGCAAAAGCTGGGGATCCCCCTCGGACGCTTGCCGGGTGACATTGCGTGGAAAGGCAAACACACTTCCGTCTACTTCCCGCTTGCGACCTGCCTGTTGTTCAGCGTCGTATTGTCTCTGATTCTCTACATTGTGAGTCATCTTCGTCGTTGATATCCGAGAAAGTCCGCGGCCTGCGGAGGGTAGCAGCGTGCGTGTCGCAAGCACGATGCTAGACTCATCGTTGCGATACCTTGAGAACGCACGATCGTGGTGTGATGTCAGGTTCGCTCCCCCAGTGAGTGTTCGCGCATGAGTCCGTCCTACAAACCGCCGTGGGAGAAACCGCTCGCCAGCTCGCGGCAGCAGACGAGTTCAGCCGCTCCACGCCCGCAGATGGACCTGCTGTTCTCACCTGACCCGTCCTCGCCCGACCCCGCCGAATTTGTTCGGCCGCCCTGGAAGGTGCATCAGCTTGTCTTCGAGATTCGCGGCCGCGTCGAGAAGGAATATCGCGATTTGAGGGTCGAGGGAGAGATTTCAAACTTGCGCCAGGCTTCCTCCGGCCATGTCTATTTCACTTTGAAGGACGATCAGAGCCAACTTCCCGTGGTGCTGTTCCGCAGCAAAGCACGGTTGCTGAAGTTCACGCCAAAAGATGGGCTGGAAGTTCAGGTGCGTGGCGGAATTTCCGTGTATGAAGATCGCGGTCAGTTGCAACTCGTCGCCGAATCCATGGAGCCGCGCGGCAAAGGTTCCTTGCAGGTCGCTTTCGAGCAACTGTACGCATTACTGAAAGAAGAAGGCCTGTTCGAGTCGGATCGGAAACGTCCGCTGCCCTTGTATCCACGCACCATTGGCGTCATCACATCTTCGAAGGGCGCGGTCATTCACGACATTCTTCACGTGCTGGCGCGCCGTCATTCGCGGGCCCACGTCCTGTTGTATCCGGTGGCGGTGCAGGGAGAAGCAGCGGCCGGCGAGGTCGTTGAAGCACTTGCATGGTTTCAAAACAATCCCTGCGCGGATGTACTGGTTCTCGCACGCGGCGGCGGATCGCCGGAGGATCTGGCGGCCTTCAACAGCGAAGGCGTGGCGCGCGCCATCGCTGCCTCTGCCATTCCCGTAGTTTCAGCTGTCGGCCACGAAACTGACTTCACCATCGCCGATTTCGTTGCGGATTTGCGCGCTCCGACGCCCTCCGTGGCTGCCGAAATCATCACGGACGCGCAGTATCGAGTGGAAGAATATTTGGAATTGTTGGCGGCTCGATTGGAGCGCGCCGTGGGATATCAGCGCATGCAGGCGCGGGAACGCTTTGCCCAACTCAATGCTTCCGCGGTGTTTGCCGGGGTACAACACGGTTTGGCGCGACGGCAGCAGCGTGTCGACGAACTTCGCTTCCGATTGGAGGCCTCATGGCAGAAGGGCATCTCCCTCGTCAATCGGCGACTCGATACCGCGCAGGCGAACCTTATCCGTCAGGATGTTCGTAGCCAAATGAAGCTCCATGAAGAGCAGCTTCGTTCACTGCAAGCCGAGTTGGGACGTGCCTGGCAGGCCTATTCCGAACGCTGTCGTACGCGATCCAGCCGCGCCGTCGATCGTTTAGCTGCGCTGTCGCCGCTTGCCGTTCTTGATCGCGGCTACGCATTGGTGTATGACGGTGGTGGCAATCTCATCAAGACGGTAAAACATTTGCATTCTGGCGACGCATTGCATTTGCGGTTCGCGCAGGGTCAGGCGGAAGCGACTGTGGTCAATACCACGCCGAATGACACCAAGGTCGCACGTGAGAACTGAAGGGAAACGATGAGGAAACTTTTCGGGACGGATGGGATTCGCGGAGTTGCGGGACAGTATCCGCTCGACAGAAAAACCATCTATGCGATCGGCCTGGCTCTCGCGCATTCGCTGCGCAAACAACACTCCAATCCGCATGTGCTGGTCGGCATGGACACGCGCGAGTCCAGCACCGACATTGCTGCCGTGCTGACCCTTGGACTTTGCCAGGGAGGCGCGGAAACCACCAGCGCCGGCGTCATCCCTACCCCTGGCGTTGCCTACCTGGCGCGGATTCGCGGATTCTCCGCCGGCATCGTGATTTCTGCCTCGCACAATCCCTGGCAAGATAACGGGATCAAAGTCTTCGGTGGCGACGGGTACAAGTTGGCGGACGCGGTCGAGCTCGCCATTGAAGATGAAATTTTTGCCCGGCTTTCGCAGGCTGATGAGCCTGAAATTCCTTCGACAATCGCGCCTGAAGTGGACCCAAGTCTACCCGCTGCCTACATCGAATTTTTGCTCAGCCAGGTTCCCGACCTGCGCCTCGACGGCAAAACGATTGTTGTCGATTGCGCGAACGGTGCCGCCAGTGCCATCGCTCCCCAGTTGCTGGCCCACTTGGGCGGCGACATTCAGTTGACCCACGTTTCCCCCAACGGCCGCAACATTAATGACCATTGCGGCGCCTTGCATCCGGAGGTGGTTGCAAAGGAAGTTGTCGCTCGCAAGGCAGACGCGGGAATGACATTTGACGGCGATGCAGACCGCGCCATGCTCGCCGACGAACACGGAAAAGTTGTGAATGGGGATGCGGTGCTGCTGATCGCCGCTCGCGATTTGCATGCGCATAATCGCTTGAAGAAAAACCTCGTCGTTGCCACCACGATGTCGAACATGGGCCTGGAAGCCGCGCTGCGACGCGACCAGATCACAATGTTGCGTGCCCCCGTCGGCGACAAGTATGTTCTGGAGGAAATGCAGAAACATGGCGCGGTGCTCGGCGGCGAACAGTCCGGCCACATGCTTTTCCTGGATCGCAGCACCACCGGCGATGGCATGTTGACCGCATTGATCGTACTCGACATTCTGCAGCGTTCCGGTCAGACGCTTTCCGCTCTGACAAAGGATCTGAAAGTGTTCCCGCAGGTGATTGTGAATATCCGCGTACGAGAGAAAAAGCCACTCGAAACGATGGCCGCCGTTGTTTCGGCGATCCATGATGCCGAGACCGAACTGCACGGCAATGGTCGCGTGGTAATTCGTTACTCGGGAACGGAAGCCCTGGCGCGGGTAATGATTGAGGCTGAATCCGAGCATGTGATGCGACACCACGCGGACCGCATTGCGGATGCCATTCGCGCGGAGCTGGGTGCCTGAACTCTCCGACAGACTTTTCGTATCGGGAACTGGCGCTCGTTCGAGCGGGAGCTATTTCAGGTCGCGCCAGTTTGGGCCTACTGCAACTTCGGCTACGATGGGAACTTTCAGTTCGATCACCTGCTCCATGGCGTCGCGGACGCGTTTTCTTACCTCATCGACTTCTTCCGCAGGAACATCCAGAACCAATTCATCATGCACCTGCAGCACCAAGTTGGTGCGCAGCTTTCGCTCGCGAAGTTCGCGCGCCACACGAATCATCGCCAGTTTGATCAGGTCCGCGGCCGTTCCCTGCAGCGGCGTGTTCACCGCGGTACGCTCCGAAAACCCGCGCATGTTGGCGTTGCGACTGGTGATGTCCGGAATCGGACGAACCCGGCCAAACAGCGTGCGCACATTCTGCGTTTGTCTCACCTGTTCCAGCGTCTGCTCGATGAACGCCTTGACGCCGCTGTAACGCTCAAAATAGCGGTCAATATAAATGCGCGCTTCGCTGGGCTCGATATTCAATTGCTGCGCCAGCCCAAACGGTGAGATGCCGTACACAATCCCAAAATTGACCGCCTTGGCACGATTGCGTGTGACTTTGTCCATCGACTCGATGGGTACGCCGAACACCTCAGAGGCGGTCAGCGTGTGGATATCAACATTCTCGCGATACGCCTTCAGCAGCAGCGCGTCTTCAGAGAAATGGGCCATCAAGCGCAATTCGATTTGTGAATAATCGGCCGACAGCAGCACGTTTCCATCCGCCGGGACAAAGGCAGCACGAATCTCTCTTCCTAATTCCGACCGGATGGGAATATTTTGCAGATTTGGATTCGTCGACGATAAGCGTCCTGTGGAGGTGCCGACAGCATTGAAGGTTGTGTGTACTCGATGTTGAGCATCGGCCAACAGCGGCAGGCTATCCGAATAGTTCGACTTCAACTTTGCCAGCTGGCGATATTCCAGCACCATCCTCGGCGCCTCATGATGTTCGGCAAGCTCTTCCAGCACATCCTGCGCGGTGGAAATCACTTTGCCGCGCCCGTATTTGATGGGCTTCGGCAGCGCCATTTTATTGAACAAAACATCTCCCAGTTGTTTTGGGGAATTAATATTGAATCGATGACCGCAGTTTCCATAGATGCATTCCGCCAACTCGTGCATCTGCGCGGAAAGACGCTCAGAGATTCGCTGCAGATATGCGGAATCGATGCGTACGCCGGCATCTTCCATGTCCAGCAATATGGGCGTCAGCGGAAGATCGATACTCTCGTAGACCTTTAGCGTGTCCGAATCTTCCACCGCTCGACGCAACTGAGGCGCCAGCCTGGCGATGGTGGCCGCGGCCATCGGCAGTGCTTCTTCCCCTTCGCCGCGCAAAGATTGATTGTCGAACCGCGCCGCCACATCCTCCAGGCGATGCGTGCTGTGCGTGGGATTTAGCAGGGAGGAGTAGAGCATCACATCGTCGTGCACCCCCGCCACATGAACCCCGTGCGACTGCGCGGTACGCAGAAGTGTTTTCAAATCGTGAACAGTTTTCGGCAGCGTTTCATCTTCCAAAGCTGCGCGCAGCAGAGAAGCCGCCTCCCCATCCCAGGGCACACGGTATGCCTTGGTATCGTCCGCAGCCAATCCCAGCGCAAAAGAGGCAGCCGGAGCGGCCGCGACCGCAATCTTGGTTTCTGCCGATTCAATGGCATCCAGCAGCGACAAGCTCTGTTGCATTTCCGGTTCCGCAGGTTCCTCCGGCTCGGCTGGAGGCTCCGCCTCCGCCGCGGTTTCTAATCCCGCAGCGATGGTCAATGTGCCGGCCCGCGCCATAGCCAGCAACTGTTCCACTTCCGCCAATGTCGGATGAAGCACCAGTTCCGCCGTCTGTTTGGGCGCTTCCGCCAATCCAAGTTCTTTAATCAGCGTGGTGAATTCCAATTCCGTGAACAGGGTGCGACTGGCGATCGGGTCCGGCGCCCGGCTTTCCAACTGCTTCAAATCCAACTCCAGTGGAACGCTGCAATGAATCGTCACCAGTTCCTTACTGAGTAAAACTGTGTCGCGATTATTCTGCAGCGACTCGCGATACGTCTTGCGCTTCACGTCCGCAGCATGCTCCAGCGCAGCCTCCACGCTGCCAAATTGCTGGATTAACTCGACCGATCCCTTGTCGCCGATCCCGGGCGCGCCGGGAATATTGTCGATGGAATCCCCTCGCAGTGCCATCACGTCGACCACTTGTTCCGGCGGCACACCCAGCGCCGCCTGTACGCCCGCGCGATCCAAAACCAAATTATCTTTGGCCGGATTGAGCACAAAAACGTTGTCACCCACCAGCTGCATCATGTCTTTATCGTTCGACACAATGTAGACCGGGTGGCCCTGCTTGGAAGCCTGCTGACTCAGAGTTCCGATGACATCATCAGCCTCAAAACCTTCCTGCTGCAGCATGGGGATGCGAAATGCTTCCAGCGCGCGGCGAATGTAGGGAATCTGCTGTGACAGATCCGGCGGCATCTCCGCCCGATTGGCCTTATAGCCCCCATACTCGACTTCATCGAATGCCTGTGTCGCGGCATTGAACTTGCGCATCTTCAAATCCTTGGCGCGCTCGTCTCGAAAGACTGGCGTGCTCACGTCAAAGACAGCCGCTAGATACTGTGGCTTGAAGTCTTTCCGCAGCCGGTTCAGCATATTCACAAAAACGTACACCGCAGCCGTGGGAATGCCACTGCGGGTCGACATAGGCCGCTGCCGCTGCATGGCGTGATACGCGCGGAAGATGAAGCCCATGGTGTCGAGTAGAAATACGGCGGGTTTGTCGGACGTGCGAGCCATCTTTTTCGAGTCTACAGAATTCGCGCAGAACCGTTACGCAAGGAACATGCAGTCGCCATAGGAAAAGAAACGATATCCGTCCGCCACCGCATGGTTGTAGGCCGCCAGCACTTTTTCTGTGCCTGCGAAAGCGCAGACCAGCATCAACAGCGTTGACTGCGGCAGATGGAAATTGGTCAGCAATCCATTGATGATGCGAAACTCGTATCCCGGCGAAAGAAACATGTCTGTCTCGCCGGAATGGGAGCGCAACTCCCCACCGTCGGACTGCCTCGCACAATGTTCCAGGGTACGTACCGTCGTGGTTCCCACGGCAATCACACGACGGCCTTCGTGTCGCGCCATATTGACCGCCTGCGCCGTCGACTCCGGTAATGTATAGCGCTCGGTGTGCAGACGAATGTCCTCCAGCTTTTCAACACGTACCGGCTGAAACGTCCCTAGACCGACGTGCAGTGTCAGTCTCGCGATTTCCACCCCCCGCGCGCGAATCGCAGACAGAATCTCTGGCGTAAAGTGCAGTCCCGCTGTTGGCGCAGCAGCCGACCCCCGTTCAGCCGCAAACACAGTCTGGTATCGTTCGCGATCGGCGACATCGTCTGTGCGATGAATGTACGGCGGCAGCGGCATGTGGCCGATGCGATCTAGGATGGCATAAAAATCATCGACCGGATCGAAACGCAATCGTCGCTCGCCAAATTCTCCGCGCCCAACAATTTCAGCCGTCAGCAGCGGCGTTGCGCTGGCCTGATCGTCACCCGTCGCGAAGAAGAAAACTTTTTCCCCCACCGGCAGCTTTCGGCCTGGATGCACAAGCGCGCTCCACTCCAAAGGCGTGTGCTGCGCCGTCAGCAATATCTCGACGTTACCTTGCAGGTGTTCCCTGGCTGTCGGATTGCGAGCACTGACGGGCTGTGCGTTGAGTCCGGCCCGACGCCCGAACAATCGCGCCGGCAGCACTCGCGTGTCGTTCAGCACCAGCAAATCCCCGGGACGCAACACATCTGGGAAACTGCGGAACCAACTGTCCTGAACAGTTCCACTGGCGCGATCGACAACCAGCATGCGAGAAGCAGCACGATCCGGCAGCGGCTGCTGCGCGATCAACTCCGGGGGCAATATGTAATTAAAATCGCGAACCAGCACAACCAATATTTTAGAACCGGTTCCCAACCGCGGCGCCGACCCAATGTTTCTCCGCCGAATCACGCATCGCGAGAAAGAGAATATCCTGTTGCTTGCGCGCGAATGCCAATCCCCGCGCGCCGAAACTGCTGGATAGAAATGAGGTTTTTGCTTTTATGCCGAATTCGACTACAAATTCCCCGGTCAAAGACGTCGTCCTGATTACCAGCGGAGACCTCCGGCTGTCCGCCAACCAGGTCTGCTGGCCCGCGCAGCAGGATCTGGAGCAAAAGCTGACGAAGTGTTTTCAGGATGCCGGCGTTTCCGTGAGGCGCGCCTTTCCTGACGATTCCCACAGCAAGCACGGATTCA
>JAZKAG010000050.1:58108-82006 GCA_040389265.1 Acidobacteriota bacterium
GGCATGGACATCTTCGCCAATATCGACCCCCAGACCAACCTGGTTTTCGCCACCGCAGCCTGGCAATATAGCCACCATGTGCTGCCGGGAATGCGCAGCCATCGCGGCCCCATTCTTACCGTCGCCAACTGGTCTGGGCAATGGCCTGGGCTTGTCGGCCTTTTGAATTTGAATGGCTCGCTGGTCAAAGCAGGCGTACCGTTCAGCACCCTGTGGAGCAAAGATTTCACCGACGAATATTTTCTGACGCGCCTGAAGGAATGGATTGAGCGGAAAACCGTCACCCATGATCTGTCGCATGTACGCGACCTGGATGTAAAGGCGCTCCCCTCTGAGGCAGCCAACAAAGGCAGGCAGCTTGCCGCCGATCTGCAGAAGAAAAAAGCCATCCTCGGCATTTTCGACGAGGGCTGCATGGGAATGTACAACGCCATCATCGATGACGAGCTGCTCAACCCTATCGGCGTGTACAAAGAGCGGTTAAGCCAATCGGCCCTCGTGGCCAGGATGCGTACCGTCACGGATGAGGAAGCGAACGCTGTGCGGCAGTGGCTGGACAAGAAAGGCTTGCGTTTTGTCACCGGCAAGGATGAAAGCTGCGATCTGACCGACGCCCAGATTCATGAGCAATGCAAAATGTATATTGCCGCCGCCCGCATCGCTGACGACTTCGGTTGTGATGCCATCGGCATCCAGTATCAGCAGGGATTGAAGGACCTGGTTCCCGCCTCCGATCTGGCGGAAGGCCTCTTCAACAATTCTGATCGTCCGCCGGTATATCAGGAAAACACGAAGAAAGAACTCTACACCGGTCGCCCGCTACCGCACTTCAACGAAGTGGACGAGTGTGCCGGAGCCGATGCCTTGGTGACCAATCGCTGCTGGTCGGCGCTTGGTCTCGATCCCGCAACCACCCTGCATGACGTGCGCTGGGGAGAGCAATTTCGTGGCGATGGCATCGAAGATTTCGTATGGGTGCTGCAGATTTCCGGTGCTGCTCCTGCCAGCCACTTCACCGGCGGCTATGCGGGTGCATCCAGCGAGCGCCAGCCTCCCATGTATTTCCCGCTGGGCGGCGGCACATTGAAAGGCGTCGGCAAGCCTGGAAGCATCGTATGGAGCCGCGTCTTTGTCGAAGGTGGTGCATTGCATGTCGACATGGGGCTGGGCACCGTGGTCGAGTTACCGCCAGAAGAAACCAATCGCCGATGGAAGCACACCACCAGCCAGTGGCCCATGGTGAGCGCTATATTACACGGAATATCCCGAGACTCCTTCATGGCACGCCACCGCGCCAACCACGTCAACATCGCGTATGCACCGGACGACAAGGCGGCTGCCAATGCGCTCGCCGTGAAAGCTGCGATGTTCGACGCATTAGGTGTCCGCGTGCACTTGTGCGGCACCGTCACATTGAATTAACTGCAGAGTCGCTCTCATCCCACCGAGGATCGCAAAGCATTCATGACTATTAACGGAAGTGTCATCCGAAGCACCTTGGTAGGCGCGTTAGGCGGATTGTTGTTTGGATTCGACACCGCCGTCATCTCCGGCACCACCCATGCGTTATCGCTCACGTATCACCTGACGCATTTTCTGCTTGGCGTCACCGTCTCCAGCGCGCTGGTCGGCACGGTCGTCGGCGCGTTGACCGCCTCCATCCCCGGACAAAAATATGGACGCCGCGACAGTCTCCGCGTGATGGCCGTCTTTTACGTCATCTCCGCGTTAGGTTGCGCCTTCGCGTGGAACTGGCCCGCATTGATCTTCTTTCGTTTTATTGGCGGCCTCGGCATCGGCGGCTCTTCCGTTTTGGGCCCCATGTACATTGCCGAGATTGCCCCACCCAAGTGGCGTGGACGCCTGGTGGGAAGTTTTCAGGTGAACGTCGTAGTCGGCATCCTGCTGGCCTATCTTTCAAATTTCCTGATCGCTCGCCTGCAACTAGGCGCCACGGAATGGCGATGGCAACTTGGCATCTCCGGCGTACCTGCGTTCTGCTTTCTCGTCGCACTGTTCGGCATTCCGCGCAGTCCGCGATGGCTGGCCATGCAGTCAAATCTCAAGGAGGCGCTGCACGTCCTTCGCCTCACCGGAGTTGAACATCCGCAGCGGCAACTGGATGAGATTGTCGCCTCCATCCATCTGGAACGATCCCGGCCAACGGACCCGCTCTTCTCCCGGCAATATCGCCTTCCCGTATTCCTGGCCATCACGGTTGGAATGTTCTGCCAGCTATCGGGAATCAACGCAATTCTCTATTACCTGAACGATATTTTCGCAATGGCGGGAGCCAGTAAAATCTCCGGCGATCTGCAGGCTGTTGCTGTGGGTGCGACCAACCTGGTTGCTACGCTGCTCGCCATGACGGTCATTGATCGATTTGGCCGGAAAAAATTGCTGCTGGTGGGAACCGTAGGACTCACAATTTGCCTGTCGGCAATCTCGTACGTGTTCCTCACGCACCGGCACATGCATTCACTGGTATGGCTGTTGATGGCGTATATCGCCTGCTTTGCAGCCTCGCAAGGCGCGGTCGTCTGGGTCTATATCAGCGAAGTATTTCCCAATCGCGTGCGCGCCAAGGGGCAGAGCCTAGGCAGTTCGGCTCATTGGATCTCAAATGCCGTCATCTCGCTCATCTTTCCTGTCATGGCGGGAACGTCGGGAGCCTATCCGTTCATCTTTTTTGCCGCGATGATGGCACTCGACTTTTTCCTGGTTCTGTTCTTCTACCCGGAAACAACCGGAATTTCATTGGAAAAGATGGAACACAAACTCGGCATCGATTGAGCCTTTCGGTCAGTCGAAGCTGTACATTCACCGCTCGATTCGGCGCAGCATCAACATTTCGGCATATCTTCCGGCTCGGGATTTTGCCAGCCTCCATCTTTCGCAATCAACGCATCCGCGGCCTTCGGTCCCCAGCTGCCTCGCCTGTACGGCAGCGCGCGATTGTGCTTTTTCAAAACCGGTTCCACCACTGCCCACGCCGCCTCTACCGATACTTCGCGAGTAAACAACGCACCATCGCCCTTCATGGCGTCGCCCAGCAGGCGTTCGTACGGGCTTTCCACGCCGACTTGTTCCTCCGACAGAAACAATTCCCTGGGCTCGCCTTTGAACTCCTCGCCAGCAAGTTTGACGCGCGCGGCCAACGCAATCGCAGAGTCAGGAGAGAGGCGAAAGCGCAAATAATTTGACCGCTCCGTGGCCATTGCAGAATCGGCGAACAGCTTTTGTGGTGGCGGCTTCAGTTCCACCAGCACCTCAGTTGCTGTATTCGCCAGGTATTTTCCCGACCGCAGGTAAAATGGCACGCCGTCCCATCGCCAGGAGTCAATCTTCAGCCGCAGCGCACAGAATGTTTCCACGTCGGAATTCTTTGCCACGTCGGGTTCTTTGCGGTACCCGTCATATTGGCCGCGCACCAGATCGTCCGGTTGCAATGGGCGCATCGCTTTGAAGACTTTTGCCTTCTCCGCATGTACTGCACCAAACTCACGACCCGAAGGTGCTTCCATGGCCAGCAGCGCGACAATCTGGAACAGGTGATTCTCAACCACATCACGCAGGCATCCGGCGGTCTCATAAAAGGCGCCGCGATCTTTTACGCCAAAATTTTCTGAAAGCGTGATCTGCACGCTGGCTACATAATTGCGATTCCAAATCGGTTCCAGAAATGAATTGGCGAAGCGGAAGTAGAGGATGTTCATGATCGCCTCTTTTCCCAGGAAGTGATCGATGCGGAAGATAGAGTCTTCAGGGAAAACCGATCGAGCCACGCGATTCAGTTCCCGCGCCGAAGCCAGGTCCCGACCGAAGGGCTTCTCCACAATCACACGCCCGTTGTCGGCCAGCTTGGCCTTGCCCAGTCCTTCAATCACGGTTCCGAAAAGCGATGGCGGAATTGCAAGATAAAACGCAGGACGCCGAACCTTGCCCAGCGCCGTTTTGATCGCCGTAAAAGTCGCTGCGTCGTTATAATCCCCGCTGACGTATGTCAACACCGAAAGAAGATGTTTCAGAGCTCGCTGATTATCGATGCCGCCCGCCTTACGAATGCTGTCGGTCACGCGGCGGTGCAATCGCTCCAGGTTCCATTTAGGAAACGCGACGCCGATTACCGGAACATTTAGATTTCCGCGCTTGGCCATCGCATACAGCGCCGGAAAAATCATTTTGTGGGCAAGATCGCCGGTCACACCAAAGAGCACCAATGCGTCAGATCGAGTTTGGGCCATGACAATTCCTTTCAGATTTGGAGCGATATCCTGCAGGTCGAGCTTGCCCTGTGCTACGTAACGAATTGCCGCCCTGTGGGTTCAATTGCCTGGCTGGCGACCTGCCGATTGCTTGGTGGCGGCCGGCCCGCTCAAATATTCGCGATACTCCCGATCGATGATGCCAAGACTTCGCGCCAACGCAATTTTCGCAACGTTGTATTGATACAGGCTGTTCACCAGGCGGGCCTCGGCAGTCGCTAACGAGGATTGGGCCTCCACCACTGGAAGATCGCTGTCAACGCCATTACGAAAACGTTCGGTCGCGTCGCCTACCGTGGCGTGACCTAAATCGACATTGCTGCGGGCCACTTCGACCAATTGCTCCGCCGCCGCAACGTCCAGCATATTGTCGCGTATCTCCGCCTCAATCTGCTGGTGGAAGTTGGCCAACTGGGCCGTGGCGTCGCGCGTGGCAGCATCGGCAACATCGCGATCCCCTCGAAACTGTGCTTCCTTGAAGAGCGGCACGTTGAGCGTTCCCTCCGCCAGGAACGTACCGTGATAGATGCTGCCCACGGTGCCGGTAACACCGTAATTGCCTTTGAAGGTAAGCGTCGGCAGCCGCTCGTACCGCGCCGCCCGGCTCTGATACTGCGCGGACCGCAGCTTCGCCTTCAGATAGAGATATTCCTGACGGTTGGCGTAGGCCATCCGCAGCGCCTCCTCCAACGGTATAGTCGATAGCGTCGCGTACGGGGTGCTGTCGGTCAATTCAATAGCCTGATCGGCCGGAAGCCCAATTTCCCGATTCAAATCAACCTTGGCCTTCTCAAACGCGTTCTGTTGCGCGATGACCACTTGCTGCTGCTGCTGGTACTGCACCCGGGCCCGCAATTCTTCCAGTCGGGCGACCGCTCCCGCCTGATGCTTCAGCGTCGCCTGTCGCAGAACCTCCACATCCGTCGTCAACAGGCCTTTGGCATTGTCCACGTTCGCTGCCGTTGCCAGTACACGCAGATAGGTGTCGGCAACCGTCTGGATGACCACCCCGCGCGACGATTGATAGCTGAAGCCCACCGCCTTGATCTCTTCGTTGGCGGCACGATACAACTCAAACGACTGCAGATCGAACAGCGGTTGCGTCAGATCGGCGCGAGCAATCACCGCATTTACTGTGACCACAGCCGGAATATGATCCAGCTCCTCGGGAGGAATCACTCCTGGCGGAAAACTGTGGATCAACTTCGAACTAAAGCCTTCCGCCTGGAGATTGATCTCCAGCCGCTGCCGTTCCGCGTCGTAGCTGAGATTCGGCATCAGATAATTGATGGCTTCCAGTCGCTCTCCGGCAACAATGCGTTGATCCTGTTTCACCAGCGTTGTTTGCAGATTGGCTTGCAAGCCGCGACGGATGGCATCATCCAGCGAGAGCGGTACCGCGGTACTGACGGCCGGTCCGGAGCTGACGCTGCCATACACGGTGTCTGCCGGCACATTCAAGGTTAAAGGCCGCACCAAGCCGCTGTTCTGGGCCTGCAATGCGGGGCCGGTTACCATAGCGGCTGCCAATATGCCCAGTAAGTAGTGTCGTAGAGACATTTTCATCGTTATCAAGCTAATTAGATTCGACCGAATCGTTGTAGTTGCCAAAAATAGAGCGAGCAGGACAACAAAGACGCCGGCATCGTGCACTTCATCCCGTGCACTTCATCCCATAGACTACCGAGTTTTCCCGTCGGGAATCCTGAAGCGGCACTAACCCGGCAAACATACGCCGCAAAACGAAAGGGTGATATCGCGGTAATCGTTCCATGTGAGGTACAGCCTACAAATTTGCTTGCCTATTTGTTGAGTGGCATGTTAACTACATAGTCAATACAAATCAGATGCTTGACCACGCCCATGCGGAGTGGGGATCTGCCCTGGATTTGCTTTGAGTTCAATCGTTCACATGTGAGGCCATAATGGAAGCACTTAACATCGGCACTACGATTCGCGGCGTCCGTTTGCAGAAGGGAATGTCGCAAGGGGATATTGAGAAACGAACCGGTCTTCTACGCTGTTATTTGTCGCGCGTAGAAAACGGTCACACGGTCCCATCGCTCGACACGCTGCACAAGATCGCCAGCGCGCTCGATGTTCCCATGGCTCATTTTTTTGCCGAGAACGCCCTCAGCTATGAAATGCCGGCACAGCGCTTCAGCGAAGATGAATTGCGCTTTTTGACCCAGATCCGGCGCTACTCCGCCAATTTGAACGAGAGTGATCGCAGATTATTGCTGGCCATGGTAAAGAAATTTGCCGGCGCGGAAAAGAATTAATCCGCCTGCTAACATTTTGCCGCCGCAGTTCAAGCGCATGCCCCAACCACAACCGCCGCTCCAAATCGCCGAAGCAGGAGCGGCCATCCTTCTTAACGCCGCGATGACTCGATCGGGGCCTCACACTCTTCGAAAGTGAACAAACCAGTTCGCGAACAATAGCAGGATAAGAGTTACCGCAGAAAAAACAATTCTCTGCCGCTTGAAGTAGGGTTCTCTGCCGGTCCCCAGAATCGGAGCCAGCGGCACCCCCATGGCCAGGCCAGAGAGAAATCCCCCCAGGTGAGCCATGTTATCAATCTTGATACCTCCGGAATACATCAGGGTGGAAGCCCCGATCACCAGGTTGATGGCCGCGAAATAAATCACGCTGCGACGCAATCGCTTTAACTCCGCTCGCGGAAACGGCAAATGGGGCGAGTTCAGCAGCAAAATCAGCACACCCGCAATCCCAAAAACAGCCCCAGATGCCCCCGCTCCAATCGCGCCCGGGTCGTATGCCGAACTCAGCAGATTTCCCGTGACACCCGTCAGCAGGTAGACCGCGACAACCCCGAATGGACCCAGCAATGGCTCACCCAGCAAGCCAAGGTTCCAGAGGCACCACATATTCGTGCCGATGTGAATGATGCCAATGTGGAGAAAGGTGGCCGTCACCAGGCGCCACCATTGCCCATGCAGTTCGTAAATCCCGTTGTTCGCGCCCCAATGAAGAATTTGTTCCGCGGTCGGGTCCCACCAGGAAACTCCGCTCAAGATCATTGCCAGATACACGGCACAGCTGATGCCAATCAAAACATAGGTCGCCGGCGCATAAGCCCAGCCCGTCAGAATGCGCGAGCGCGTCTGTGACGGAGGCGGCGCCTGCGTGTAGTACCCGGATCGCAGATCGTAGTCCGATGGACCGTCCTGGGCCGCCTCTCGAGCGCGCTCCATCTCCTGTGACGTGGGCGGCAGAATCTCAGGCCGACGACTCCCTCTGTCATTGTGATCGATCAGATCGAACTCCCCCTCGAGGCAGCAACCCTTTTCACGACTGTGCTTATCTGCTTACAGGCTACCCACCAACACTGCAGATTACAAATCACAATCTACGTATTCGGCATGACGAGTGAGTGGATTTTCCAGGCAGTCCGGTGAAAAGATTGCCGCCGCGGATGGATTAAACTGAAGTTTGTTCCCATTCCATTCCATCGAGGTGTTTGCGTTCCATGAAGCCAATTCGGCGGGTGTTGCTCAGCGTCACAGATAAATCGGGAATCGTCGAATTTGCGAGAGTTTTAGCGAAATATGGCGCAGAACTAGTCTCCACCGGCGGCACCGCCCGCACCCTGCGCGATGCCGGCCTGAAGGTCCTGGATATCTCCGATCTGACGGGGTTTCCCGAGATGCTCGACGGACGTGTGAAGACATTGCACCCTAAGGTCCATGGCGGCATCCTCCACATCCGCGACAATCCAGAACATCAAACGGCCGTAGCCGAACATGGCATCGAGCCCATCGACATGGTGGTGGTGAATCTCTACGCCTTCGAAGCCACGCTGCACAAGCTAGGCGTTCACTTCGGCCAGGTCATTGAGAACATCGACATTGGCGGACCCTCGATGGTGCGCTCCGCAGCCAAAAACTTTGAGGATGTCGCTGTCGTCACTGCCGCCGCAGACTATGCCGCATTGACGGAAGAATTACAGGCCAATCAAGGTCAGCTGAGCCGCGCCACGCGCTGGCGGCTGGCGCAAAAAGCGTTTGCATTGACGGCTGCGTACGATCTGGCGATTGCCAACGCGCTGGAAACGCTTCCGGCAGTTCCTCCCCAGGCCACCGCGGCGATCGTCGCGCCCAAGGCCGGCGAAGAGCCTCTCCCCACGACTTTGCGGCTGGCCTATCCGCAAACCATGTCGCTGCGGTACGGTGAGAATCCTCATCAGCGCGCCGCGTTGTACGGCAACGGCAGCGGCACCGGAATTGCCGGGCTGCGTCAATTGCAGGGCAAGGAGTTGAGCTACAACAACCTGGTCGATCTGGACGCCTGCTGGGAACTGGCACAGGAGTTCAAGGAACCCGCCGTCGCCATCATCAAGCACACCAATCCTTGCGGAGCCGCCACCGCCGCGACCATCGTCGAAGCATACGAAAAGGCGCTGGCATGCGACCCCGTCTCGGCATTTGGTGCGGTCATCGGCATCAATCGAGAGGTCGACGGCGACGCCGCAGCAGAAATCGTCAAATTATTCGTGGAAGCTATCGTCGCCCCCTCCTTCAACGCCAAGGCGAAAGAAATTCTATCCGCCAAGAAGAATCTGCGGCTGGTCGAGGTCAATCCGGCGGCCAGCGCTCCAACCATGAAATATATCTCCGGCGGCATGCTGATCCAGGATGCCGATCGCGGACACATTACGGCCGACGAACTGAAAATTGTCACCAAACGCACGCCGACCACGGAAGAATTAGCCGCTCTGCTCTTCGCATGGCGGGTATGCAAGCACGTGAAATCGAACGCCATCGTATATGCGAAAGACGGGCAGACGCTGGGGATCGGTGCCGGCCAGATGAGCCGGGTGGACGCAGCGAAGTTTGGCGCAATGAAAGCCATTTTGTCGCTCGCCGGCTGCGTGGCCGCGTCCGACGCCTTCTTTCCCTTTCCTGACGGATTGGAAGTTGTTGTGGGCGCGGGAGCTACAGCTGTGATCCAGCCAGGAGGTTCAGTTCGCGACGCGGAAGTGATCGCCGCTGCGGATCGGCTGAACACCGCCATGGTTTTCACCGGAATGCGGCATTTTCGGCACTAGAATCGTCTTACTTGCAGCGGCCAAATTCCTGCCGGAGCGAGGCCTTTACGAGGCTTTCCGGCGTACAATCAGTAAAAAGGGGCCCAATTGGTCCGTTTCCGTGCGGCAACACCGCGGCACAAGGTGTGAGGTAGCGTTTCGAATGACGAGAGATCGTGTCGCCGAAGGGAATCCTATTTCTCTGTGGAGATGGCAAAAATCTGCTGCGCTGGGCGCAGCAATTGCGTGCTCCATGGCCGCAATGGCCCAAACCACCCCGCCAACTACCCCGTCCACTAGCAACCCTGCAACCACCGCCGCGGCCCCCAGCCCCTCGGCTCAAGCTCCACCCCAGGCGTCTCCTGAACCCGCCAGCGACTTGGGCAAACGAGCCCCGTCCTATTACCACTTCGCCCTCGGACACTTGTATGAGCAGTCAGCCGAGCAGTATGGGCGCCCGGAATTGGCAGTTCAGGCGATTGAGCAATACAAGCTCGCGATCAGTCATGACCCCGATTCAGTATTTCTGCAAAACACCCTGGCCGATACGTATTTTAAGCTGGGGCGAATCCGCGAGGCCATCGAAACCGCACAGAGAGTTTTGAAAGCGCACCCCGAGGATCTGCAGGCCCACAAATTACTGGGACGCGTTTATTTACGCTCGCTCGGCGACACGGAAAACGGCCAGCAACCCGGCCCCATGCTGGATCTAGCCATTCAGGAGTTTCAGAAGATTGTTTCCATTGAGCCCGACAAAGTGGAAGATCGCCTGCTGCTGGGTCAGCTGTACACCTTGAAGCACGATACCAAGGATGCGAAAGTGCAGTTTGAAGAGGCGCGCCGGATCGACCCCAACTCCGAAGACGTGGTGTTGAATCTCGCTCGGCTGTATGGGGAGCAGAATAATCTATCCGCCGCCATCAGTGTGCTGCAAGCCGTTCCGTCAGACGATCGCACCTTCAAAATCGATCTTGCCCTTGCAGCCGCGTATGACCAGTCGGGAAACAGCACCAAGCTCGCCATCGCGGCCTATCAGGATGCACTGGCGCTTCAGCCAGACAACCTGGATGCGCAGCGCGGCCTGGCGGAAGATCTGCTGGCCAGCAATCAACCCGATGCGGCACTCAAAATTTTTCAAGGTATCGCCGCGCAGGATCCTGAAGATGTGCGCTCTTTCATTCGAATCGCGGAGCTGGAACGGACGCAGGGCCATTTAAAGCAGGCAGCAGCGGCGCTTGAACATGCCAAAACCCTCAATCCGGATTCGCCGGAGATCAAGTACAACGAGGCTTTGGTCGCCGAGGCCCAGGGTCATCTTGATCAGGCGGCGGACGTTTTGCAGCAATTGGTCGACAGTACTCACCACGCCAGCGAAAAGTACACGCCGGACGAAAAAAATAATCGAGCCATATTTCTGGATCGCCTCGCGAGCGTCTACCGCGATCAGAACAAAGTTCAGCAAGCCATCGATGTTTACAAAGAAATGATTGCCCTGGGCGGCGACGATGCCGAACGCGGGTATCAAGGCGAAGTGGACACGTACCGCGATGCCAAGATGCTGCCCCAGGCGACCACAGCAGCGCAGCAAGCGGTGCAGGCACTCCCGAAAAATATGGACCTGCAGCTGACTCTCGCCGGACAGCTCGCAGATACCGGCAAGGTGAAGGAAGGCGTCGCGCTGGCCAAATCGCAGCTGAGCGGTTCCAGGCAGGATCGCGTCGTATGGTTGACTCTGGCGCAAATGTATACCCGCATGCATAAGTGGAAAGAGGCGTCTCTCGCCATCGACCAGGCGGAAAAGCTGAGCACCACGAAACAGGAAAATAGCTTGGTCCATTTCCTTCGCGGCGCACTCGAAGAAAGACAGAAGCATATCGACGCGGCCGAAGGACAATTTCGGCAGTCGCTTGCGCTCGATCCGAATAATGCGTTGACGCTGAATTACCTGGGCTACATGCTGGCTGACCACGATCAAAAGCTGAATGAAGCGCTGCAAATGGTGGAGCATGCCGTCAAGCTCGACCCACAAAATGGCGCCTATCTCGATTCGCTGGGCTGGGTGCATTACAAGCTCGGTCAATATGAGCTCGCCGAAGAGGCGCTTGAAAAAGCCATTACGCTGATCCCGAAAGATCCCACGGTTCACGATCATCTCGGTGAGGTCTACGCCTCAACAGGACATCTGCAGCAGGCGGTCGCGCAGTGGGAAAGTTCTCTGGCGAATTATGCCAGCTCTGCTCCGGCCGACGCGGAACCCGCCGACGTCAGCAAGGTCCGCAAGCGGCTGGACAAAGCCAAGGTCAAGTTGGCGAAAGAAGATTCGCACGCGGTCCCGATCGGGCACTAGAGTTCTTCAACCTCTCATGCAGGCAACTTCGCTCAGCAACTGCGCGGTCATCGGCGATGCGTCCGACCCTTTGACTGCGCGCGAGCATGCGGAAAACCCTCACGCCTATCGATCCGCTTTTCAGAGGGATCGCGATCGCGTTATTCACGCACGGGCCTTTCGCCGCCTCGCCGGAAAAACGCAGGTATTTACCCATCGCGACTCCGACCACTTCCGCAGCCGGCTGACACATACGATTGAGGTCACACAGATTGCCCGCACCGCGGCCGCAGCCCTTAACCTGAATGAAGAGCTGGCCGAGACCCTGGCGCTGGTACACGACATCGGCCACCCGCCCTTTGGTCACGCCGGCGAGCATGCGCTCGACCGCCAGCTTCAGGCCCACGGTCTGCATTTTGATCACAATCTGCACGCCCTGCGTATCGTGGAATATTTCGAGCAGCGCTATGCAGCCTTTCGTGGCCTGAATCTGACCCTGGCGGTGCGCGAAGGAATTATTAAACATTCGCGCGACTATTCGCTGGTACAGCATCCTGAGCTGCAACCGTACCTGCTGGATCAGTTACCTCCGCTGGAAGCGCAATTGATTGACCTGGCCGATGAAATCGCGTACCTCACGGCGGATATGGACGACGGAGTGGAGGCGGAAATCTTATCGGTGGAAGACCTGCGTCGCAACGTCTCGCTCTTCGACGAGTTTTATCGCAAGATGGAACTTCGCTATCCTGATGCCGCACCCAAGCTGCTCTTTCACGAAGCGCTCAAGCGCATGTTGAATGCGTTGGTCAACGATCTGGTTGTCAACACTCACCACCGTGTCAGTTCTGAAGGAGTCCAGTCGCTGGCGGCCGTTCGACACGCCGGCCACCGCCTGGTCGCGTTTTCCGACAAAATGGAGCAGCGTCGCCGCCAGGCGAAACAATATCTGCTGCAGGAGCTCTACCACGCCACCTACCTGGAACGTGACCATGCTCTGGCGGAAGAAATCATCGCCGGACTCTTTCAATACTGGATGGAGAACCCGCTGGAATTGCCGGCCAGCCACGAAATCCAGATTGCCAGCGAGGGCGCGCCTCGAGTCATCGCCGATTACATCGCTGGAATGACAGATCAATTTATTGAAGACCAGTGGCAACAGGTGCGGACGTCGCTGAAGAATTAAAGTGTCACAAGCCTTCGCCGCCGATTCGCAGCTCCCCGCTGTTGCGCCACGCTGTATCGATCATGTCGCGCAGCATGGTCGCTCCAGCAGCCAGCCGTTCCGCGGTAAACGTCCGCGATGCCGCGGTTCCACGCCCCTCAAACGCACCTTGTTTGTCGAATCGATAGATCTGGACGACCTGCGCGTGGCTGCGGCGAAGGTACAGTAGAAAATCCTGAAACGGCTCATTGAGGGTGCGCACGGCTGGGATCAGCGGCGTCACATCTCGCGCATGAACATTGTCGTGGACAAACTCCGTTTCGAAGCGGATATGAATTCCCCGCTGACGGGAAAACTCTTCGGGATTTTTTGCTTCGACCCAGCCGTTGTAGTTCACGGTCGTATGCAGCGGCTGCGATCCGTCGCCCACGTAGTGGCCAAGACATCCAATGTCATACAGAATCGCCTGCTCGCTGCCGTGCGGATTGGCGCGCGTCCGCAATAGCCGTCGATACTCAGCCATATCGACGGTGAGCCGCTCCAGATCCTCCTCCGTCTGCCAGGGCAACAAGCCAACTTTTTGTGGAGTGAGGCGGTCCGCCATGTCTGGATGCAGTCGGTCCGCAGTGCTTAACGCATTTAGAAAATCGTAGCGCTCAGCGGGTAAGCCTTGGGGAGCGGCGGCATCCGCCAATTCCAGATCAATAAAATGTTCAGGAGCGCCGGCCGCATTCAATTCCGGCTCAGAGGACAAACGCCAGCGATCCGGCTCTGGGCCCAGATATTCGATCTCCTCAATCGCCTGTGGCGTGCGCAGGAATGCCGGCAGGTTCGATGGCAGCGTTTCCATCGCCACTCGGTTGATGATTTTGTGGCCATCTCGTCCCCAGGCGAAGCAACGCGGTCCGGCGAGAGAAAGAAACATCGCCAGAATCACCATAAGCAGCGCGGACGGCAAAGCGGCTCCGTCCTTTGCCGGCAGCGCGTTGCCAAACCGCTGCCACCAGGCATCAAATTGCGCCAGTGCGCGTTCACACTGCAGCTTATGTCGCTCCCGCTTGTCGCGAACTTTGCGCCGCACCTCATCTTCTAACGGCTCCAGCAAATCAAAGGTGATATTGGCGGGCTGGAAGCGCGCGGGGTCCGCGTGGGTGATGTAATGCACCAGGGATCCCAGGCCGGTCGCTCGCGGAACGGCCTCGGGCTGTTCCCCGCGTGCCAGCTTCGCCACGTACAGGCCCGCCAGCATTCCCGTGGCAATCGATTCCGTGTAGCCCTCGACTCCCGAGATCTGCCCGGCAAATAATATGCGCGGGTGATCGTGCAGTTGCATCGTCTCTGTCAGTAATCTCGGCGCGTTGATGTAGGTGTTGCGATGGATTTGTCCGTAGCGCAAGAATTTGGCACTCTCCAGGCCCGGGATCAGCCGCAGCACCCGTGCCTGTTCGCTGAACTTCAAGTGATTTTGAAATCCGACCAGATTATAAGAATCCGCCCGCAAATTTTCACACCGTAATTGGACCACGGCCCAGGGCGTTTTGCCGGTTCGCGGATCGCGCAAGCCAACCGGCTTCATCGGACCAAAGCGCGGCGTATCGCGCCCACGTCGCGCCAGCTCCTCAATCGGCAGGCAGCCTTCAAAGTAGGTCAGCTTTTCCCATTCTTTTTCCTGCACCGATTCCGCTGTCACCAGGGCATCGTAAAAGCGGTCATACTCCTCTGCCGTCATCGGGCAGTTGATGTAGTCCGCCGTGCCCTTGTCCCAGCGCGCCGCCATGTACACCCGGTTCATGTCAATTGACTCCGCATCCACGATGGGGCTGATGGAGTCGTAAAACGCGAGATGTTCGCTGCCGGTCAGTTGTGCGATGGCCGCGGACAATGCCGGAGAGGTTAGAGGTCCGGATGCGATCACGGTCCAGCCATCGGCAGGGTCGATTGTGGTCACTTCTTCGCGGCGGACGGTAATGCGAGGCTCGGCAGCGATGGCCTCCGCGACGAGTCGGGAAAATTCCACACGATCGACCGCCAGCGCGTGGCCGGCCGGCACGGCGGAAGCATCCGCCGCCTGCAACAGAACCGATCCGGCGCGGCGCATCTCCTGCTTCAGGAGCCACGGCGCCGTGTGCTCGCTTTCTGACTTCAAGGAGTTGGAGCAGACCAGCTCGGCGAAGTCCGCGGTCTGGTGCGCTTCTGTCGAGCGGACTGGCCGCATCTCGTACAAATCGACGCCGCAGCCACGCCGAGCCGCCTGCAGCGCGGCTTCCGGGCCGGCCAGTCCGGCACCGAGAACTCGTATACGAGGAAGGTTTTTTCCCATGCGATAAAAATATGCTCTCCCACCATGGTAACGGCTGCGACACGCCGCCCACTCAGTACGGCGCTGAACGGAGATGGGCGCCGCAACGAAGAGTAAGGTAGTAAAGAGATTTACCGTGAAAAGTTCGGGGAACAGCACGATTCGATTCTCATTCAGTAAGCCCACGATTTGCCCATGATGCTGCTCTACAGTCTGGCCCTGGTGGTCGCCATTATCGTTGCTTCACCGTATTGGCTGTTCCGCATGGCGTGGAGCGGACGCTATCGCCACGGGCTCAGCGAGCGGCTGGGATTGATTTCGCCCGGCCTCCGTGACTTTGTCGGGGAGCGATCGACGGTGTGGATCCACGCCGTATCTGTCGGAGAAGTCATCGCCGCCAGCCGCCTGATCGAACGGATGCAAAATTTGGATCCGGATTTGAAAATGGTCATCTCCACCACCACCAGGACTGGACAAAAGTTGGCGCAGGAGCGCTTCGACACCGACCCTGCTCATGCGAGTAATTCCGGGCCTCGCCCTACACGCGTCTTTTACTACCCGCTCGATTTCGCATGGATCGTGCGCCGCTATCTCAAGCTGCTCAAACCCCGTGCTCTCATCCTGGTGGAAAGCGAGCTGTGGCCGCGCATGCTCAGTGAGGCGGAGCGCGCAAAGATTCCCGTCATTGTCGTCAATGGTCGCATCTCCAATCGTTCGCTGCCTCGCTATCGCGCCCTGCGCACCCTGTGGGCACCGCTGCTGCGCAAGCTGACTTTGGTACTGGCACAGAGCGAAGACGACCGCCTGCGATTCATCGATATCGGCGTGCCTGCCGAGAAGGTTCGGTCCGCCGGGAACTTGAAATACGATGTGCGGGCTGCGGTCGAGTTGCCAGTCACCCGCGAACTGCGTACGCATCTCCCTCATCCAGGCAAGGTGATCGTGGCCGGCAGCACCCTGGATGACGAGGAGAAACTCCTTCTCGATGCATTTCATGATTTGCTTCCCGACCTTCCCCAACTCGCGATGATCCTGGCGCCCCGCCATCCACAGCGTTTTCGCTCCGTCGAAAAATTGGTCACAGACGCCGGCCTTCCTCTGATTCGCCGCTCGGAATGGTTGCAGCAGCCCAGCCCAATCGCACCGGGCAGTGTATTTCTTCTCGACACCGTCGGCGAATTGGCATCTGTGTATTCGCTGGCCACTGTCGCTTTCGTGGGAGGAAGCCTGATCCCGGCCGGTGGGCACAATCCCTTGGAACCGGCACAGTTCGCAGTCCCTATCGTCATGGGCCCCTACACTGAAAATTTTCGCGGCATGGTCGCCGCATTGCTGGAGCAGGAAGCGATTCGCGTCACGCCGCCCGAGCGTCTCTGTTCTGCGCTGCAGGAACTACTTACCTCTGCCAATGCGGAGTCCATGGGCAGTCGAGCTCGACATGTCTTCGAGGAGCAGTCGGGCGCTTCTGAAACTTGTCTCGCCGCCATTCAGAAAATTCTGGCGGAATCTTCACCTTCGACAACCAAGGTTGGCCTGGAATGAGCCGCCATCCCGAACTGGCTGCGCCCAGCTCGGCATCGACCTTGCTGCGGCCGTTCTCCCTGCCCTACGCGGTGGCTGCACGTGCGAAAAACTTCGCCTACGACCGCGGCTGGCTGCAAGCCCGAAGACTCATTTGGCCAGTGATCAGCGTGGGCAATCTCTCGGTCGGCGGCAGCGGAAAAACTCCCGTGGTTTTGTTGCTTGCCGAACTGCTCTCGCAACGTAGCTGGAATGTCGACGTCCTGAGCCGCGGCTACGGTCGCAGCAGCAAAGAGATCGCGCGCGTCAATCCTGCCGGCACAGCGGCGCAGTTTGGCGACGAGCCTCTGCTGATGGCTCGTCGTGGCCTTGCTGTCTATGTAGGCGCAGACCGCTATGATCCGGGCCAATTGGCCGAACAAGAAGCCTTGTCCGAACCAACTGACTCACGCCGGCTGCATATTCTCGATGATGGATTCCAACATCGCAAGCTGGCTCGCGATGTCGATATTGTGCTGCTGCAACGTAGCGATCTGGAGGGGCGGATGCTGCCGGCTGGACGTCTCAGAGAACCTCTCTCCGGATTGCAACGTGCGAGCATTTGCGTGTTGCGCGCAGAGGACGCGGACCTGTCCGATCGCGTCCTGCAGCGTATGGGTCGACAGGGCGAAACCTCCGATTCCTCCCGCCTGTGGATTGTGGAGCGTCGCACCACCCTCCCCCCCAATGCAACTTCTCATTCAAGTGCGCTGGCGTTTTGCGCCATCGGCGATGCCACGGGTTTTTTCGATGGGCTGAAGCAGGTCGGCCTGAGACTGCAAAGTACGATTGCCTTCCGCGATCACTACACCTGCAACCGCACCGACATCGCTCGCTTGAAAGCAGTCGCGAGCCGTTCCGGGGCCGATTGCTTTGTGACCACAGAAAAAGACGGCGTGCGGCTTTCTCCTGCACTGCGCGAGGAACTGGAAACGCAGGGCCCACTTCTGATTGCGGGCCTGCAGCTTCACCTGCAAAACGAGAAGCGTTGCATCGATCGCCTGGAATCGCTCCTGCAGGAACATCTTCAACTCCACCCGCACGACGTGCGATGATGAATCGTTGCCCACTCACTCTCAATCTCTGCGTATCCTCGTGGTTCGCTTAGGCGCGATGGGAGATATCCTGCACGCCCTCCCCGCGGTGACATCCCTGCGGGCAGCGCTCGATGCAAACCACCCTGCCAGCCAGATCGGTTGGGCCATTGAACCGCAATGGTCTCCGCTATTGTGTGCCGAATCCGCTGCAGACAATTCTGACCGAGGTCCGCAGAAGCCATTGGTGGATCAGCTGCATCGTGTGCCTGCAAAGGCCTGGGCCCGACAGCCGCTATCTCTTTCTACACTTCGCGAAATTCAACAACTCCGCCGCTCCTTACGCGACCAGCACTATGACATCTGCATCGACCTGCAGGGCGCTATCCGCTCCGCGTGGATAGGAAGAATGGCGAAGGCGCCGCGCATGATTGGAGAGGCCGATCCCAGAGAACCGCTCGCGCGCTGGCTGTTTCGAGAGCGCATCGCCACCACTGGAGTTCACGTTGTCGAGCAGGCCAATGAAGTCGTGAATGCAGTCTTCAATGATGCCCTGCCATATCAGTCGCCCGCTCTTCCCCTCGATCCCGTCGCCGAGGATGCGTGCGACAAGTGGCTGGCGGAACGCGGCATCGATCGATTTGTGCTGATGAACCCAGGCGCGGGTTGGGGAGCGAAATGCTGGCCTGCCGAGCGCTACGCTGCCGTCGCCGCTGAGTTGCCGGCGCTAGGGTTTGCGACAGTCGTCAACATCGGTCCCGGCGAATCAAAATTGGCTGTGGCTTTCTCCTCCAATCCACACGCTCGTGCTTTTTGCATGACAGGCAGTATTGGCCAATTGATGGCGTGCACCCGTCGCGCCAGCCTGTTTATCGGAGGAGACACCGGCCCGCTGCATCTGGCAGCCGCCCTCAACATACCGGTCGTCGGCATTTACGGCCCCACCAACCCGGCGCGCAATGGTCCCTACGGTACCCGCGCCATTGTTCTTCGACATCCTGCCAGCAAGCGGGATCATACCCGCAGGAGCGAACCTGAAACCGGCCTGATGACCATTACAGTGAAAGATGTGCTGGAAGCGGCGCAACAGCTTCTCCAGTCCGGGGCCGCACAATGAGTCCCTCTCCATTCAATCGGCGATGGAAAAAAATATCGCGTCGCATTCGCGTTCCGCTCGGTTTTCTCTGCGCCATTTTCTATTTCTGGTTCGCCCACCCCACCTGGGAATCAATGCTGCTCAGCCTCGTCCTCGTGGTGCCGGGAATTTTGCTTCGCAGTTATGCCTCCGGTCATGTCACCAAGAATGTTCAACTGACCACGACGGGACCCTACGGTTACACCCGCAACCCCTTGTATTTTGGATCGATATTGATTGCCTTCGGATTTGCCGTGGCGGCCCGTAGTCTTTGGATTGCCCTGGTTTTCCTGGTGCTGTTCCTCATCATCTACTGGCCGGTCATCCTGGATGAGGAAGAATATCTGCGCGGCCAGTTCCCTGACTACGATGCTTACTCGGCGCGCGTGCCGCGGCTCATCCCGCGCGTGGGACGATCCCTGGACGGCGAACACGGCAAATTTTCTTTTCAGCTCTATCGCAAACATCGCGAATACAATTCGATTTTAGGTGCCCTGTGCATGTATCTTGTTCTGGTGGCCCGCATATTTCTTTGGCATTGATGGCCAAAGCTGGAAGTCCTGTTTTTCTCTGTCCTGGCTGAAGACAAATGCAACCAAGAAAAGGAATATGCGAAATTTTTTAGCTGCCTTTGTCGCCGGATCACTCCTGTTTGCTGGCCTGTCCTCGGTCGCGCCTGCGCAAAATCCGACCCTCACCGCACCCAATCCGCAATTTCAGATTCCGGTGAATGAATCCCTGACCTACGCCGTGGATTGGCGCGTCTTTCCCGCCGGCACAGCCACATTTCACTTGCAGTCGCAGGGCAATAACGTGCATGTGGTGGCCACAGCCGCCTCCATTGGCACCGTCAATCTTCTCTTTCCAGTCAACGATCGCTACGATAGCGTCTTTGATCGTTTGTCCGGTTGCTCCTACGAATACCGCAAGCAGATTCAGGAGGGGCGTCGACGCATCAACGGCATGATGCAACTGGATTACGCCCATCACCTGCAAAAGATCAACGAAAAAAATCTAATTTCCGGAACCTACAAAGAGAACACTTCGCCTATTCCGGGCTGCGTGACCGATGTCCTTTCCGCCATCTTTTATGTTGGCTCGCAGCCATTGCAGGTTGGTCAGGATTTACATTTCCCGCTTGCAGACGGTGGCCACGTTGTCCCCGTCACAGTCAAGGTAGAGGCCAAGGAATCCGTCGTCACCCCCGCCGGAACTTTCGCTGCGATTCGAGTGCAGCCCACCGCGGCCGCCGGCGTGGTGAAGAACCGCGGAAATATCTGGATTTGGTACACCGATGATGCGCGCCATCTTCCGGTGCAGGTGCGTGCCTACTTATTCTGGGGCACCATCACCATGCGACTGACTCGGGTCGACCATCCCTAGCGTTCCTCTCCGGGGCTTGCCGAGTGTCCCAAGGTGGGTTTCCCCGAACACATCGGAAAGTTTCAGCCCATATCCCAGCGAGCGATCCATGCCGATATGCGCCGTCCAGATGCAAACCAGCGGCAGGGCCGCAACGTGATGGGTGGCGATGGCACCCATGGCGACGGACAACGGCAACACATAACTATGGACAACGTTGTAGCAGAGTCTGCCGGCTCTGGCACTCACTGCATAGCCCAGCATCGAAAGATCGGGCGCCAGCAGCAGCACCGCGAAAATCCACCAGCTCGCATTGAGTTTCCAGTACAGCAGGACGCTGAACACTAGGACGGCAAGTCCTTCGGCTCTTAGCCAGGTGCGGGTCGCTCCGAATACGGCGCCCTGAGAAGCGATCAGGTCATTGGTGTGAAAAATGGTGGCGCGTTCAGGTTGAGTCATCTGGCTGCTCTAGCCATCCCTTCTACCGCAACGGCTGGATTGTACTTCCGTTCAAAAGAAAGCTGCTGAGTCCAAGCGTATCCGTCCGGTACACGCGTACATGCGCTGCACCAAGCTCATCCAGAACCGAAACGCGCGGGTGCCCAAACGGATTGTTGCGGCCATCGGATATCACAGCGTATTGGGGATGCACTGCGGCCAGGAAGGATGGAATTGTCGAGGTGCTGCTGCCATGATGGCCGACCTTCAGCAACCCAGCCGCCAGCGATTCCGTGGCTACCATCTGCTTTTCCACCGGTGCTTCCGCATCCCCTTCCAACAGGGCAGAAGTATTTCCATATCGAATTCGCATCACCAGCGAATCGTCATTCATGGCCCGAGCCCCTGGACGATATCCCGCCGCAGGCGCGAGGATCCGCACGTGAACTCCCCCAAACATAAAACGTTCGCCCGCACTCATCCGCTCGACCCGAATTCTTTCCTGCAACGCCAGGGCTAACAATGCTTCATAGTCAGGAATCGGTGGGTTGTTGCCGACCCACAATACCCTGGGATGGAAATTTCTCAAGATAGCCGGCATGCCCCCCATGTGATCGCTGTGCGCATGGGTCAAGGCAACCGCATCCAATCGACGAATATGACGCGACCATAAATACTGTGACACCACCTCTTCGCCAATATCGAATTGAGGATCATCCGTGCGCGGACCGCCCACCGGGCCACCCGCATCCACCAGCAATGTCTGTCCATCCGGCGTGACAATCAGCAGCGAGTCTCCCTGTCCGACGTCGATGGCTGTCACCTCCATCACACCACGATGGCGGGTGATGGGGGCCGGCCAAAGCACCAGAAATGAGCCCACGAGAATCGCAGCTAGCGCGACCAGCTTCCATCGACCGGAGAGGCGGATCAGCCACAGAGCTCCAATCCAGGCGGCTGCAAAGCAGAAAAGCGACCACATGGGTGGGTCCGGAGTACGCAAGGAAGAAGCCGCCAGATTCCCAAACAAACGGATCAGCCACGAGATCGCGTGCAGCAGTAAGGCCGTCACAACTCCGCTGGGCACGGCCAGCGCAGGATGAACACAGCCCAGCAGAAATGTCACCAGGGCCAGCGGCAGCATAAAGGCCAGCAGGGGCAAGCCAAACAAATTCGCAGGCAGCGCCACCAGCGTGATGCGGTGGAAATAGACAGCCATCGGCAGCACCATCGCCAGCTCCACGACCAACGCCACCATCATCGCCTCTGTGAATCGCAGAAACATCCCGAACGGCAGCCTCCAGCCCCAGCGCGGTCCAACGATGTATCGCAATCGTTCGACGTACATGCGCAAAAGCACTCGCATCTGAGTCACCTTGGGCGGCAGAAACGGATCCAGCCGAATTTGTCTCGGCAGCCGACAACCGCGAAGATAGGGTGCCAGCGTGGCCTCAATCAGCGGCATGGCAATTCCTGCAATGACCAGAACAGCCAGGAATGTCATCTGGAAGCTGGCCTCGAATAATGCTGAAGGACTGAGCGCCAACACGCCGATTGAGGCAATCCCAATCGCGTTGAGAGCGGCGCGTTCGCGGTAGAGCATGCGGCTGAACAGATACACCGCGCTCAGCCATAGCGCACGCTGCACCGGTGGCGCGAATCCGGTGAGAAAGGCGTACGGCAGTGCCAGCGCGATTGCCGTTAACGTGGCGGGCACCCGGCCCAGACGCAGTTTGCGCCCCAGCCAAAAAATCAATCCAATCACGATCGTGATGTGCAGGCCGGACACCACCAGCAAGTGGAAGGATCCAGTACGTTCGAATGCGCTTCGCATGGAGTGCTGCAGACGAGTTCGGTCGCCAAATAGCATGGCACTCAGAACGCTGCTGTCTTGCGACGTCAGCCGCGTCCACTGCGGCAGCCAGCGATAGGAAGCGCTGATGGTCGCAATCTGATCCAGCCGTGTTGCCGCCCATGTTTGCGCGGCTGTCGCCAGGCAACGCAACGATGGACGACCGCCCCTGATCGTCGATTGAAACGCAGTCGCATCCACGCTCCCCAGAACCGCAATCCCATGTTGGGCAAGGTACGCCGGATAATTCCATGCACCTGGGTCGAGAAAATAGCCGGGCGGATGCAAGCGCACCTGAACTGTGAGGCGCTCGCCGCAGCGCAAATGCGGCAAACTCTCTCCAGTCTTGGCATACACATTCAAGCGAAGCCCTCCCATCACGGGAGATTGCCAATCGTGATTCGCGTTGAAATCTTCAACATGATCCAGCGACAAATCAACCTGCTCCGTCTGCTCGGTCTCCGCAGGCCTTCCATAGGGACTGAGTCGGGTCTCGATTCGCGACGAGTGGACTGCCGTGACCGTTCCGCTGACGCTGCGCTGCAGTCCATCGGCAAGCTGCACAAGCGCTGAAGAAATCGTGGGCGCGGGTGCTACCAGCGCGCAGAACTGTCCTGCGCAAAACCAGAGGAGAAGCAATGGCAACCACAGCGCCCGCGCCGCAATTCTCGCCGCCAGCAACACCAATCCAGCAGCGAGCAGCACGCTCACCAGGCTCAAAAGGGGCGGATGCCAGACCCAATGCGCATCGATAATGCCAAGCGCGAATCCCGCCGCCGCCAGCAGCATGGGCGCGCTGCCAAAAGACAATCGCTGTTTTTGAAGTTGATGCCGCGTCGCCCGCAAGGGCGCAGGCTGGTAGCCGTGCCACCTTCGTACGGACCGCGTCGTCTCCGTAGGGGTTGTGCCTGCAGCCATGATGTAGACCGCGAAACCTAGCGCTGAAGCGTCGCGATGGTTTCCATGTGGTACGTTTGCGGAAACATATCGACCAGTTGCAGGCAAAGTAGGCGGTAGCCGGATTGTATCAATGCTGCCAGGTCGCGTCCCAATGTTGCCGGGTCGCACGAGACATAGATGATTCTGCGCGGCCCCAGATCAGCCATCATTTTCGCAGCTTCGAGGCCTGCACCGGCGCGCGGAGGATCCAGCAAAATCAGATCCGGCGCCGGCTGCTTGCTTTCGATGGCCTGGCGAAGAAAGTTCGTGGTGGATGCCTGCACATATTGCGCCGTGGTCCCGCGCAGATTATGCCGAAGGTCTTTGCAGGCTGCTGGGCTCGACTCTACCGCGATCACTTGCTGAAACCGCTCCGCGAGCGCGGCCGAAAACAATCCCACCCCAGCGTAGAGATCCCAAGCCAGTCCGCCGGTCTCGTCACCTGCGACGGCGCCCACAAACGTATCAAGCAGCGT
>JAZKAG010000050.1:82016-84439 GCA_040389265.1 Acidobacteriota bacterium
GGAAAAACGATCCCGCACTGACAGTATATTCGCGGCCCGCCACGCGATAATTCACGCTCTGTCGCCCCCATCGCAGCGGCTCTTTCGGCGACCGAACTTTGCCCTCATTCGCTGCCAGCATCTGCGCCCCCACTAGGGACGGCATCGCTCGCTGCAGGTCTTCGAAAAATATCTCATAAGTCTTATTGCGCTTGCCGGCGTGCGGCCGCGTCCAAAGGGTGATGAAAAGTTGCGACTGATCCTGGTTCGTGAACAACTCAACTTCCTGCGCGTCCACCGGCACCCTTCCGTCTGCACCCAGGGTCCGAAGAATTCCGATGCATTGCTCCAGTAACGGCGCCGCAATGGGGCACGTGTCAATGGCGGTCATGCGATGCGATTTTGCCTGCCGGTACCCGACCAACAATTCTGGCCGCGTCTGCATTTGCAGGCGAATGCGATTGCGATATTGCAATGGCTCGCCTATCAGCGTCTCTATTTCAGGCAAATCGTGCACGCCCGCTCGAACCAGGGTCTCCCGCAGCATCTCTCGCTTCAATTCCACCTGGTAGGAATATTTGGCGTGTTGCAACTGGCATCCGCCACACGTCGCGAACCATGGACACGGGGGTGTCGCACGGAATTCAGCGGCTTCGACAATCTGGTGCACTTTGGCTTCGGAGTAACCGCGGTGCTCTCGAGTCACTTCGGCGTCCACGATTTCCCCCGGCAGAGTGAACGGCACAAACACACTCAGGCCGCCGCGCGCCGCATCGTCCGTAGGGATTCGCGCCAATCCCTGGCCCCCGTAGATGACTTTCTCAATTGTCAGCTTCATGTGTGGCGCATGTAGAACAAGCTCAGGCGGGGAAGATGGTTCTGCTCGAACAGAGAGCGCCGCAGAAACTGCTGCTCGATCTGCCGAATCTGCGTGGTCTGTAGACGGCTGCGATACGGCGCAAGCTCGCGGCTCGACTGCTCCCGCAATGCCAGCAAATCCTCTGCCGGAGTGAACGCTTGCAGCGCAGCAAATATCTGATCCTCCAGGACAAGCAATTGCTGCTCCAGCGATTCGGTTGAAACTGCATCCTCGCGGTTTAACGATGCGGCCATCGTTTCCAGGCGCTGCGAAATGTCGGCATACGTGTCCCCGGCTTTTTCCGGAGTTGTACAAACCCTGACTCCCTCGGCGTTGGCCCGCACAAACATCGCGATCCGTGCCGATTCGAAGCCGCTTTCCTGCGGCGTGGATGGATGCTTGCGTAGCGCGCCCGTCGCCGCCTCGTGCATGTCTTCCACTGCGCGAAGAACTTCCTGCGCGCAATAGGCAAGCCCGTTAATCCGCCGGACGCGCCCCTTCGCCTGTCGAGCCGCATATTTCTCAAAGGTTGCGTCAATCCCGGCAAGGACAGCTTCCAGCGGAAATCCAGCCTCCTGCCACATGGCGATCAAGGACCAATCCAGCGTCGAAAGCATCAACAGCGTTCCGCGCCGGCGCTGAAAATGCTCTTCAATTTCCGTGTAGTAGTTGAAATAATTCTGCAAGGACGTGGATTAAACCTTCCGCAGGCTGTTGCCTTTTCGCAACCGCGCGCCCGCAACCAGGTTGCGCTCATAAATAATTCGCAATCCTTCCAGGGTGAGCGTTTCGTTCACCTCGGAGATGAACTTCGAATCACCTGCAATCAGCCTCGCCAGGCCGCCTGTGGCCACGCATTTCGTCTCCGGCCCCAGTTCCGCAATCATCCGCTCCAGAATGCCATCGACCAAGCCAATGTTGCCGTAGAACAATCCGATCTGCAGATTATCAACAGTGTTTGTGCCGATGACTTTGGGCGGGCGTTTAATTTCCACTCGCGGCAAGCGCGCGGCCCTTGCGAACAACGCTTCGGCGGCTACATTCACACCGGAGGCGATCGCCCCACCAAGAAATTCTCCATTCTTAGAGACAACGTCGAAATTTGTCGCCGTCCCAAAATCCACCACGATGCACGGTCCGCCATATTGATGAAAAGCTCCCACGCAATTCGCGACTCGATCCGCCCCCACCTCTCCGGGGTTATCGGTCAGAATCGGCAGGCCGGTTTTGACTCCAGGCTCAATAAATAAAGGTTTGTGATTAAAATATCTTTCGGAAAACTGGCGCAGAATCCAATCGACTGGAGGAACGACGGAGGCAATGATCACACCGCTGATTTCTTTACTGTCCACACCTTCCGTCTGCAGCAGGTTGCGAATCAGAATGCCGTATTCATCCGCGGTCTGGCCCTGCCGCGTGCTGATCCGCCAGGTCGCGCGCAATTCGCCGATGCGCTCCCCCATCACGGGATAGATTGCAATCACGGTATTCGTGTTGTTGACGTTCAACACCAGGAGCATCGTTCTTCAACCTTTCGATCGTTCGCGGACTCCTCCAGATAAAACTCTGCGAACACCATTTTCAG
>JAZKAG010000050.1:84463-86726 GCA_040389265.1 Acidobacteriota bacterium
CTGCACCAGCAGAAAACCTTGGCCGTCCAGGCCCGCGGTGACGCCAGTGTACCCCCCAGCCTCATCCACAACCACATGCTTGCCTCGAATCCAAGTTGACTTCCTCTCCAGGCGGCCGAGAATTTCCATGGAGGCCGCGGCCACACTCTCCGGCTGGATTAAAGCATCAATTTCTTGCCGCAGGCTTTGCAATACCGCAGCCAACAGGTTGGTACGCTGGATTTCGCGTCCGGTCGCGAGGCGCAACGAGGTCGCCTGTTCACGAATGCCCTGTGGAAACTCGCGTTGGTTCACGTTGATGCCGACCCCAATGACAGCGTAGCGGACGCAGGAGGCCTCAGCGTTCATCTCCATCAAAATCCCACCCACTTTGCGTCCTCCGGCCAGCAGATCATTCGGCCAGCGAATATCTGTAACAAAACTAGTTACATTCTCGACGGCTTGCTGTACCGCCAGTCCGGTTGCGAGTGAAAGCCAGAGACCATCGGCAGCCGCTAATTGCGGCCGCAACAAAATACTGACGTAAATCCCGGTATAAGGTTCGGAGTGCCAGGCGTGATCGCCGCGCCCTCGCCCGGCAGTCTGCTCTTCCGCAATGTAAACCGAGCCATGCGGAGCGCCCATCGCAGCTTCGCGCATCGCATGGGTGTTGGTCGATGCAATGGTCGAAAACAGGTGCAGTTTGCCTTCGAAGATGGTTCCCACAATTGAGTTCTGCAGGACGTCGAGCTGGAGCCTTTCCCCCATACGATCGATCACTAAAAAATTTCTGCTGTGATCTTCATGCTTAGATCGATGGCTGTAACAGAATGAGTGAGTGCCCCGACTGAGATGAAAGTCACCCCTGTCTGCGCGTACTCCCGTACAGAGGCCAGGGTGATGCCGCCGGAGACTTCGATGGGCACCTCCGGCATTTTCTTTCGCGCCATGGCAACGGCCCGCGTCGTTTCCGCTGGCGTCATGTTATCCAACAGCAGGGAGTCGGCGCCGCCAGACAAAGCATCCTCCAACTCCGCCAGGGAGCGCACTTCAATTTGAATTTTCTGCCCTGGCAGCCGCCGTTGCATCGCAAGTGCCAGCACCTTGGCGACGCCGCCACCCAGGGAAATATGGTTGTTCTTGATCAGCACACCATCGGCCAGGTCCATGCGATGATTCTGTCCGCCCCCGCAGCTCACCGCGTATTTGTCAAACAGGCGCAATCCTGGCGCTGTCTTCCGGGTGTCAAGAATCACCACCCCGGTGCCTGCCACCGCATCCACATACTTGCGAGTTTCGGTGGCAATGCCGCACATGCGCTGCAGCAGGTTGAGCGTCACCCGTTCGCAGGCGAGAATCGTTCTTGCGTTGCCGCGAATCACAGCAATCGCCTGTCCATCGCGCACGCGCACGCCGTCAAACATTTCTGGATGATGCACAACTTCAAAATGCCTGGTTGAAGTCTTGTCAAGTTTGCGAAAGATCTCCAGAAATCGCGAAATCGCTTCCGAGCCGGCCAGAATGCAATCCTGCTTGGAAACTACGACTGCCGAAGCGGATAGCTTGGGATCGAGCGTCAACTCGGTCGTGGCATCATGCGTGGCATGGTCCTCGATGAGTGCCTGCTCCAATATGGCTGTGACGCGAGTTGTTTTCCAATCCATATATTTAGCCCTTCGCGATGTTTACCGGGGTTCCAGCGATTCCAGCGCACGCAGCGCTGCGTTGGATTTTTCGATCAATGTTTGCAGTTCGTCCGCACGCGCCCGCAGTCCATCGACAACTTTTACCGGCGCCTTGGCGAGAAACGCCTCATTTTGTAACTGTGACTGTTTCGATTCCATTTCCTTTTTGAATTTCGTCAGGTCTTTTTCCAATCGTTCGCGTTCGGCCCCAACATCGACGTGCTTTTCATACTGTAACGCGACTTCGTAATCCACCCCGTGCCGTGTAGGAAGGCCTTGTGTGCTCGGCCCGGAGTAGAGAATCTGCGAAACTCGCGCCAGCCGTTGGATCATGTCCTCGTTATCGCGCACTGTACCGAGGGCATGATCCGCACCGGTCATGAAGACGGGAGCCAATTCCTTCTCGGGCACGTCTTGCTCCTTGCGAAGGTTACGGACATCCGCGATGATCTCCTGCAATAAAGACATTTCTACATCGACGGCGGTCGGCTTCACACCGGGGCTTCGCGCTTCGGATCCCGCAGGAAACCGCGCCAATGCGATCGACTGCAACGGAGGATCACCATCGTACAGCGCGGCCCAAATCTCGTCCGTCAAAA
>JAZKAG010000050.1:86736-88911 GCA_040389265.1 Acidobacteriota bacterium
AAACGGCATGAACGGCGACAGCAATCGCAGCGACCCCTCAAACACGGCCAGCAGTACCGCGAGAGCGTTCGTGGTAGTTGGGCGATTCGCAGCCTCACCAAAATCAAGCCGAATTTTTACAACTTCCAGATACCAGTCGCAAAATTCTCCCCAGAAGAATTGGTAGATGCGGTTGGCGGCATCGTCAAACCGATAATCCGCCAGTGCCAGATTGACATCCGCGGCGCACTGGTTGAAGCGCGAGACAATCCAGCGTTCTTCGAGCGGCGCGTCTTGCTTCGACAACAGCGTCTGCCCAACATGCTGCAGGTCAACCGAGATTCCAGCCTCTTTCGCGCGCTCCATCTGCATAAAAATGAATCTTGCTGCGTTCCAGATCTTGTTGGCGAAGGCGCGATAGCCTTCGGTACGCGCTTCGCTGAAGGCAATGTCAGTCCCTGGCGAGGCCATGGAGGCCAGCGTGAACCGCACTGCATCCGTACCATACTGGTGAATAATTTCGATCGGATCGATGACGTTGCCCTTCGTCTTCGACATTTTCTGGCGATCGGCATCGCGAACCAGCGCGTGAATATAGACCTCGCGGAAAGGAACCGCGTCCGCCAGGGTGCGCTTCGATCCATCCGGCATCGGTACGTCCAGCATAAAGTGGCAGCCCAGCATGATCATGCGGGCGACCCAGAAAAACAGAATGTCAAAGCCAGTGACCAGCAGTTGCGTGGGATAAAACGCGGCCAGGTCCGGCGTCTGCACCGGCCATCCGAACACGGTAAACGGCAGTAGCCCAGAAGAAAACCAGGTATCCAACACGTCTGTTTCCTGGGTCAGCTTCGAGTCGCCGCACTTCGAGCAGACTGCGGGCGCCTCGCGCGCGACTGTGATTTCGCGGCATTTCGCGCAATGCCACGCCGGAATGCGATGCCCCCACCACAGCTGGCGCGAGATGCACCAGTCGTGAATATTGCGCATCCACTCGAAATAGGTCTTCTTGTATTGCTCCGGTGTGAAGCGAATGACGCCCGTCTCCACTGCCTCGATCGCCTTATCCGCCAGCGGTTGAATCTTGATGAACCACTGCGTCGACAGGCGCGGCTCAACCACCGTTTTGCAGCGGTCACACTTGCCGATCGAGTTGACGTAATCCTTGGTGGCCACCAGCAGGCCCTGCTGCTCCAGATCAGCCAGGATTCGCTTGCGCGCTTCGTAGCGGTCCAGGCCCGCATACGCACCCGCTTCGGCGTTCATGTGGGCGGTCTCGTCCATCACTACAATTGAGGGCAGCCGGTGTCGCTCGGCAATCGCAAAATCGTTGGGATCGTGTGCAGGCGTCACTTTCACCGCGCCTGTGCCGAATTCCGGATTCGCCCATTCATCCGGAAGAATCGGAATCTCGCGACCAGTTAGCGGCAGCTGCAGCTTTTTTCCGTGTAGATGGAGATAGCGGGCGTCGCTGGGATTGACAACCACCGCAACATCGCCCAGCATGGTCTCCGGCCGCGTGGTGGCGATGGTAACATATGTGGTACCATCCACCAGCGGATAGCGGATCTCGTAGAGCTTCCCCTGCTGCTCCTCATGCACCACTTCCAGGTCACTAATGGCGGTCTGGCAGCGCGGGCACCAGTTCACGATGTAGGCGCCGCGATAAATCAGTCCCTGTTCGTAGAGGCGCACGAAGGCTTCTTTCACCGCGACAGAGAGTCTGTCATCCATGGTGAAGTATTCGCGCGACCAATCGACGCTCGCGCCCAGGCGTTTCATCTGGTCGAGAATGGCGCCGCCGTATTCCTGCTTCCACGCCCAAACGCGTTCGACAAAGGCTTCGCGGCCCATCTCCTGCCGGGTTTTTCCATCTTTCGCGACCTGGCGTTCCACCATCATCTGCGTGGCGATGCCGGCGTGATCGGTGCCCGGAACCCAGAGGGCCAGCTCGCCGCGCATACGGTGCCAGCGCGTCAGAATGTCCATCTCCGTCTGGTTGAGCATGTGGCCCATGTGCAGGCGGCCGGTTACATTAGGCGGGGGTAGCAGAATCGTGAATCTAGGCGGAAGCCCAGCCAGGCTCGCCGGAGTGGGAACTTCAAAGAGGCGTTCGCGCACCCAGTACTCCGCCCATCGATCTTCGATAGCGGTCGGGTCGTAGGCTTTGGGAAGATCACGAGGCATGGGGTCAGG
>JAZKAG010000050.1:88921-97767 GCA_040389265.1 Acidobacteriota bacterium
AGCACGGAAGGCCAATTTTCACGATAGCACAGGCCACTCCACACATCTGGCGCGCGCATGGTGCGGGAGAGAATTTATTTGGGTTGAAACAGTAGTTGCGAAAATTGGATCAGATTTTTACGCCACACAGGCCACTCGTGCATACCAGGGGTTTCAACAAACGTTACGGGAATGTTGTTCGACTTGAGCCACGCAACGAACTGCCGATTCGCGGTAATCAGGGGAGTCTTACCGGTGTAGCGATCATCCTTACCGCACGCGACCCACAGCAGTCGCAGACGTGACGCACTGTCGGCGTTCAAATTCGGAAAGTCCTGGACATAATCCGAATTCAAACCGCCCGCGCTGAAGGAGCCGACCCAGGCGAACGTGTCGATATGGTTCAAGCCGGTCATCAGACTTTCCGCGCCGCCCATGGAGAGGCCCGCAATCGCGCGATCCTCGCGCTTGGTCGAAATCTTATACATCGACTGCACCTGCGGGATCACTTCCTTGAGCAGCGCCTGCGTGAACAAGTCGACATTCTTCTTGCGCAAAGCTGCACTGCTAAACGAAGCCCGAGGTCCTATGACGATTTCCGGAGCCCCATAGCCAAGTGTCATCACGACAATCATCGGCTTGGCTTTGCCTTGCGCGATCAGATTGTCCAGGATGAAGTTGGCGTGACCGAGTACCGTCCATGCGCGAGCATCGTCGGTGTATCCGTGCAGCAGATACAACACGGGATATTTCTTGTGACCGCGAGGATCATAGGAAGGCGGCGTGTACACAAAATAGTCACGCTGATCGCCGATGATCGCTGACTTGTAGAAGTGTTGATGAACGACTCCATGTGGAACATCCTGCACATCCCAGGGCTCAGGCTGATCTCCATGAACCTCAAAAACATTCGAGGGGTCCCGCAGATTTGGATTGACGTCTGGATTAGAAGGGTCGAGCGTGGACACGCCGTCAGCGACGAAAAGATAATCGTAGAGATCGGGCTGCAACGGTGGAACGGTGATGCTCCAAACCCCTCGATCGTCCTTCGTCATGGGCTGGCCGCCGGCATGCCCATCCATGCTCAGTTCAACCTGGCTGGCGCCGGGATCATACAAATAGAACGTGACGGAATGATCGGCGTGGACTTCGGGAGTTTGCGGAAGTTGTGGAGGTTTCGGACGGTCAGCAGTAGATTGCGCCAGGGCGCCGAAGGAGAGGCAGATTCCTACCAGGAGGAGAACGACCCATGGAAGTTGGAGGGTCGAACAAAGGAATTTCGAACGCCGCAACGCACACCCCTTTCAGTTCGCAAAGAAGTACGATCTGGGCTGACGGGCAGCACCGCTTTCACGATGCCGCCGCCTGTCTGCCTGTAGGTCTAGAAGGGATTCAGCTTGTGCAGACCCTTCTTTTTCTTGTGGGTGCTGGAAGATTCTTCTTTGCCCTCAAACTGCGGCTTGGGATTCTTCTTCTTTTTTTTCTTGCCGTTGCTGGCTGTCGTTTGATCCACGGTATTCACCGGATGGCCTGTCTCCTTGACATCGTTCACCTGGGCCGGTGCGGGAGCGGCCTTCTGCACGGCCGGCAAAGGTGTGCTGTTGGGAGGCGTGACGGTTGGCAATCCACCGTTGTCCTGGCGCGCGGATGGCCATTCGGTCGGATTGCCGGTGCTGTCGGTTGTATTGGCCGGAGGAACCGCAGGGTTGCCATTTCCGCCAACCGAAGGTGCGCTCGAGGGTGGAACAGATTGCGTGCCAACGGGTGGTTCCACCGCATTCGGCGGCGAGGGCGGCGTTGGCTGGTTCTGATCGGAGTTATTGATCACGCTTCCATTCACGCCATTGTCGCCTGAGATATCGTTCATCTGCAGTCCGCTGGAGGCAGGCTGGGTTTCGCCGACAGGGCCATTGGCGTTCGATTCGCCATTGGTGTCCGCCACCGTCCTCAGCTTATTCGACGTACCGGCAACCGAGGGAGCTGGCTTGCCCTCCGGTTTAATGGCCCAGCGAAGATCTTCCATCTCCGCCTTGACCAGTTGCGGCGCGGTGATTTGCGGAGGATTACTCAAGCTCGGCTCGCCCACCCGGGCTGCCTGCACTGTGGACGGACGGGCCGTAATCAGAAGGAATGCCTTATATTTCAAATTCACCGGTGCGCGACTTTGCTCGATGGCCGCACTGTCGGCGACTTGCACCTGCGATGGCTGCGGTACCGGCATATTCATCGCTTCCAGCCGGTCGCGAGCGTCGTCGGCGTGCGGCGCCATGGGATACTCCAGCACCACGCGGTCATAGGCCTGGGCGGCACGATTCTTGAATAGCTTTTCCAGTCGCTCCTTGGCCGCAGGATCGATGCGCATCGTGTTGATGTTGCGGGCCTGTGCGGCATAGGCATCGCCCACATCCAGCAGCGCTTCATCCACGCGACTATAAAGCGGATAGGTGTCAATCACAGATTGCAGGCGGGCGGTTGCAGCCGCGTAGTTCAAGCGTGTTTCATAAAATGCGCCGATGTTGAACTCGTGGTCCCCCAGCACTTCCTGCACTTCCCGCAGCCGCTGCTTCGCCTGCGGAATCAGGCTGGAGTCGGGGTACTGCAGAACCATCGCCCGATATTCTTCCTGGGCGCGGATCGCATTGGTCGGGTCGCGATCCGGTTTCTCCATCTGCTTGTAGTAGATGTCGGCCACCTTCATCTGCGCTTCCGCAGCCTCCGGCTTGTCGGGGAAGAAGGTAATGAAATCCTTGTATTCTTCTTCGGCTTGTTGCATGGCAGCAGTGCCGCCCTCTTTGTACCAGGTGTCGCCGATAGCAAGCTTGGCGCGCATCTGGTATTCCGAATCCGGATAAGTATTCAGCAGCGTCTGCAGATCGAGACGGGCAATGTCAAACTTGCCCTTCTTCATGGCGATCATGGCGCGATCGAACAGCTCTTTATCCGGCTGGTTACTGCTCACGCTCGCCAGGGCATCGTCTTTCTGCGACAGCGGCTTCTGCTTGTGACGGAAAATTCCCGCATGGGCCATGCTGCTGCCCAAAACCGCCAAAGTGCCAACGGCGACACAGCGTTGCAGAATACGACGACTTGAATAACCGATGAAACCACTCATGCTGTACTTCCCCTTAGCAGACCTTTTCGCTTGCCTGTAGTCCGGTGAATCGGTCTGCCATTTTCCCGTACATTTTTTCCAAGATTGATGCCTTTCGCCGCCGGTTTCAATCGCTCTCCGGCAGCGGCGCGCGCCATCTGCAATAACTGCCGCGCATTCTCTTCCGGATGGCCATCGCCGAAGACCGCATATCCGGCCACCAGCAGGTCCGCTCCCGCCTCTACCACTTGGGCCACGGTGTCATCCGCGATGCCGCCATCGACTTCCACCCTATATTCCAGGCCCAGGTCGGCGCGAATCGCGCATAGATGCCGAATCTTCTCCAGCGAAAACGGAATAAATTGCTGGCCACCGAATCCTGGGTTCACGCTCATCACCAGGACATGGTGCACCATCGGCAAAATGTCGATCAGCAGGTTCACCCGCGTCGCGGGATTGATCACGACGGCCGGCTTCATCCCATGCTGCTGAATCAACTGCAGCGTGCGATGCAGGTGCCGGCAGGCTTCATAATGCACGCTGACCCAATTCGCTCCCGCCTCGGCTAGCGCAGGAATAAATTCATCCGGATTCTCAATCATTAAATGGCAATCCAGCGGCAGCCTGGTCACCTTGCGTAAGGACGCAACAACCGGCGGACCCATGGTGATGTTAGGCACAAAATGCCCGTCCATCACATCGATGTGGATCACAGTTCCGCCGCCTCGCTCCGCGGCCTGAATCTGCTCGGCCAGGTGGGCAAAGTCTGCGGAAAGAATTGAGGGTACCAGTTCAACCACGGTCTTTTTAGTCTATCAGCGCCACGGTACGTTAGTCAGAGGGGCAAACGCTTTGTCCGCCGGTTCCGAGCAGCTTCCACTTACGTTCGATGGCCAGCCCCTTCTCTCGACATGGCAGCAAAAAATAGCTGGCATGAGGACCAAATGGGTCGTTGACATCCGCCCCCGGCACGACACCCACGATGGGATAGCGCTGCGTCAAGTCCGCAGGCAACCAGGGCTGGCTGGGCAGAATATCTTCCGGCAGGCCGTCCAGCACAATCGCATCGAATTTGTTTTGATCGACGTCCTCGGCAATTTTTGCCTTCACCGCATTGTCGACTTCGGGTAGATCGGGACGCAACGCATCGTGCAGTGCTGCACTGTCCGGGTGCGACTGCTTCCCCGCCAGCACGCTCTCATATGGATTGGACGGAAGAAAGACGTCGCCGGGAAAGGTCCGCAGCCAGGAAATCAACTTTTCCTGAGATGAAATCAAATCGGAGTGAGGCATAAAATCGTGCGGGTTATAGACCCAGCTGATCCACGGTATAGCGACCGCAGCCAGCAAAAAAACGCGGGCCATATGGCGAGAGGAAAAAACAAACGTGGCATCCAACCGAGCGAATGAGATTCCAAACATGACCGCCAGAATTGCGTATGCAGGCATAGGCGTGTTGGCGGTCGCGCCTCCATGCGCCTGCAGAAACCAGCACAATCCAAAGAGGGCCGCCCCGGCCAACAAGTAAAAGCGGGTTCTCGCGTCGGCCAGCGATGGGCGCGTCCAAACCCATGCCATCGCGATGATCAGCAGCGCCACTCCATAGGGCGCAACCAATTGCGAAGAGATATAGAACACCGCCGGGCGCAACCAGAGATCGGCATTCGCGTGCGGCACGGTAAATGCATAAAACCAGAACCAGCCGTGTGTGGCGTGGTCCAGCACGCGGCTGGAAACAGCCGTCATCAGCAGGAAACTTCCAACCCCCAACAGCAGCCGGCGTGGACGTTTCCAGTCCACACACAGCACGACAAGCGCGACGGGAAAGATGGTTTGTTTTGCCAGAAAGGCCAGCGTCCACATCGCAGCAGCGAAGATTGGATGCAGATGCCGCGTCGAAAACAACGCCAGCAGCAACAACAATATGTAGAAGGAGTCGAGTCGGCCGAGGTCGAACCATTCGCGTGTCCAGAGATATGCCGCCACATAGAGCGCCGCCCCCGCCAGAGCCGCCAGATGTCTCCGTGCCCGCGTTCCCGGCGCATCGAAAAACACAAAAAGGTAAATGAGAGCCATCGATGCGCAGGTACTCAGGAGTGAAACCAGTCGCAGCGCAAGAAAACGAGGTCCTAAAAGCCGCACCGCCCATCCCGACACGTAATAATAGGCGGGCGCATACATATAAGGGATGAAAGTGAAGTTGGGTCGGATGTAGATCGGTTGACCGTGCGCGACGCGCTCGGCCGCCAACAGCATGGAGCCTTCCAGTTGCTCCAGTGGAAAGTTGTATGCGAGGCGGCCAAGGCTCGCGATGAGAAACAGGGCGATCGGAATCAGGGCCAGCAATGCAAGCAGCGCTTCGAGGCGTGGACGCCAGCGTTGCCACGAATCCTGACGGACCATTCCAGTTGGTAAGCTTTGCGGTTGCGGGGGCTGTCCGTTCACTCGAAACTGCCTTCCCAAAACAGCGAACGGACACAGTTATTTGCTGGCGTGATCATACTTCTCTAACCATAAAAGCTCGTCCCGCACTTTGATATAGCCATGCCACGGATCATTGGCCAGTCCGTGCCCTTCTCCGGGAAACACAAGGAACTGGTGCGGAATTTTTTCTGTTTCGAGTGCCCGCTCGAACAGGTATCCTTCCTCGGCGGCAACTCGAATATCGGCGCCCCCGATGACGTCATGGACCGGCGTCTTGACCTTGTCGAACTGAAATAGCGCCGCTTCACTTTGATACCGCGCCGGGTTCTGCCACGGAGTTCCACCGAGCATCCAGGCATCGTCGAAGGACATGTCGTCATTGCCCCAGTTGGCGGCGTGCTCCACTGCGCCCGCGCCAGAAACCGCGGAGCGAAAACGCGTCGTCTGCGTGATCAGCCAGTTGGTCATATAGCCGCCATAGCTGTATCCGCCGACCGCAAGATGATCGGGGTCCGCAATGCCATCTGCGACCAGCTTGTCGACGCCGGCAAGAATATCTTTTCCAGGCAGCGAAACGATGACCGGGGATATCTCGAGCTGAAATTTGTCGCCGTAACCGCTCGATCCGCGATAGTTCGGCCGGAACACCAGCCAATTATTATCGGCGGCAAGGATCGCCCAGTCATACCAGTCGGCGCCGAATCTGTCGCCATCGGCGTCGGCGGGACCTCCGTGAATCAGCGTAAACATACGCAGATGTTTTTGCCCGAACTTGCCCGGCGGATAGAGCAGCACGCCTTCCACGTCCGTACCGTCGGGCGACTTCCAGTGATATGGAGTCCACTTCGGCAGGGCTCGCTCGGTGAATAATTTGTTGAATTGAGTAATCGGTTTCGCCTGATCAAGGTGAGCCGCATCGTCTGCTGCATAGACCTCCGTCGGTTCATCGATCGCGGAGTGAGTGAACACTAATCGCGGCGAGTGCGACGCGGTGTGTACATTGCCATAGCTACCTTTGACGCCGGGCAGCTGGCTGGCTTTCGCGCCATTTACGCCGTAGATCTGCGTCTGCAGTCCGGTCATGCCGCGTCCCAGCAGGCTTCCGTCGGACTGAATCGCGTAGCCCTCCCAACTGCCTTTGTAATCGGCGCCGAATCGCGTCATCTTCCCGCTGGCCGGATCCATTCCATACAAGCGGCCCTGCACGTCCTGATACGCCTGCTCTGCCGACCCTGCGGCGGCCGGCACAGAGAAGTACAGCGTCTTGCTATCCCGGCTCCAATGCAAACCGGCTTCATACGCCTGGTTGTGGGTCAGTTGCTTTGCCGTCGCCGAGGTCGCATTCGCCGCAACAGTAAATATTTCGTAGTCTGCCGGGTTTTCCTGCCGGTTCAGCAGCGAGCGGCTCTCGAAGGCCAGCAGGCTTCCATCCGGCGCAGCGACCAGTTCCGTGACGGCCAGCGGGAATTGCGCCACCACCGTTGCATCGGAGGGCAATTTCGCTTTCTTGTCCGCATCCGGCTTCGCCTCACTGTCGGAAGCCATCAGCAACTTGGGCTGCGGCATCGCAGCGGCAATCGGTATTCGCAGAATGTCATCCCCACGCCGCTGATCGCGCCAGCGCACCGTATCCTTCCATGCCTTTTTCTCCGCAGTTTTTTTGTCTTCGGAAATCGGTTGTTGCGTCGCCACGAAAATCGCTTGGCCATCGCCCGACCAGGTGAACGCGTCGACGCTCAATGGCTCCTTATACAGGGGGAATGCACCACCGCCATGAGCCGGGAGAATCCATACCCGCTCGACCGCATCCTTGGCGGCTTCTCCTTCCGAGATCAAGGGCCGGTTCGATCGAAACGCAACGTAATTTCCGTCCGGCGAGAAATGAGGATCGCTGTCATGCCCGGTCGTGGTCAAAGGCGTGATGGAATTCTCTCCCTTCCGCCACATCCACAAATCATCGCGGAAACGGTTCTGCTTCCAGTCAGCTCGCTCGGTACCGATGACAGCCGTGTTGCCATCCGGAGCCAGAGCCAGGCCATGGATTTCCACGAAGCTGAAAAACTCGTCCAGGCTGATCGGCAGTTTGTCAGAGGAGCTTGCCGCCCACGCCATCGGAGCGCAGAATAACGCAGCCGACAGCCCCAGAAAAAACACCTGGAAACAAGCGGAACAAGACTTTCGATGGCGAATCATAGAGTGGAAAAAATCGTATCATAATTGGAGCTCGATACCGGAGGGCGACGAGCCGCCCGTGTCCACAGTGGCTTCCGAAGCATCTTTTTGTCCGCAGAAAACGCGAGAAATTCCTCGTAAGATTCGCGACAAGGGGAATGGCCGCTCCGCTGCAGCATTCGAGGTGTTTGATTCCTCGCGGAAGAAGATTTCTCCCACTCGCCGATTGGCTGGCCGGTAGTACCAGCGCGCCAGAAGCGACAAATGCTCGCCCAATTGTTCCGGAGACGTTTTTTCAGAACCGGCCCGATATTCCAACTCCTGCAATACCGCCTGCAGGCGCTGTTCTAGCTGGCCTCGAAGCAGCTTCGTCCCAGGCGATTGCGCAACAGCATCCGGACTTTTTGTGACTGGAGGCGCTTCCAGCGGAGTCGGTTCCAGCAGCGTGGGATGCGCAAATAGCGAGGTGGAACCAGCTCGCTCATTGGGATGACGCATCCCTTCCACCGAGTAAAATCCGGGTCCAAAGATCCTGCCGCCTTGAAGCAGATAGATGGCGACGTGAGTTGCTTCCGTCCGCAGCGCGCGATTGGACATTTTCTCTGGCTTTCCATCGACAGCGCATCTCGGCTGTGCCACAGCCGGCTGCAAAATCACCGCATCGAGCTCTGCCAGTGGATGCACCAGCGGCGCGGCTTGCTGTGCGACAGTCTTCATTTTTTGAATCTGCTGATGCAGGCGGGCGGCCTTCTCAAAATCCAGTGCCGCCGAAGCAGCGTCCCGCTCCTTCTCCAGCCGCTCACCTGTTCCGCTTCCTCCGCGTAGCGATCATCGCTACAGCCCTTGACACAAGGCGCCAAACACATTTTCATTTCGGAGTAGACACATCCCGGAAACGCGGGATCAGGGTGAAGCTCCTCTGTGCATCGACGCAGCTCAAAAAAATTCAACGAGTCGTCGAGATAGCGTTCGGCCGCAGCCCGCGATGGGAAGGGTCCGTAGGTTGTCGCCAGAGCGCGCTGGATGACGCGATTGGTGACGTACACGCGGGGGTACCGATTTTCCCAGGCCAGCCGCAGCAAGGAAGGCGATCGCAGATGCAGATGCTTCCGCACCCGTTCACCGCAATAGCGCCGCACTGCCTGCAGCATCAGCAAAGCGGTTGCGAACTCCGATCCCA
>JAZKAG010000050.1:97777-106584 GCA_040389265.1 Acidobacteriota bacterium
CCTCAGAATAATCCAGCCGCACCGCGGTTCCGCCCAGGTGCAGCCGCTTGCCCCCCGCAGTGGACGGAGCCAGCAATCGATGCATTCTTCGGCGCAGGTTGGCTGTTTTGGAAATATACGGCTCGAGCGCGGGAGTGTCGCCGGACGGCTCCGGACCAAACAACGCGAACACCGCCGGCCGCGCAGGCAGATCGTGCAGCCATGCCTCCAGGTCGTTCGCCGGGATGGGGAGAGAGGTATCCAGCACAGGCTGATTGTAGTCAATCTATGCGGGCGGAATGAATCAGGAAGATGGAGACTTCAAAGGCTGCAGAACACGGGAGTTGCGTAAACTCCAACCACAGCCGATGGCTACGAAGACTTCGAGTTGCTCGAGCTTCCCGCGCTTGATTTGCCGGATCCTGAATCGCTCGCTGCCGCAGGGGCCGAAGAAGATGAAGCAGAGTCGGAGGTCGATGCCGCAGGTTGGCTGCTGCTGGAGTCTGACTTGCCGTCGGAGGCGGCCGCAGAAATATCAGCTTTGCCCTCTGACTTGCTGGCGGAATCGGACTTGGCGGGCTTGCTTCCCGACTTGGCATAGTCGTTCACATACCAGCCCGCACCCTTGAACTGAATCGCAGGCGCGGAAATCACCCGCTCCAGCTCGCCGCCGCACTTCGGACATTTCGTCTCGTGCGGCGCGCTGAAGCTTTGAATCTTTTCCAGTCGTTCGTGGCACTGTTTACATTCGTACTCGTATAACGGCATGCAGGGAGACCCTCTACATCAATACCAATTGAATTTCATCGAATTACAGATCGTCATTACCCATGGTTTCGTCGACGGTCGCGAAAGCAGTTCGCGCCCAGTGTCACATGGGTAACACTTACGGTCGCGCTGCATTTGAAATGCTACTGCAGGCGCGTTCGATGCTGCAAGATTTCTCTTGCTTCGCGATTCAGCTTACGTCAATTTGACCAGCCGGACACTTGTAATCGCTTCCAGATTGCCCAGCGCTTCCACGGCCTTCTGCATCTGAGCCGGCGTGGTCTCGACGTCCATGTGGATGACGGCCAGCGCCTGTCGATCACCGTTGCCATCATGACTGTCGGCCCGGCCCAGCGCAAAGTTGGCGATATTCACTTCGATATCTCCCAGCGTCGTGCCGATTTTGCCAATGACTCCAGGAACGTCCCGATTGCGCAGGAACAACAGCGTACCTTCCAATGGAGCTTCAATGTCGATGCCATCGCACGACAGCAGCCGCGGAAATCTTCCATGCCGCGTCGTTCCGGTCACCGTCATACTTTGATGAGCAGCATGCAGCGTCAGCTTCAGCACGTTGCCGGCCCCACCGGTCAGGGCTTCCGCCTTTTGTTCATGGACACGGATGCCATGTTCCGCAGCGACAGACGCCGCATTGATGCGATTCACATGCTCGGAACGGCTCAAGATTCCGCACAGCGCTGCGCCGCGAACCAACTCCGTGCGCATGTCCGCCAGTTGGCCGGAGTACGCGAGATCGACACTTTCCACACTCGACCCAAAGGTTGCGGTCAGAAATTTTCCAAGCCGTTCTCCCAATTCGATGTAGGGGGCCAGCGTCGTGTATTCCTCGTACGAAAGCGACGGGAAATTGACTGCATTCTGGACAACGCCCGTGCTGAGATAGGCGCGAACCTGCTCTGCGATTTGGATTCCCACCGCTTCCTGGGCTTCTGCGGTTGAGCCCGCAATATGCGGGGTCAGAATGACGTTGTCGAGTCCGAAAAATGGCGAATCCTTCAGCGGCTCTTTGCGGAATACATCGAGCGCGGCGCCCGCCACCTGGCCGCTTTTCAGCGCCGCCACCAGGTCTTCTTCGACAATCAGTTCGCCACGCGCGCAGTTCACCAGCCGCACGCCTTTTTTCATCGTCGCAAAGGTCGCAACGTTCAACATGCCTTCGGTATCGTCCGTAAGACCAACGTGCAGCGTCAGGTAATCGGCCTGGCGAAATACTTCCTCGCGACTGGCGAGGCGCACGCCGTTCTCGCGCGCAATTGCCGCCGAAACAAAGGGATCGTTGCCGACCAGCTCCATGCCAAAGCCGCGGGCGCGTCGCGCCACTTCTAAACCGACCCGACCCAGGCCGATAATGCCCAGCGTTTTGCCACGCAGCTCCGTTCCCTGCAACGATTTCTTTTCCCAGCTTCCCGCATGCATGGTCGTGTTGGCGCGCGGAACCATGCGAGCCAGATCGATCATTAGCGCCAGCGTCAGTTCCGCTACAGCAACCGCATTCGCTCCGGGAGTGTTCATCACAACTATGCCGTTGCGCGTCGCGGCTTCTGCGTCGATATTATCCACGCCCACGCCGGCACGCCCAATCACGCGCAGCTTCGGTGCTTTTTCCAGCAGCGCAGCATCCACTTGCACCGCAGAGCGAACAACCAATGCATCGGCGTCCGCCAACTCGGCCGGCAAGCCGTTCTTAATCTGGTCGTGGGTGACCACTTTCCAATCGGCAGCGTCGGCAAAGACAGCAATCGTAGCTGGGGACACTTTTTCCGCGAGAACAACTTTCATGGCTGGTTTCCTATCGTTGGTTTTGAAGCGATCTTCCCAAGGCACAGGTCAAAGGGCGCTCCGCATCCTTTAAAAAGGGAGCGCCCCCAGGAAAATTATCGGCCAACCCCGGCGGGTTCGGCGACAGCCTCGGACTTTGAAGTCGTTGTGGAGGCCCCGTCGAGGCTGCGACTGCGTTCCGCGAAGACACGCTGCGCAGCGGCCAATGCATCGCCCAATTTGAATTTTGATGGAGGCAACGAATCGATTGTCACCTGCTCCAGCGCGCCAATGACCGCCAGCGTGTCCAGCGGATCGAAAAAGCCAAGATGCGCCACCCGGAATAGCTGGCCTTTCATCTCTCCCTGGCCATTTGCGACGATGGTGCCGAAGCGAGCCTTGAGCTGCTTGACGATGATGCCGGAATCCACGCCCTCGGGCGGCATCACAGCCGTCACCGCGGCCGCGGGAGCCTCCGGCGCGAACAAGCGCATTCCCATGGCCGGGACTGCCGCGCGCATCATGGCAGCGCAGGTTTCGGCATTCTCTACCAGGGCCACGCGGCCCTTGCCCAGATCGCCCCCGGCCTGAGCGGCGATATAGTCGAACGCAGCGCCCAGTGCGGCGATCAAGGCCACTCCGGGCGTGTATGCGGATTCGCCCTTGGACGCGTTCTTCCGCTCCTTGCGCAGGTCGAAGTAGTAGCGGGGATTCTTGGTCGTTTCCATCCGCTTCCAGGCGCGCTCACTGACGGCCAGGTAAGCCAGACCCGGCGGGATCATCACAGCCTTCTGCGACCCACCAATCAACACATCGATGCCCCAGGCGTCCATATCCAGATGGGTCGTTCCCAGGCCGGTAATGGCATCGACCACCAGCAAGGCGTCGCTGCCGGCCGCGCGAAGCATCTCCGCCACCGCCTTCACATCGTGGCGCACGCCGGTCGAGGTCTCGGTCGCCTGCATCAGCACCAGCTTCGTGTCGCTGCGCAGCGCAGCCTTGGCTTCCGCCAACGGCAATGTCTGCCCGTAGGCAGCGCTGACGACATCCGGCTGACAGCCAAACGCCTTCGCCAGTCCGGTCCAGCGCTCGCCAAATTTGCCGGCGGTCAGAACCAGCACGCGGTCGCCCGGCGAGGTCAGGTTGGAGATGGAAGCCTCCATCGCCCCCGTCCCGGAACTGGTCAGCAGAATCACATCGTTCCTGGTGCCGACAAAGGCTTTCAGCTGTTCCAGAACGCGCTGATACAGGGCACGAAATTCCGGAGTGCGATGGTGCAGATCTGCGGCAGCCATGGCAAACTGCGCCGCTGGCAGCAAAGGAGTCGGGCCGGGAGTAAAGAGACGCGTCTTATGGAACATGCTTCCATTCTAGAGAAAAAACAGGGGTTTTGCTGCGCGCATATAATCAGTGGATTGCGGTCTTTTTCAGCAAAAAAGTGAAGGGGTGGTGGTCTCGTGAGCTTGACAGACAAAGTGCAGCAGGACATGGTGGCGGCGATGAAGTCGCGAGAGGCGGACCGCCTGTCGACCCTCCGCATGATGAAATCTGCACTCAAAAATAAGGAAATCGACAAGCGAGCGCCACTGACCGATGCCGAAGCCGAGCAGGTGCTGGTCACCATGGTGAAGCAGCGCCGAGATTCGATCGAGCAATTCACCAAGGGCAATCGCATGGACCTGGTGGAGAAGGAAGCTGCCGAAATTCCGATCATCGAGAGCTATCTGCCCAAGTCTGCATCGCCAGAAGATATCCGCAGCAACGTCGAGGCTGTCATCGCAGAGATGTCCGCCTCTGGTTCCAAGCCAACTCCGCGCGATATGGGCAGCGTGATGAAAGCCGTGCAAGCCAAATTTCAGGCGGCCGGGTTGCGTGCCGACGGCAAGCTGGTCAGCGAACAAGTCAAAGCCGCCTTGGCCTCTACGAGCTAGGTCGCTTTCGCTTCACGCCGGACCGACAATCTTCTACGGCTTGCCCATTCTTTGACCCAGCGCTTTTTCCGGCATCACCACCACGATGGTTCCTTCCGGGATCGATCCTTCCAGCAGGTTGATTCTTCCCTCTTTGACGATTCCTCGCAGCGGCCTGACGGGAGGCGCTTCTGCAGCAACCGGCGAGTTGGACCCTCCAACCTTGACCTCGGGCTTTCGCCGCATGCCTCGATCCATCGCCTGGTTCGCCAACTCATCCGCCTTCTTGTTTTTTCCCCGAAGCACATGCTCAATCTGGAATGCCTCCAGCCTGGCGATGCGGCGCTTGGCCTCCTCATACAGCGGCCGCAAATCTGGACTCTGCACGCGATATTGCCCGCGGATTTGTTTGACCATCAGCTCTGAGTCAGAAACCACCCGCAGGCGAGGATGGCCCTTGGCCAGCGCAAACTCCAGCGCCGCCAACAGACCTGAATATTCCGCCACGTTATTGGTGCGCATCCCCAGAAATTCGCTAAGTTCGCCCAAAATCGTTCCGTCTTCCCCCTGGATCACGACCCCATAGCCCGACGGGCCCGGATTGCCTCGCGACCCGCCGTCGGTATACGCCACGGCCCAATTTCCAGCAGGTTTACGGCTGGAATCATTCAAAAAAAAGGAGGATTGCGCATCCCCGGAAGATCGATGGGAAACAGGAGTCATGAGGCCCAGTGTAGAGCAAAATCACGGACGCCACCTCCTCCCCGCCGCCGACCCAGCCAACCCAATGGGAGGGGCCGCCGACCCCGAGCTATAGCAAAGTAAAGGAGAACGTGGGCACTGCTGCGGCACTCGACACGCCTGGGCTCGCGGCCAAACCCCGCATCGGCTCACGTTTAACCAAAAATTCCGTCAAAACGATTGGAGACATAGCCGATGGAGCCGCAGCGATTCGCCATCCCCGTGCAAGATACCTTTCCATCCCCACAAATTCGCAGTGCGCCCTCCCGGATACAATCAAAATCAAGGATGTACGCCGAAAGTTCAGCGCGGCTGCAGGACGCGGAACTCATCCGCGAGGCGCAAAGAGGCTCTCGTGAAGCCTTCGACGCACTGGTGCGCCAGTACGATCAGTCGGTGCTCCGTCTGGCCTTGCATTTGACCGGTTCCGAACAGGATGCGCAGGATATCCATCAGGAAGCCTTCCTCAAGGCCTATCGTCACATCGGCAGTTTTCGCTTCGAGTGCTCCTTCTATACCTGGATTTATCGCATCGTCACCAATCTTTGCCTCGACCTGCTGCGCCGCCGCAAGACCCGCCGCGAAGACCCTTCGGTGATCGTCGACGCCACCGGCGAGGAACACGACACCATGATCAATGTGTCGGACGACCGGGCCATGGCCAATCCTGCGCGAGAACTGGATCGAAAAATGTTGGCTGAAAAAATCCAGATCGCGCTGGGGACCTTGACACCGCGCGAACGCACTGTTTTTGAACTGAAACATTATCAGGGCCTGCGGCTGCGGACCATCGGAGAAATGTTGAACACCACGGAAGAGACAGCCAAGAATACCCTCTTTCGTGCTACCCGGAAGCTGCGGACACAGTTGTCAGTCGTGCGATAAAAGACGGCAAAAAAATGACGTATTTTTTCAACTTCAGGAGCAGGCCATGAAATGCGATCATGCACAACAGTTGATTGTGCAATATATCTACGGAGAACTGTCCGACGAACAGAGTCACAGTCTGGAACTGCATCTGACAGGTTGTGAATTTTGCCGCGGGGAGTTGCAGGCGTACCAGGCATTTCGACAGACGATGTCGCTGGCGCCCGTCGAAGAACCCTCTCCAAACTTTTTAGCCCAAAGCCGCGTGCGGTTGGATGACGCGCTCGATCTGTTGCCGCCTCCCAGTTTGTGGATGCGGCTGGAGATCGGATGGCATGGCTTCCTTGCCCAGTTGCAGGCCGCACCTGGCATGGCCATGGCGATCGCCGTTGTGGGGCTGGGAATAGGCGCTTCGGCGGGACATTATTGGAAACATTCCGTGGAGCACCATCCGGCCGCCCATCTCGCTTCTGCCGCGGTACCCGCGGAAAACACCGCAGCCCCTTCGGTCTACAACGTCAGCTCAATTGTGCAGCATCCGAATACCGACATGGTGGAGGTCCACTTCAACACCATGGTGCCGGCCACAATTGAGGGTTCGATCGACGACCCGGAGGTGCAGAAGCTGTTGCTGATGGCCACGCGGAATGACGTCGATCCAAGCGTGCAACGCAATTCGGTCTCTTTGCTGGCGGCGCAATGCAAGGCGGGTCATGCCTGTGAAGATGGACCGGTACGAACGGCCATGATGGTGGCTTTACGCTATGATCGCGACCCTGGCGTCCGGTTGAAAGCCCTGGAAGGCCTCAACCCGTATGTGGGTCAGGATGTTCGGGTGCGAGACGCTGTGCTCGAGTCCCTGATGCATGATCCCAGCCAGTCCGTTCGCAGCCAGGCCTTGCAGATGCTGGAGCCAGTCCAGGCGGATAGCAGTGTGCGGGTGGTCTTGCAAACCGTCTCCACCGGAGATGACAACCCGGCCATTCGCGAAGCGTCGCTCAAAGTTCTGCAGGCCATTCCCCCCACGGAATAGTCACCCCAACCGATTCAACGCCGGGTATGGTTCACGGCAAGGCGCCATCCTGATACAGTTAGTCGCGGAACTGAGCTGCGGATTCGCTGAGAAGTAAGTGGCTAACCCATCAGCAATCGAACATGAATTTATGAAACCTCAATCGCTTCCATGGAGTCTTGCCTGCCTGGCGCTGCTGATCGTACCAGCCGCAGCCGGCACACATCCCATGGAGGGGATGGTCGGCGTGGGTAGTTCTCATCATCACGGCGCATACCTCGGCGTGGATTTCGAAAACCTGACCAAACAACAACGTCAAAATCTTCACCTGGCTTCGAATGAAGGCGTGGAGATTGCCGCCGTCGACCACGACGCGCCGGCGGGTAAAGCTGGACTGCATCCGAATGATGTGATCGTGAAGTTCGCGGGGAAGAAGGTCGAGAGCGCCGAAGGCCTCACCGATACGCTGCATAAGATGAATCCCGGAGAATCCGTGCTGCTGAATATTGTCCGCGACGGCAAGCCGATGGAGATGACCGTGGTGCTGGCAGACCGCGATGCGGTGGAGAAGGAGGCCTGGTCGCAGCATTACACGGTACCTGATCCCAGCGCGCAATCGGCGGCCCAGGCCCCTGTTCAGCCTCCGCCACCCAGTGGATTCTTCGGCGTGGCCTCTTCCGACATTGGTAAGACGTTCAGTTCCAACGGCGGCCTGATGAGCTATATTCCCGGCACGCCTCCTTATACCGGCATCACTGTGGATGTTTTGAATTCCCAGCTAGCGCACTATTTCGGATTGAAGAATTCCACGGGCCTGCTGGTCAAGAGCATCGATCCCAACAGCCCGGGCCTGCGAGCCGGCGTCCAGGCGGGCGATGTGATCTGCAAGGCGGACGAGGTACCGATGACCTCCCGCAGCAAATGGAACCATGCGCTGCGGCAAAATAAGAATGCATCCATCAAGCTGCAAATTATGCGCCACCGCCAACCGCAGATATTGATCCTCACTCTCGCCGCCAGCAAGTCCTGACGCAGATCGCCGCTTGTATGCCATATCGGGAATAATCAACTTTACTCGCCGTCGTTGCGCGTAGTGGATGTCGGCTGACGCCCCGGTAGTTTGATTGGACTTGCATTACGGTCAGCCGTGCGTTCTGAACAAAACCCAGAGTGCCTCATAAATACATGTGCGGATGCAGCAGCTTTCTGCCTGCGGAGGAGAGCAAATCCGATGCACGATAGCCCGATGAATACAATCTCGAGACTGTGCTGGTACAAAAACCATGGAACGGATTTCTCCTCATTCGAGTGAAACCAGAGATCATAAGCATTGACAGCAAAAAGTAAGCAACCCAAAGCCGTCGTAGCCAGAGGTTGTCGAAGAAACTTGAACATCGACAAAGAAGTGAAAACCCACAGAGTCCCGACCGCATACAGCATGGGCGGCTGACCCGGAAGCGGAAACCCCGAAAAGAGCAAAACAACGCCCTCCGCAGCCAGGCAACTTGCCATCAGGAACATGCAGACAACAACCATCATTCCACCTACATTGCTTGAATTCTGCGACCGGCGCAAGAATATGACCAACGAATGGCGCCTGTCCGCCTTTCGTTAGGCGGCTGGCCCACCTTTCCTTAGATTTTGCCAAATCTCCACAGAGGAAATAGCCCGTCTTGACTGGTCGTCACACTGAGCCGGCAATGATGGGATGCATGACTCTCAGATCGCAACAGTCGCCGATGGTGCAGGTC
>JAZKAG010000050.1:106594-117561 GCA_040389265.1 Acidobacteriota bacterium
AGCGTAATCGCGGCGGCCAATAATCCTGCAGAAAAGAAATGTGTGCGGTCCACCAGCCATCCCATCCAAAACGGCCCAAAGAATCCACCCAGGCAGCCGATTGCGTTGATGATGGCGATGCCGGCGACGCCATTCTCGCCAAGATGTTCTGTGGCCGCGACCCAGAACAGCGGCATGGCGGAGCAGATTCCTAACGCCGCAATCGAAAAGCCTGCCACGCTGACTGCAGCCATCTGGGTGACGGAGGCAATGTACATGCCCAAAGCCGCTGCCAGAAATGCCAGCACGATATGCCAACGTCGCTCCCCCGAACTGTCAGAATGTCGGGACCATAGCACCATGCCCAGCGTCGCGATCACGTACGGAAGAGCCGTCATCCATCCGGTTTGCGCGACCGGCAGCCCTTGCGAAGTGAGAATCCGCGGAATCCAGAATCCCAGCCCGTAGAGCCCAATCATCAGGATGAAGTAACCCAGGGCAAAGCCGAGCACTGTCCGACTGCGTAACAAATGGATCCACGAAGCATGCGCCGCCGTCGGTCGTGATTCAGCGGAGATGGCGCTAACCAACCAAGCCGATTCCTGCGGCGACAGCCAGCTCGCTTTCTTCGGAGAGTCGGCGAGAATTTTCGGAATCATCAAGCCGACCACAACCGCGAGTCCGCCCTCCAGAACAAACAGCCACTGCCAGCCTCTCAGGCCTCCGATTCCATTCATCTTCAAAATCGACATCGACAGCGGCGCGCCCACCACGGTCGAGAGCGGAATCGACACGATGAACAATGACATCAACCCGCCGCGCACCGACGCCGGCAGCCAGAAGGTGAGATACAGCACCACGCCCGGAAAAAATCCGGACTCCGCTGCTCCCAGCAGAAAACGCATCACCATGTAGGAGGTGCTGGTGTGTACAAAAGCGAATCCTGCCGACACCAATCCCATCAGCACCAGCAGCACCGTCAGCCACAGCCGCGCGCCAACTTTCGCCAGCATAAAATTGCTGGGCACCTCAAACGGCACATAGCCCACAAAGAAAATTCCCGCACCAATGCCGAACAGCGTATTGCTCAGGCCTAAGTCACTATTCATGGTGAGCGCGGCAAAACTGACATTCACGCGATTCAGAAATGCGACCAGGTACAGCAACATCAGGAATGGAATCAGCCGAAGGGTGATGCGGCGATAGATTTTCTTCAGGTCAAGAGCCGTGTGTGCGCGATCGGGGGTGGCGAGTGCGGGGTTGCTTAAGGTCATGGATGTTTCGCCACTTGTGCGTCAGGCTTCCCCAAGTATAAGCAGGCGGCCGCGGCTGAGACAGATTCGACGGCGACAACATCAGGAAATCGAGCCCAGAAGCGTTCAACGCCTGACGCTGGTCGAACCATCAGTATTCAGATAAATGTTTTCGCGCTACTTCCGGTAAACGTCGTGCCAGCAACGGGGTGACAAACAAGACCGCGAACAAAGTCGTGATCATGCCACCGACCACCACTCGGGCGAGCGGCTGCTGTGCCTGCGCTCCGATGCCGTTGGAAACTGCGGCAGGCAGCAGACCCAGCGCCGCGCACATGCAAGCCATCACCACTGGACGCATCTCTTCCAGGCATCCGCGCAACAGTCCCGGATCGTCTCCCATTTCCGCCTGAGAATGCCGCACTCCGCGCAGAAACACAACCGCGCCCAGGGTATTGAGACCCAGGACGGAAGTGAATCCGACCGCAGCGGAAATACTGAATGGGGTGTGCGTCAACAGCAACGAAAATACTCCGCCGATCATGCCGAAGGGAATCACCGCCATGACGATCAACGCGTCGCGGAAGGAGAGGAAAAGAATGTATAGCAGGCCGAAAATCATGATCAAGCTGATGGGCACGATAACGGCGAGGCGATGGAGTTCTTTCTGCAGGCTGTCGAATTCCCCTGCCCAGGTGTACTCATAACCAGTGGGCAGCTTTACTTCACGTTCCAGACGGCCTTGAAGATCTTGAATAGTGCTGGAAAGATCGCGGCCGCGCACGCTGAATTTGATGGGGACATAGCGCCGTCCGCCTTCGCGATAAATGGCGAACGCGCCATCGCGGATGTTGACGTCAGCGACTTCTCCCAGCGGCACCATGTTGCCGTCGGGCGCAGGAAGCAAAATTTTACGGATCACGTCTGGATTGTCCCGATCCGCCAGCGGATAGCGAACCACCAGGGCAAAACGGCGATCGTTCAGAATCATTTGTGTCACCGGTGCGCCGCCGACCGCGGCCTGAATCGCGTTATTGATATCCTGCGCCGCCAGCCCGTAGCGGGCCGCCTTCGTCCGATCGATCTGGATGATCAAATTCGGCTGTCCATCTACTTTGAAAATGCCCGCGTCCTGCACGCCCGGCACAGACTTCATGATTTTCAGGATTTGCTCTGACAGGGTCGACAAAGTTTCGAAGTTATCGCCGAATAACTTCAGCGAGTTTTCGCCCTTGACGCCGGACATGGCTTCTTCCACGTTGTCCTGAATATTCTGCGAGAATCCCAGCACCACGCCGGGATATTTTGCCAGCTTGGACTGCATCTCCTCAATCAGTTCATTTTTGCTGCCGTGCAGATGCGGCGGCCACTTGCTCTGCGGCTTCAGGTCGGTAAATACCTCCACGTTGTTGAAGGTGGTCACGTCCGTTCCATCGTCGGGTCGACCGACCTGAGACACTGTCTGCGTGACTTCCGGAAACTTATTGAGCGTGGTGCGCATGGAATCGGCAATCGCCACCGCCTGCTGAAAAGAGATGTCCTGCGGTAGTGTGGCGCGAATCCACAGGTTGCCTTCCTCCAGCGCCGGCATAAATTCTCCCCCAATAAAGTGGAAGACGAACGCGGTCAGCAGCAGGCAGCCAATCGCACCCACCCACACCAGCTTGGAATATTTCAACGCAAACTTCAGCGCCGGTTCATAGAGACGCAGAACATTCCGCAACAACCAGGTCTCTTTCCCGGTGATGGGCTCTTTTGAGGCTGTTAGAAATCCCAGCACCGGCGCGAAGATCACCGCATAAATTAGCGCACCGATCAGAGCGAACCCGTAGGTCATCGACATGGGCGCGAAAATCTTTCCCGGTACGCCCTGCATGGTGAATAGGGGAATGAAAGAAATCAGAATGATAATCGTCGCGTAGATGACTGGCTTGGCGCTCTGAGTGACGCCTTCGATGATCAGATCGGCTGTATCTTCCACCTCAATCCGGCGGGAGAGTTTGCGGTACACATTCTCCAGCACGACAATCGAGGCATCCACCAGGATTCCAAAGTCAATGGCGCCGATCGAGATTAAGTTGGCGGAGTGCCCGGTCATGACCATCAACGTCAGCGCGAATAAAACAGCAAATGGAATCGTCAGCACCGCCAGCAAGGTGGTGCGAAAGTCCCCGATGGTCACGACCAGCACCAGCGTCACCAGCGCCAGTCCGGTCAGGATGATGTGCTTCACGGTGTCAGTTGTGACATTGATTAGTTTCGTACGGTCATAGAATGGCTTGATCTGCATTCCCGGCGGCAGCAGGTTGCCGTGATTCAGATGAGAGACTTTTTCTTTCAACGCACGCAGCGCGGGCAGAGATTGCTCATTCTTCTGCAGCAGTACGATTCCCTCCACCACGTTGCTGTCGTTGTTGCGTCCAATACGACCCAGGGGCGGCTGAAAACCCTTGCGCACGGTGGCGATATCGCTTACGAGAACAGGAACATTGTTGCGCTCCGCCACCACAATGGACTCGATGTCCTCGACACTTCTCAGCAGGCCAACCGAGCGCACATTCACGTTTTGCGCACCCAGCGCAAGATAGTCTCCGCCAACGTTGGCGTTGCTGCTCTGGATGGCGTTGACTACCTGCGTTAGGCTGACCTTATGGGCCAGCAGCTTGGTGGGATCGACAATCACCTGATATTGGCGGGTGGTTCCACCAAACGTGGTTACGTCAATAATGCCGGGTACCTGTTTGATCTCCCGCGTGACCAGCCAGTCCTGCGTCGCTTTCAGTTCGTTGGTCGAATACCCTGGCCCGGTAAGAATGTAGCGATAAATTTCGCCGATAGGCGAGGTGGGCGAGAGCGTCGGCTGCAGATTATTCGGCAGGGTCAAGGTCTGCAGGTGATAGAGGACTTCCTCGCGATCGTGGAAATAGTCGCTCTCGAAGCTGAAGTACAGCTTTACATCGCTCAGCCCGAAAATGCTGGTGGAACGAACCTGCTCCAGGTGCGGAGAACCGTAGATTGCATTCTCCACTGGAATAGTGACCTGCTGCTCCATTTCCTCCGCCGACCAGGCAGGATTCTGCGTGATGATTTCTACCAGGGGCGGAGAGGGATCGGGATACGCTTCAATGTCGAGCTTGGTGTATGCATAGCAGCCCACTAATAACGCCGCCACGAATACCACCAGGACCACGATGCGATATTGCAGAAGAATCCGGATGAAACGGGTCATCTTATTCTCCCGCAGGCGCGCGCAACAGCGCCGCCCCGAGTGTCACAACCTGGTCGCCATCGTGCAGCCCGCTGAGAACGACATCGTCCTGCTGCTGCATCTGGCCGACCTTTACCGGACGCCGTTCATACTTGCCAGGAGATGTCTGAACGAACACAGAATCGAAATTATTCTCGTGGATGACAGAAGCCGCGGGGACCAGGAAGCCCTCCGTCGATGCCCGATCGATCACAACGTTTGCGAACATCTGAGGTTTCAGCTTCATTTGAGGATTGGCCAATACCACTCGAACCTTGACCGCCAGCGTACTGGGATCGAGCGATTGCGACAGGTTGTCCACTTTGCCTGCAAGCGACAGGCCCGGATACGACGGAAACTTCACGGTCACCGGTCGTCCCACCTGGATGCTGGCAAGGTCGCTCTGGTAGGCATCTCCGACAACCCAGACGTGATCCAGATTCGCGATCGTCGCCAGCGGTGTCGCATTGTCGAGCGAGCGCTGCCACTCCCCCACGGCCGTGCCAGTGTCCAACACAACTCCGCTGATAGGGGCGCGAATGGGAGCTTCATCGCTATTGTTGTTCTCTGAAAATCCCAGTTCGTGAATCAACTGCCGCGCTCGTTCCTGCTCGGAGTGAGCCGCTTCATCGGCGGCGACCAGTTGCTCATAATCTGCCTTGGCCAGCACTTCATGCTGTAACAGAAGTTTGCCGCGATTCAACGCCTGGTCGGCCAACAGGACCTGAATCCTGGCCTTCTCGAAGTCGGACCTCGCCTGCGCGATCTCGCCACTCTGCAGCACTGCGATCACTTGCCCAGCCTGCACCATTTGGCCGGGCAGCGTGGAGAATCGTACGATGCGTCCACTCAACGGCGGAAAAACCTGCACCACCTTCGTCGGATTGGCAACCACGCGAGCGGGAAGATTGATCTGGTCGACGACCTTCTGACTATGGACCACGATCGTTTGCACAATGGTCTTCGAAGCCGGCGGCGGCGTGTTCGATGCGGCGTCCGAGTTGCAGCCTGCGGCGCTCAATGCCAGAAGCATCGCGGCCAGGGCCAGTTGAACCGTTTTCATGGCAGAATCTCCGTCGCGGTAGCGTCGCTGAGTTGATGAAGGCTCAGCCACACCTGTGCGTTCGCGTTCAAAGCGTCCAGATTTATTTGCCGGTCATCGTGCAGCGCATTCAAGTAATCCAGCAGCGTGTAGCTGCCGTGGCGATATCCAAATTCCAGATTGTTCAAAATGGTTCCCGATTCCTTCAGATAATGTGTGTGGTATCGCTCCGCCAATCGCTGCGCGGATTGGTATGCCGCCCAGGCTTGATCCACGTCCGACAGCACCAGGCTGCGCGCAGCGATCTCTGAAAAACGATCCGCCTGCGCAACAAATCGCGTCGCCTGTTTCTCGCCCTGGTTGCGATCGAAAATGCGAATCGGAATGCTGATGCTGAATCCGGCCGAGTTGTAGACACCGGTGCGTTCGTACTCGCCGGCCAGTGTTGGATCTGCGGTTCCATTGGCATCGGCTAGTTTCACGTTGGCTTCCGCCACCTGGATCGTCTGCTGCGCCGCCCGATAATCCGGCCTCGCCGCCAGAGCTTTTTGCTCTAAATCCGGCAACGACAAATCGAGTTGCGGAGGAGTCAGCGTTCCGGCGACTGCGAAACTGCGGCTGGGAGCCTCGAAGCCAAGAAGCTGCTGTAACTGGTCGCTGCTTTGCACCAGGTTGACCTGCGCATTTTCGTAATCAGACTCAAAGCTGGCCAATTGCAAATCGATGCGGTCAAAGTCGGTCTGGTTGATCGCCCCTGCCTGCAGACGAACCTGGCTCAGAGCCACAATCTTGCGATAACTGGTCAGATTATTGTCGGCCAGTTGCAAAGCCGCCTTCGCCAACAGCATGCCGGTGAAAGCATTTTTCACCGCTAGAACCGTTTGCCGCTCCAGGTCGTGAAGTTGGCTCTCCGTCACCTGGGTGGAGGCGCGCGCACTCTCCAGCCGCCAGCGACGTTTCTGTCCTCGCTCAAACAGCCGCGAAATATTTCCTGCGTACGAATATGGGTTGGAAGGGTTGTTCGCCGGCAACGTGATGTCGGTTCCACTCAGGCTGAACATCGGATTCTGACGCAGTCCCGCGGTAATTTCCTCTGCCCGGGTTGATTCCAGGTTCCGCTGCGCCGCCAGAAGCGTCGGATTCTGACGCAGCGCCAATGCCACCGCCTGCTGCATCGTCAGCGGGGCCGCGAGTGTAGCTGTTGCCTGCGCCGTGGCATGCAGACAGGCCAGCAAGAATAACGCGCAGGCTCCCACACCCAGTGTTTGGGAGAGCTTCATGGAAATTCCTTGCCCTTCAAGATCAAAACGCCTGGCCCCGGGGAGTGATACCGGGGGATATTGCCTACGCTCCATCACGAGCGCAGTCAAAACAGCGATTCAGAAATGTATTTGGAAAACAGAAAAATGCGACGAATTGCGCAGTTTAGACAGCCGCCGGGGGAGCGCGACCTTGAGTCGTTTGCCGGTGCCAGCAATAGGAAGGATGGAAATGTCGGATTGATTCTAATGGATGGGCTTCGATCGACGGCGCGAGCCATTCGCTTCGCGTTTGCAGAAACAGCGTTCGGTGGAGATGGACCGGCGCGTGGCCCGGAGCCGCGGACTCCATTCGACGTACGATCTGCTCGCCGTCTGTGGGCGTCACCATGGCCTGTAGGTCGTCCGTCATCGAGATGACGGGGAGCAGCATGGCAATCAAAATCAGATAAGAGAGCCACGCCGCTGAATGGGAGTGAACACAGTCTTTTGACGCAACCTTACCGCGAGTTCTGGGGTAGAGTAAGATCGCGCCCAGGCTCAGCGAAGCTGCAAGCCACAAAAGATTGAATAGTAACTCCACGGGTGATCTAATTATCGTATCGAACAAATGGGCTTGCCAGTGAATTTCGGCAAATGTTTTCTTGGTAAGGGGCGGGTATTCTGGTCGCAACTAGCGACCAAAACCATTTGCCTGCATCTATTTGGCATTGGGCAAGCAGAGATTATGGGAGCAACACCATGGCATGGGACGAGTCATTTATCTGTAACATATGCGGCACGGTGAAACTCGAGTCAAACCATTGGTGGATGGTCACGCTGGGGAATGTACATTGCTTTGACGAAGGCCAGCCATCGCGTCACTTCACCCTTTTGCCCTGGGATGAGGAGCATTCGCGAAATCACGATGTGTACCATGTTTGCGGCGAGGGTTGCGCCAGTAAGGCGCTGGAACGTTTTATGTCCTCTGGCACTTTGGAGGGAACGCATTTCGGCGCGCGCGTGACCGCCGGGTAGCCGACTTTACATCACCATTGCCAACTTTTCCAGCTCGGCCTGCATGCCGTCGATGGAGTGCGAAATGGCGTCGCCCCGCACCACCGCATCGCGAGCGCTCTGCCGCGATACACCGTAGCCGCGTCCCGCCAGAAAGCTGCTGATCAAATCGGCCGCCTGCCAACTGTCCAGCCCTTGCTGCAACAGTCCATCTCTCAACTCTTGCAATTCCAGCGTTGGGAACTTCTCAATGTCTCTGCCAGCCGGCATGGAGCCTCCGCCCTTCCCTGTTGCAGACCGGGTCGCGATCGCAACATAATTCCCTGCTAGTAAGACTCGACTTGTCTCCACTATGTTGCTACTGCAGTGGAAATAATTTGTGTTGCAACAATGTATACGTTCCCTATCGGCGGCCCACCTATGCCCAATAGAAAACTTTCGTCATTCATTCAGGTTACTCAGAGAGCGCTCACCGCCCCCTGCGTTCACCTGTCCCAGCGATTCCCTCCAGCCAAATCCCAGACTGCATCCAGTACCATAAGAGAAGCCATGACGACGACCGTGACCCCCCAATCTTTAGACGGAAATGCCATCGCCGCCGCGATTAAATCGGAGGTAGCTGCGGACATAAAGAAGTTGCACGCCCAGGGGATTCGCCCCGGACTGACCGTGGTGATGGTCGGGAATCACCCGGCCTCCGAAGTCTACGTTCGCAATAAAGTGAAGACCAGTGCCGAACTGGGTATGAACAGTGAGATGCTCACGCCTCCCGAGTCTGTGTCCACGGACGAAATGCTGGCGTTGATCGCCCAGCTGAATGCACGCGAGGATGTCGACGGCATCCTGATCCAGCTACCTCTACCCGCGCATGTGGACGCGAAACGCCTGCTGGAGGCTGTCTCTCCGGAGAAGGACGTGGATGGATTTCATCCGGTAAATGTTGGTCGCCTGCAAAGTGGTCAGGCGTCGCTGGCGCCCTGCACCCCGGCCGGCATTATTCAGATGCTGAAGCGCAGCGAAATTCCGCTTTCTGGCCAGCATGCCGTGGTGGTGGGCCGTAGCGACATCGTGGGCAAACCGATGGCAATGCTGCTGCTGCACGAAAATGCCACGGTCACCATCTGCCACAGCAAAACTCGTGATTTGGCGGGATTCTGTCGTTCCGCGGACATCCTGGTGGCCGCCATCGGAAAAGCCGGGATCATTCGTCCCGATATGGTTCGCCCCGGCGCAGTTCTGATCGATGTCGGCATGAACCGCATCACGTCACAGCAAGACTTTGATCGCTTTTTCGCCGGCAACGCCAAGCGCGAGAAGACATTTAAGGAAAAAAGTTCCGTCTTGATGGGAGATATCGATCCGCACGCCTTCGAACTTGCCAGTTATTACACCCCGGTTCCAGGCGGGGTTGGACCACTGACCATTGCCATGCTGATGGCGAATACGGTTCGCGCTGCTCGCCTTCGCCGCGGACTGGCAGCGTAGTTGGCTTCGGGAGAATACCTCATGCTGCGCGTCGGCCTTACGGGAGGACTTGCAAGCGGGAAAAGCAGGGTCGCCAGTCTGTTTGCGCGGCGCGGCGTCTACATCCTGAACGCCGATCAAATTGGACGAGAGTTGATGCAGCCGGGTCAGCCTGTGTACGATGCCATCCTGGCTCACTTCCACGGCTACGCCGACGCACCCCAGTTAACCTTCGCCGACGGACAGCTCGATCGATCCGCGCTGGCGCGCTATGTGTTATCGACCGGGAAGCTTGACGAGCTCAGCCGAATTGTCCATCCTCCCGTGGTCGCGGAGCAGGAGCGGCGAAGCCAACTCATCTTTTCCGCCGATCCGGAGGCGATCGTGATGGTGGAGTCCGCGCTCATCTTTGAAGCCGACCGTGCGAAGACTGCGCCCGGGTTCAGCCATAGATTTGATAAGTTAATTCTGGTGACTGCTCCGGAGGATGTTCGCCTGACTCGATACAAAACTCGCGGCGGCGAAGTGCTGGCGACTGAAGAAATCGCGGCGCTTGAGGAAGACGGACGAAAACGAATGGCCCAGCAGATGACGGACCTGGAGAAAGCTCCCTTGTGCGATTTCATCATTGATAACTCGGGATCGATTGCGCATCTTGAATCTCAGGTGGAGCGGGTCCTGCAGCAACTGCAACAAGAAAACCTGCGACATAGAAATGAAGGAGCAACACCTGCCACACGTTGAGCACGATCCAACGAAAATGCCGGATGTGAATCCAACCAGACATGCGTGGTATTTCTAAGTTGATTCTATCGATTCTGTTGCCAGAACCTGCGAGGCCCATGATTGCTGGCAGCCGAAGACTGGGAGCTCTTGATCGATGAAAGCACGCTTGTTAATTCTGACCCTCGCCATCCTCGGCGGGTTTTACTTTGTCACCACGCACACATTTTCTACCAGTGCCCACGGCTGGTTTAGGCCAGTTTCCGATAGCTCGTCCGGGCAGAATCATGGGCCTTTACCCGGAGGCATGGAGATTACCGATGCCCATGCTGCGCCGGCTCTTCTGCCGAGCGAGCAAAGCAATATCGCTGTCTACAAGAAGGCGCTGCCCTCGGTGGTGAATATCACCTCCAGCATGGTCACCTACGATTTCTTCTACGGCGCGGTCCCGGAACAAGGGCAAGGTTCAGGATTCATCTTGAATAAACAGGGCGACATCCTCACCAATTACCACGTGGTATCGAACGCCCAGAATGTTGAAGTGACGCTGTCGAATAAACATCAGTACAAAGCCAAGATCCTGATGACGGACAAAGCGCATGACCTGGCGCTGTTAAAGATCGACGCGACCGATTTGCAGCCGGCAACTCTGGCCACCTCGCGTAATTTGCAGGTGGGTCAACTGGTCTTCGCCATCGGCAATCCTTTCGGCCTAAGCGGCACGATGACTCGCGGCATCATCAGCTCCATCCGCTCTATTCGCGGCCCTCTGGGAAATTTGATTTCAGACGCGATCCAGACCGACGCGGCTATCAACCCCGGCAACTCGGGCGGCCCGCTGCTCAATTCTCAGGGCGACGTGATTGGAATGAATACCATGATCGACACCGGCGGCGGCGCTGACCAGAATGCCGGCATCGGCTTTGCCATTCCCATCGATGCCGCTAAGGCTGCCCTGAATGACTTTGCCCGCTACGGCAAAGTGCTGCGTCCCACGCTGGGAG
>JAZKAG010000050.1:117571-118478 GCA_040389265.1 Acidobacteriota bacterium
GCTGGCGAGGAGCTTGCCACCGATGATCGACGCACCGTCCAGCACGGCTTCGTCCTCATGGACCACTTCACGGAGCGCGGGCTCGGGCATGGTCAGATCGGTCGAGACGATGCGTAGGCGCGGCGCGCCCTTGTTGGTCACCCAGTAGAAATTGGCCCCGACATTGCCAGCCAGCTAGGATTGCCGGCTGTTCCCGGAGTTCTGGTGGAGCGCACCGTTCCCGGCGGCCCAGCCGACCACGCCGGTATAATTGGCGGCAAGCAGCAAGCCTACCTCGGCAACACCCCGATCTATATTGGCGGAGACTTGATTGTTGCCATCGACGGCGACCGTGTCACCAACGATCAAGACATCGCCGAGATTATGGATGGTCATCAGGCCGGCCAGACTGTGACCGTCACCATCTATCGCGGCCGCAAAAGAATGGACATCAAGGTGGTTCTTGGCAATGCGGGGGATAGCGGCAACGTACAGGTCTAGTCAACCAGCCTTCGATCGCCTGTTTTGCCCTTCGATGCCGGTGTCGATCTCCGCGCCACACGACACCGGCATCATCAACCTTGAATCGCTATAGCAATCAAAATCCGATGCAGGAGCAGGTTACAAATTGAGCCATCAAGATCCATCGCCACCAGGCGATTCATCCCGAAATCCTTCGCGGCGCCGCTTTATCGTGGGCGCTTCCGCTATGGCGCTCGCCAGTTCACAGATCAGCTCGGCGTTGAAGCTTCAAGGCCGCAGGAATGGAGGCAAAGTGTTCGCGTATGTCGGTACAGATACCAGCGCCATCGACGGCAAAGGCAATGGAAAAGGGATTTACCTGTTCGAGATGGATCCCGGCGGCGGAAAATTATCGTTCGTCAAACTGGCTGCGGAGGCGAAGAGTCCCTCCTGGCTTTGTCTCGAC
>JAZKAG010000051.1:0-2161 GCA_040389265.1 Acidobacteriota bacterium
GCGCTCCCATCCCGATTGAAGGCATGACCGGCACCTGGATACGTAAAGACGGAAAAGTCGGGGTATTCATGCCGCACTTGTTCGACCACGGTCTGCGGAATGTGATTGTCGTCGAGCCCAAAATGAAAGATGGCCGGGCATGAAAATCTTTCGTGGATGTAGTGTTGAGTTCCGCCGGGATAGTAAGAGACAGTTGCGTCGGGATGGAGGCGCGTGTTGCTCACCCACGCCAGGGTACCACCCCAGCAGAAACCGACCACACCGACCTTGTGCGCGCCATGCTCACGAAGATACTGCATGGCCGCGTCAATGTCCGCGAGGGTTTGCTCGAGCGGAATACGCTGAACCAGGTGCATCCCCTGCTTGCCTTCTTCCGGCCCGTAGGCCAGCTCCACGTCGCGTTGAGCGCGATCAAATAGTGCCGGCGCAATGGCCAGATATCCGGCGCGGGCAAAACGATCTGCTACGGAACGGATGTGCGCGTTGACGCCGAAAATTTCTTGCAGAACGACAATTCCGGCTTTCGGTTCGCCACTCGGCTGGGCGATGTAGGCGTCAAACTTGTGGCCGTCGGAGGCCTCGAGTTGCGTGTGCTGCGACATTATTTCTCCTCTTCTAAATGGCTAGGATGCAATCGGCCCGGGTAAGCACATGGGGCGGTTCAGTTTTCAGAACTGGTGCGTTTCGGTGGCGTCAGGTTGAGGTACTTCATGGCGAGCTGAAGGTCTTTCCAGGTTTCTGCCTTTTGCCGCGGGTCGCGCAGCAGGTAGGCAGGATGATACGTGACGATCAGCTTGGTTCCCATACAATCATGCATCTTCCCACGTAGCACGGACAGCGCAGCTTTCGATCCCAGTAGATATGTGGCCGCGGTCGACCCCAATGCGACGATCAACTTTGGCCGCACCACGCCAATTTGCTGAAACAGAAACTGGGTACAGGTATTGGCTTCCGCGGGTTCTGGCACCCGATTTTTTGGCGGCCGGCACTTGACGATGTTTGCGATGTAGACGCGTTTCCGATCGAGGCCCATGGCCGCGATCATGTTGTTCAGCAATTGACCGGCGCGACCGACAAAGGGAATGCCTTGCACGTCCTCATCCGCTCCGGGGCCTTCGCCGACGAAGAGCAGTTCGGCATTGGGATCGCCATCGCCGAAAACAATTTTGTTGCGACCTTCAAACGCGAGCTGGCAGCGGGTGCAATCGCCAATTTGCTGGCGGATGACTTCCAGCGCCGCGGCGCGTGCATTGGGTGCGATGGCTGGAGTGGAAAAGTCGATGGCTGCGGGGGCTACAAGCAGGTTTGATTTTGGCGGCATGTTGGGCTGGGGCTCGGGCGGTGCGAAATTCGGTGGGGGCGATGCCTCTTGCTGAATAGAAATCGTTTCTACGACTGACGCCGACGCATCCTGTGCGCCACGATAGAAATCCACGCCGCCCATTTCTTTGCAATAGGTCAGGATTGTCGCAAGTTGCTGACGCTGTTCGGGAGAAAGAGCAGTTTTCATGGATAGGAATTCAGTGGTACGAGAAAGAGTTATCGCTTGGCCAGGACGGAAACCGCGTTCATTTCAGCAACGATCTGACGCGGGCGACGCAACTTCTGCACTTCATCCAGGATGCGATCGGCCAGCAAGCGCTTTGACATCTCCGGCAGCTCATGCGCGGCGGTTGCGGTTAAAAAGGTCACGGCGTTGCGATCGGAGTCGAAACCGATCTGCGGGCGAGCCACGTCGTTCAGCACGATCGCGTCCACGCCTTTGCGAGCCAGCTTATCGCGGGCATGTTCCAGCGGGTTTTCTGTTTCCGCCGCGAAGCCGATCACCAGGGTGCCAGGCTGGCGAACTTTCATGACCTCGGCCAGGATGTCCGAGGTTGGTTCGAGTTCGATGGTGATGGGGCCGGTGCGTTTGATTTTTTGTTCGGCGCGCAACCGCGGCCTGTAGTCGGCGACGGCGGCTGCCTTCATCACCAGCGTAGCCCGGGGAAGATGTTTCAACACGGCCTGGCGCATTTCTTCCGCGGTGGTGATGTTGATAACCTCGCAGCCCGCGGGAGGATCCAGGCGAGTCGGCGCGCTGATCAGGATGACGTGTGCACCGCGCTGCTGCGCCGCTTCGGCGAGGGCGTAACCCATTTTTCCGCTCGATCGATTGCCG
>JAZKAG010000051.1:2171-8100 GCA_040389265.1 Acidobacteriota bacterium
AGAACAGTTTCGCTAGCCATGTCGTGGCGGCGATGCAGCACATCCAGAATGATTTGCACCAGGTCTTCCGTCTTCGCCAGGCGACCTTCGCCGAGCATGCCGCAAGCGAGATAGCCGCTGTCCGGAGACGCGATCGTTGCTCCGCGAAGACGCAGGGTTTCAAGATTGGCCTGCGTCGCCGGATGCTCCCACATCTGCACGTTCATGGCGGGTGCCAAAATCAATGGCGCAGGTGTGGCCAAAGCCATGGTGGTTAGAAAATCATCGGCCATGCCATGGGCCAGGCGAGCAAGAATGTCGGCAGTCGCCGGCGCGATGATCAGGGCCTGGGTCGATTGCGCTTCCGAAATATGTTCGATGGCGGAGTTGGCGTTAGGAACCTGGCCGTCGCTATCCCACAAGCCGGTAATCACGCGGTGACCGGTGAGACTGGCGAATGTCAACGGGGTGATGAATTGCTGGGCTGCCGCCGTCATGACGACATGCACGTCGAGCGCCTGCTGCTGCAACGCCCGCACCAGTTCGGCTGCTTTGTAGGCAGCAATTCCTCCGGTAACGCCGACAGTGACCTTCATGGGTCTGATTGTAACCCGTGTTTTTGGTTGCTTGCCTGTTTCGATTTCGAGGCGCAACACTGCCGGCTACGTGTGCAAAATTGGCGTGTAACCTGCTGGCAATCCCAGTTCTTTACGGGACGGTCCCTCGGGAACAATGTAGCTGATGAGTCCCGCCTGAAGTTCATCCTGCGCGATGCGGGTTGCCTTGGTGGAACGGTTGGGGACCACCGGGCTGGAGCCAGACTGTAACTGGCGAGCGCGACGAGCGGCTACGTGGACTGCGCGATATTTGCTTTCTTTTACGGCTAGTTCTTCCATGGTGCGACCTCCGGCAATTAGGGGAAACGATTGCAGGTTCAAAACCAAATTAGGGACTGCGATTGATTGAATTCAGCTTACAGCGATAAACCGAAAGACGCCAGCACAGGTTGCAGGCGGGTAGCCGAATTCTGCAACAGGCATGTTTCGGCCAGTTTTTTATAGCGTGGCAGCTCGGATATCTGGGATGGCTCTTCGGCCGGCTGGGAATGGGCTGCGCTTCGCTCCGCGATCACGATGGCGCTCAATTCCTCCGCAGCTCGCTCCAGCACGTCATTCACCAGCACGTAGCGATATTCGTGATATTTTTCAATCTCATGCCGGGCGGTAGCGAGCCGTTTCTGAAGCACAGATTCATCCACTCCGCCTTCAGCCTGGCTGCGGTTGCGTAGTCGCCGCTCCAGCACATCCGGGTTAGGTGGAAGAATAAAAATGGAAATGGCCTGGGGCATGTTTTGCCGAACCTGCGCCGCGCCCTGAACATCGATGTCGAGCAGCAGGTCATTGCCGCGTGCGGCCGCTTCGGCCAAACTGGCGCGATTGGTACCATATAAGTTACCAAACACATCCGCGTGCTCTAGAAATTCGTCGGCGTCAATCATCCCTTGAAACTGGTTGCGCTGGATAAAGTGATACTCCCGACCTTCCTGCTCCGAGCCGCGAGGGGCGCGCGTAGTGTAGGAGACCGAAAAATCAAGATGGGGCACCATGGAGCGCAGCTGGCTGACCAGGGTAGATTTACCTGAGCCGGAAGGTGCAGAAAGAATAAATAAAAGTCCTGCCACGTGCAGGAGTCTCCTGAACTTGAAGAGGAATTGTTTCCTTTCAGATTACTCGAGATTCTGAACCTGCTCACGTGCCTTTTCGATTTCCGACTTCATGGCCAGACCCAACTCTGTAATGCGCAGGCTGCGGGTAGCGATGCTGCCGGTCTTGGACAAGGTGGTGTTGGCTTCGCGGGTCATTTCCTGCAGCATAAAGTCGAGCTTCTTTCCGACTTCGCCGCCTTGGTCGAGGAGCCGGCGAAATTGATCGATGTGGGCGCGAAGCCGTGCCAGCTCTTCTTCAATATCGCTGCGTTCGGCCAACAGCGCGGCCTCCTGCAGAATGCGGTCGCGATCCAGATTGAAGGTGTCACCGAGCAGCTCGCGCATTTTCTGATCGAGTCGCTCGGTCTGCGCCTGCTGCATACCGGCGCGCAGAGAGGACAACTCGTCGACGTGTTCCTGCAAGCGAGTAAGAATGCTTTCCAACTCGCGCGCGAGCACGTGCCCTTCCTGGGAGCGCATTGCGTTCAGGCTCTCAAGCGCTGGCAGCAGTGCGGCTGCGGCAGCAAGCTCGATCTGGTTCTGCTCGGTTTCTTCGGCGCGTGCGGTTTCCATGGACCAGACGCCGGGGAGTCGCAGGGCCGAGTTCAGATCCGGCGACACACCGCGTACCTTGTGTTCGCTGCTGGCGGCACGAAAGGCATCAATGTAAGCCTTGACCACGGCCGGATTGTATTGCGGCGTGGGCGCCGTACTTTCCCGCTGCAGCGAAAGACGGACTTCAATGTGGCCGCGAACCAAATACTCCTTGATGGTCTTTCGCCACTGAATCTCGAGCGCGTCCATGCCATTGGGCAGGTAGAACTGCAAGTCCAGATAGCGGTGATTGACGCTTTTCAACGTCACCACGAAAGTACTGTTTCCGGGCGCAAACCCGGTCACGCGGGCAAAACCCGTCATGGAACGAATGGGCAATTGACTCATGAATGATTCCTTGCGGCAACGGCAGCCTCTGAAATATCAAAAAACTGCAGCTGATGCAGCTTCTGAAATGTGGGAGAACTCGTGAGCAGTTCCTCATAGGTACCGATCGCGGTGATCGAACCTTCTTCCAGGACAGCAATCCGTGTGGCGCGGCGAACGGTGGAGAGGCGATGCGCGATGACAAAGACAGTGCGATGCTGCATCAGGTTAGCAAGAGCGGCCTGCACCAGCGACTCACTCTGAGCGTCCAGGGCAGACGTTGCCTCGTCCAAAATCAGGATCGGCGCATCTTTCAGCAGGGCGCGTGCGATCGCCAGGCGCTGCCGTTCGCCGCCCGACATGCGAAATCCTTTCTCGCCGATGATGGTGTCGTAGCCGTCCGGCATCTGCTCAATAAAATCGTGCGCCAGGGCCGCTTTAGCCGCGTCGACGATCTTTTGTTTGGGAACGTCCGGTTGTCCGTAGGCGATGTTGTTGCGCACCGTGTCGTTGAACAGAATCGTCTCCTGTGTCACTTTGGCGATGAGAGTGCGCAGAGAATGCAGACTGACGTCGCGCAGGTCGTGTCCATCAATCATGATGGAGCCGCTGCTGACATCGAAAAAGCGCGGGATCAGGTTGACCAGCGTGGTTTTCCCCGCGCCGCTAGGGCCGACCAGCGCAATGACCTCACCACGATGCGCGGTCAAGTTGATGTCGTGCAGCACCTGTTTCTGACCCTCTTCATCGGCGTAGCAGAAGTTGACGTGGTTGAAGGAAAAGGTCTTTTTGAAGGCTTTCAACTGGACAGGACGAGGCTTCTCGCGGACGTCGTCCTGGGCGTCCATAAAATTGAAGATGGAGGAAGAGGCGCCCAACGCCTGCTGGAAATTGTTATAGAACAGGGCGAATTTGCGTACTGGATCATACAGCTTGAATACGGCAATGATGAAGGCAATAAACGCGCCCTCCGTCATGGCGTGCTGCTGAATTCGAATGCGGCCGAGCAATAGCAGCAGCGCGATAGCGATGGCTCCGATCAAATCCATCAATGGCGAACTGATGGCCTGGGCGCTGACCGAGCGCAGGTTGGCGCGGAACAGTCGGCGGGCCGCGGTACGGAAGCGGATCAGCTCCCACACTTCCATGTTGAAGGCTTTTACGATGCGATTGCCGGTGACGGTCTCGTGCAGGATGTTTTGGATTTCCGCTAGCTTGTCCTGTCCACTGCGGGTGGTGGTGCGAACGCTGCGGCCGATGCGCCGAGCCGATGAGATGACGACAGGAACGAAGATCAGCAACACCCAGGCCAGCTTGCCACCATACAAAATAACAACGGCAATGATCGCCAGGAAGGTAAAGAACTGCTGCAGAAAATCCGACATGACCGTCGACATGGCAAACTGCACTTTTTCGACGTCGTTGATCAACGTGGAGAGGATGGTGCCGGTGGAATGCTTCTGAAAGAAGGAGACGGAGCGGCGCAGAATACTCTCGTACAAATCATTCCGCAGGTCAGTGATCATGCCGTAGCCGGCGAAGTTGGACAGGTAGGTTCCCAGATAATCGCACAGGCTTTTCACGACGGTCGAGGCGACCAGCGCGAAGGCAACCATCGTCCACGCATTATGGAAGTGGCCCGGGACCAGTTGCTCTAGATTCAGCTGAATCACGTGGCCGTGAACTACTAACCTGAAAAGCGGCAATTTCGGCGTGATATCACCGGGCTTCAGAACCTCGTCGAAGATAGGTTTGACCAGCAGGATGCGAAACGCATCGAGCGAACCCACCATGGCCATCAGCAGAATGGAAACCAGGGCCTGCAACGAATAGGGACGCACGTAGGCCAAGAGTCGAAGGTAAAACTTCATGCAGACCTCCGACTGGCCGCCGGAGCAGGCGCATGGGATGTCACAGACAGATCGTGAACAGGCAGTCGGTCAACTGTGCTGCACGGAAAAAGCTGCTGCGGCTTCATTTGTTGCTGGGGCACGCCCATGATTGTAGAAGAAGGGTAGCATTCTGGCGCACTGGTGCGGGAGGCGGGCATGTCACCGCCTGAATGCACATGCAATTATCGTGATCGCAAGGCACCCGCTGCTGCGCAGGGAAGAGATGGATAAACCCCACGGCAGGGAGAGAAGGAGCAGGATCCGACGCGCGTGGTTTAGTCGAGAAGATGCAGTTCTTTGCCTGGCTTGAAGCGGACAGCGCGGCCCGGAGCGATTGGTACTTCGGCGCCTGTTCTGGGGTTGCGACCGATTCCGGTCTTGCGGGGCTTGACGCTGAAGACGCCAAATCCGCGCAACTCGATGCGATCGCCGGCGGCCAGAGCATTCTTCATGCTCAGAAAGACGGTATCGACGGCGGCCTCTGCCTTGACCCGAGGCAAGCCGGTGCGTTCGGCAACTTTATGTACCACGTCTTGTTTGATCAATTGAATGACTCCCTTCAGACTGTCGAATGCTCGCAAAGTTGCGCAACTCCATGCTAGGGTCCACTTTTCAAGATTGTCAATGGCGCGGCACTCTCGTACACTCGCCCTAAAGCCAACTATTTTGCGGGATCGCGCCGCGACTACCGGCGCCGCATGCCAACCTGACCGAGGAGAAGGATGTCGATTAAGAGTGATCGCTGGATTCGAGAGAACGCGCTGCAAAACAAGATGATAACGCCGTTTAGCGAGAAACAGGTGCGCGAGGGAGTCATCTCCTACGGGCTTTCGTCGTACGGATACGATTTGCGGGTTTCCGACGAATTCAAGATTTTTACCAATGTCAACAGCACGGTGATTGATCCGAAAAACTTCGACGAACGCTCCTTCGTGACAACCCAGGCAGAGTCGGTGGTGATTCCGCCGAACTCCTTTGCGTTGGCGCGGTCGGTGGAATATTTCAAGATTCCGAGGGACGTGCTGACCATTTGTGTCGGTAAGTCGACCTACGCGCGATGCGGCATCATCGTCAATGTGACGCCGTTTGAGCCTGAATGGGAGGGATTTGTGACCCTGGAAATTTCCAACACCACACCCCTGCCCGCCCGCATCTATGCGATGGAAGGTCTGTGCCAGATTTTGTTTTTTCAGTCGGATGAAGTCTGCGAAATCAGTTACGCGGACCGTAAAGGAAAATACCAAAACCAGCAGGGAATTGTGTTACCCAAGCTGTAGGGGCCGATAAACCAGTTTGGAGTAAACACAATGAAAGACGGTGAGATGTGGCGGAGGTGAATCCATCTTCACTCCACGCGGTCAACTCGACCTCCGCAAAGAGTGCAGAGAGGCGAGCCGTGGTTCGACTGCCGGAGACGCGAATCCGAGTCTAT
>JAZKAG010000051.1:8110-13256 GCA_040389265.1 Acidobacteriota bacterium
GCAGTCGATTTTCGAGAAAAATACGGGAATCGACATCCTGCTGGAGGACGTTTCGTCGCTGCCGGCGTCGCACCTGGGACCAGACTCAGCCTTGAATCTTGTGGTGGTCGGGGCAAGCGCCGGCCCGGATATCTTTAGCGTCATCGGCTCGCTTCGCTCGGCGCACCCGAATCTGCCGATTATTGTTATGTCGCACGCCTCAGGTCAGGAAGCGATTCTACGAGTGTTAATGCTGGGAGCGAAGGGTATTTTACATGAAGCCGCGGCTCCAGCACAGTTTGAAAAGGCGATTCGCATGGTGGCTGCGGGTTCACTGTGGGCTCCTCGCAGGGTGCAGGCAGACCTGATTCACCGACTGCTGACGACCCTGGAATCCCAGCGCGTCTCCCAAGTGGGCGGAGTGAGTTTCACCCTGCGGGAGCAGCAGGTGCTGGACTTGTTGCTGGACGGCAACTCCAATCGCGAGATCGCGAAAAGTCTGAAAATCGAAGAACGCACCGTCAAATCGTATGTGACGAAACTTATGCAGAAGGTGGGGGTCAAGAACCGAACCGCCCTGACCATGCGCGCTCAGGACCGATCCCTTTCAGCCTCGGCGACAGCGTTGCCGGTGCCGACCGCCAAACCTGCCCTGCAGGGTTCAAATCAGCCCAACAAGTAAGCGCCAGCCGAACGGTGCATTGAGACCCTTCGTAACGTTACGGAAGGAGACGACCGTACGTACTCTTTGCGAACGATCGCAAATCAATTGTAATGATTTCACCGACTAAGGATTTGGGAGAATCCTGGGGTTGCAGTTGGCGGAAATCGCTCACTGCAACCCTTTTTTTTTCCTTTAGTCCTTTTTTTTCATCCCCTTCGCTCGTTTCTGGCATCCTAATATTCTGTAGTCGGTAGCGTGGGTACGAAGCGCGAGGCGGAATGTGCTTCGGCCGACGTTCACACGAAAAAAGGGAGCGAGGATCTGAATTTACATATGATGAAGAAATTGTTTGTTGCCACATGTGCGCTTGCGGTCACATTCATGGGTTCTCAGGCATTTGCCGGTACCAGTCACGAGGACCTTGCGAATCGGCTGGATGCTGCATCCACTGTCATTACTGAAATTGAGTCGATACCCGCTAAATCCATTCCCATGAGCATTATGTCCAACGCTACGTGCGTCGCCGTCGTTCCGGGATACAAGAAGGCTGCGTTCGTTGTGGGTGGAAGCTATGGGCAGGGCGTCGTTACCTGCAAGACTGCCAACGGAAAATGGAGTGCACCGGCATTCGTCAAGATGATCGGTGGCAGCTGGGGACTTCAAATTGGCGGTCAATCGACGGATTTGGTGCTGATCGCAGTCAACAATCGCGGTATGCAGGCTCTGTTGAAGACCAAGTTCAAGATCGGGGGAGACGCTGCGGCATCTGCAGGCCCTGTGGGACGCAACGCATCGGCCGCGACTAATCTGACGCTGAAGTCGGAACTGCTCACTTATTCCCGCAGCCAGGGATTATTTGCCGGTATCGATCTGAACGGAACCGTGGTCAGCCAGAATCAGGAAGACACTCGCACGTTCTACGGACATGATGTGCCGTTCGACACCATTTTGAAAGGTGATGTCGCGACGCCGCCAGCTGGCCGCCAGTTTGTGAGAACGATTGCCCGGTATTTCCGCAAGTCTCAGTAAGTTGAAGTAACGCTGCAACTAATAAGGCGAGCCGTTCTGGCTCGCCTTATTAGCGTTTTAAGCATCCGTTCTCAGAGTAACGAGGCGTGGCGTGCCTATCGCATCGACTGCTCGACCTCTTGCAGCCAGCCGGCAGGCTTGAGAATCTCGCGCGGGCGGGAGCCATCCGCCGGACCGACGATTCCATCTCGTTCCATCAAGTCGATCAGGTGAGCGGCGCGGCCATATCCGATCCGCATGCGGCGCTGCAGCAGGGAAGTGGAGGCCTTGCCAAACTCCAGCACCAGGCGAACCGCATCCTCAAACAGCTCATCATTGGCTTCCTGATCGCCTGTGCCGTCGGAGGCTTCGCGCCCTTTATCATCATGCGGCGCTTCCAAAAATCCTTCAACGTACTCGGCGGTGCCCTGTGACTTCCAAAAGTCTACGACGGCGCTGATCTCTTTTTCCGTCACGAATGGGGCGTGAATACGTTGCAGACGCGACGTACCGGGCGCCAGGAAAAGCATGTCGCCGCGGCCAAGTAAAGACTCGGCACCGTTGGAATCGAGAATCGTGCGAGAGTCCACTTTGGTGGCCAGGCGGAAAGACATGCGCGTAGGCACGTTTGCCTTGATCAGCCCGGTGATGACATCGACCGAAGGCCGTTGCGTGGCCAGCACCAGGTGAATGCCGACAGCGCGTGCCATCTGCGCCAGGCGGGTAATGGATTCTTCCACGTTGGCCCGGTCGAGCATCATCAGGTCGGCCAGCTCATCGATGATGATGACGATGATCGGCAGCGGTTTTTCGTCCGGATTATCCGCTTCAAACAGGCTGGGAGTGGTCTCGAACAGCTTGTTATATTGCTCCAGGTTGCGGACGCTGCGGGAGGCCAGCAATTTCAGCCGCCGTTCCATTTCACGAACCGCGTTCCGCAGGGCATTGGCGGCAAGTTTCGGCTCCGTAATGATGGGCGTGAACAGGTGGGGAATACCTTCATACATGCCGAGTTCCACGCGCTTGGGGTCGACCAGGATCAGGCGCACCTGCTCCGGCGTCGCCTTGAACAGGACCGACATGATCATCGCGTTGATGGCTACGGATTTGCCGCTGCCGGTCGAGCCGGCGATCAACACGTGAGGCATGGTGGTCAGGTCGGCGTGGATGATACGGCCATTGATGTCCTTACCCATGGTCAGCGTCAGGCGCGATTTGCTATGGGTGAAGCTGTCGGCCTCAATCATGTCGCGCAGCCAGATGGTTTCGCGCTCGACATTGGGGACTTGCAGGCCCACAGTGCTCTTTCCGGGCATGCGCTCAATCAGGATGCTTTCCGCGCGCATGGCCAGGCATAGATCGTCCTGCAGACCTACGACTCGGCTATATTTCACGCCGGCATCGGGGCGAAACTCGAAGGTTGTGACGACCGGGCCGGGGTTGATTTGTACTACCTGGCCATGAACATCGAACTCGGCATATTTTTCCACCAGGACGCGGGCCTCTTCCAGCAGCGCATCCTCGCGAACCACCTGCTTTTCCTCGCTGCGGTGCAAGAGCGTACTGGGTGGCAGGCGATAGCCTTCAATGGACTTGGCGGTCACTGTGACGGACTTGGACGCCGCGTCGGCCCGGGTTCCAATCTGCACATGCAGCGCGGTCGAAGCTTCCACGGGCGCGGCTCCGGGCTGCAACGATTGCAGCGAAGCGATGGGGCGTGCGAACTCGATTTCCTCAGACTTGGCCGTTTTGGAGGCGGAGGAAACGGCGCGGGAGCTACCGCGACGCTCGTCGGCTGGCGCGAAATCGTCATCATCGACATCGGCCTGCGATGAAATTGCGTGGCCAAGTTGTTGCGGCGGAGGCGCGGGGACCGGTTCCTCCCAGAAATCGGGCCGCTTGCGCACCCGGGTTGGAACGACATCCTTGCGGGTGTCCTCAAACATCCGTGGGTCGTCTTCCGGATGGTTGGCAAGGGCAGCCTGTTCCCTCGCCAGGGTTTTGGCGGCGATGCGCGCAGCCTTGCGTTCGGCTCGTCGTGTGCGCCAATTACTCCAGCGATCGCGCCATGCGGCCAGAAAGGCAAACCGTACAGTCAGCCAGTTGCGCAGGCTGGCGACGCTGAAAGTGGTGGTCATATAGAGCGCAGCGGCGACCAGCGCCAGTGACAAGACGCAGGCCCCGGGATAATTCAGGTAATGGGTCAGCAGTTCCGCAATGGCGCCGCCGGTGATGCCTTCAATCGGGATGGCGCGGAGCCAGTGCATATGTCCGGGAAGCAGGCCCAGTAGGGTGGGTACAAAAATCAGGCATAAAATACCGCCAATCAGCTTGGAAATAGGCGATCCAACCGGGCGGGAACGCAGCCAGATCCATCCCAGACCGCCGACCAGCAGGGGCGCCAGAAAGGCTGACAATCCCTCCGCCTGCAGCAGCAAATCGCTGAGTCCAGCGCCCAGCAAACCTGCCCAGTTATGCGCAGGTCGGCCTGATAAATAACCGCCGGCAGTGTCAAGTGAGGGATCGAGGGGGGTATAGGAAACCAGAGCGAGAAGCAAGAGAAGGGCGCAGGCCAGCAACAGCAAACCGACCAGCTCATTCAGTCGGCGGTTCCTGGTTGGCGAAAAGACGCGTTGCACTACTTTCATTGGGGGCGCTTAGACACTCCCGCGGAAGCGACGGGCAACCGTCGTCCGCCAGAGTGGCAGAGACACCAGAGCAATTCGATTATGCCAGAATCCGAGCAAAAAATAGCGAAAAATCGGCTAGGAGGAGGAAAGGGCCGCACTGCGAACCTGCTTTCGGTTCTACGCCTGAACGTGTATGAAAGAGGAGAACTTCACTCGCGAAAGGAAACCCCGCCGTGGTCCCAAGCATGTTTCATATGCAGATCCCGCTGATTGAAAAGATTCTTCGGCCGATTCTTATCTATTTTTTCCTGATCTTTCTGCTTCGCATCTTCGGCAAGAGGGAACTGGCACAGCTGAATCCGTTCGACCTGATCGTATTACTTTCACTGTCGAATGTGGTGCAGAATGCCTTGATCGGAAACGATAATTCGGTGACGGGCGGCATCCTGGGAGCGCTGTCGCTGCTCACCATCAACTGGCTGGTGGTCCGATTTCTCTACAGCAACCCCAGGGTAGATCGCCTCGTGGAAGGCACTGACCGACTCCTGGTGGTGAACGGTGTCGTCGATCGAGACGCGCTGCGCCACGAACTGCTGACGGAGCAGGAATTGCTTTCGGTGATTCATCGCCAGGGCTTTCGTGGGTTCAAGTCCGTCAAAAAATGCGTGCTGGGACCGAATGGCTCGTTCTATGTTGAAGGCCGCACGCCGAGCGAAGCGGAAGAAAATTATCGAGAGATTGTGAGCCGGCTGGAGCAGGTGCAACTGGAATTAAAGGAAATCCGCCGGCAATTTCCCGCAAGTTAACAAGGCTCGACGGCGGCGAAATTTTGCAGCTCCGAAGCTTTGAAAGGGCCGCCTGCAAT
>JAZKAG010000052.1:0-11532 GCA_040389265.1 Acidobacteriota bacterium
TCAAGCCGCTGGCGCTGCGCATGGTGCACCATGCGTCTCATGCGGTCCCGATCCCTGTGCTGGGAATGGGTGGCATTTCAACGTCCGAAGACGTCATTGAATTTTTGTTGGCAGGTGCGACGGCGGTCCAGGTAGGAACTGCCAGCTATGCCGATCCGCGCGCCGTCGAGCGCATTGCCACCGGGTTGCACGATTGGTGCCATCGACACCATGTGGATAAGCTGGCCAGCCTGACAGGCGCCCTGGACATCACGCCCGATCCGATTCCATAGCTGGGTTTCTGAACCAGCCGCAGCCTAGGATTGACGAATGGAAAAGTGGGCGCGTCCACGACGGATCACCGACCCGAACCGTCATAAAGCTGGAGACTGCAGAAGAATTAGGTCGACCTGCCAGCGCGCTCGGCGGATGCGATGCGCTCTTCTGCTTCGCGAATGACACGATTGGCTTCGTCATAGCGTCGCGCTTCATCTCCTGCTTCGTTCCACATCTTCTGCCCGTGTTCAAGTTCCTGCCGCGCCTCAACAACATTGATCTCGCTCGGCGGTATAGCTCCTTCTGCAAGGATGGTCACTCGATCGGGCAGCACTTCAACGAACCCCTCGGCGACAAACAGACGCTGGTCGCCCACGTCACCGCCATGCATGGTCACTTCACCAGGGCCCAGTTCGGCCAACAGCGGCGCGTGCGCATATAACACCTCCAGATAACCGGAGATGGAAGGCAGCGACACGGAATCCGCGGTTCCGTCGATGAAGATTTTTTCCGGCGTGACCAGCCGGACGCGAAGTGAGTTATTGTCAGCCATCGATTTCGAACGCCTTTACGCGTGCTGCATCTTTCCGGCAGCTTCCAGAACTTCGTCAATATCGCCCTTCATGTAGAAGGCTTGCTCAGGCACGTCATCATGTTTTCCCTCGATGACTTCCTTGAAGCTGCGCACCGTATCTGCCACCTTCACGTAACGGCCTTGTAGACCGGTGAACTGCTCGGCCACATGGAAGGGCTGGGACAGAAACTTCTGCACCTTGCGGGCGCGCATCACGGTCAGCTTGTCTTCTTCTGACAATTCGTCGATGCCCAAAATCGCGATAATGTCCTGCAGATCTTTATAGCGCTGCAAAATTCGCTTTACGCCTTGAGCTACGTCGTAATGTTCCTGCCCGACAATGCGCGGCGTCAGAATGCGCGATGTCGAAGCCAGAGGGTCGACCGCAGGATAGATTCCAAGTTCCGATAGAGGACGCGACAACACGGTGGTGGCGTCCAAGTGGGCAAATGTCGTTGCCGGAGCAGGATCCGTCAAATCGTCGGCCGGCACGTAGACGGCTTGCACAGAGGTGATGGAGCCGTTCTTGGTCGATGTGATGCGCTCCTGCAACTCGCCCATTTCGGTGGCCAGGTTCGGCTGATATCCCACGGCAGACGGCATACGTCCTAGCAGCGTTGAAACCTCAGAGCCGGCCTGGGTAAACCGGAAAATATTGTCGATGAACAGCAGCGTGTCCGCACCTTCTTCATCACGGAAATATTCGGCGACAGTCAATGCAGTCAACGCCACACGCAGACGCGCTCCAGGCGGCTCGGTCATCTGTCCGTAGATTAAGGCGGCTTTGGATTTGTCGCGCTGCTTCAGATCGATAACGCCCGACTCTTGAAATTCCAGCCACAAATCGTTGCCTTCACGGGTTCGCTCACCGACTCCGCCAAAGACGGAAAAACCGCCGTGCTCGGAAGCCACGTTGTTGATTAATTCCTGAATGACAACCGTCTTGCCGACTCCGGCGCCGCCGAACAACCCAGTCTTGCCACCCTTCAAAAATGGCTGAATCAGATCGATGACCTTGATGCCGGTCTCAAACATTTCTTCGCGCGTCGATTGTTCATCGAACGCCGGGGCAGAACGGTGAATGGGCCGGCGCTCTGTCGCATTCACTGGACCTAGCTCATCCACAGGCTGTCCGATCACATTCAACACGCGACCCAGCGTTGCGCGACCCACGGGGACGGTGATCGGGCCGCCAAGATCGAGTGCCTTCATACCGCGGACCATGCCTTCGGTCGCTTCCATGGCGATACAACGGACCCGGCCTTCACCCAGGTGCTGTTGCACCTCGACAATCACATCAAGCGGCGTGGGAATATCGAAACCTTCGCTGGTCACCCGCAGCGCCTGATAAATCGGCGGCATGGCCGCTTCGTTAAACTGCACGTCCACCGCAGGTCCCGCAACTTTAATAATGTGTCCAATATTGTCTGCCATGATTCGTTATCCAAATCCTTCGCAACTACTTAGAAATTCGTTCAACCTCAACCTTGCTTAAATCGCTGCCGCACCGCTCACGATTTCGATGATTTCCTTGGTGATGGCAGCCTGACGCAACCGGTTCATTGTCAGCGTGTAAGCATCAATCATGTCGGAAGCATTGTTTGTTGCCGCGTCCATTGCAGTCATGCGGGCTGCGTGTTCCGCGGCGACAGATTCCAGCATGGCGTGATACAACTGCGTCGCAACATAGCGAGGCAGCAACGCTCCCAACAACTCACTCGGCGACTGCTCGTAAATGTAGTCCACTTCGGCGGTGCCAAATTTTGCGGCCTCTTCGTCGGCTTGTCGGGTGTCTTCCGCCTTGATGCTGACGCCGGCACTTTGCGCTGCTCTAGCAATCTCTTCGATTTGTTCTTTTTCCAATTCGGTGGCACCCGCAATGTCGGGCTTGCCAACTTCCAGGATCGGCAAAATGCGCTCCACCACAATCCGCTGCGAAATCACCGATTGAAATTCGTTGAACACCAGGTAGACGGCGTCGGTCTCTTCCGATGCATAGCGATCGACCAGCAAGCGCGACAACTCCGCAGCCTTCTCAAAACTCAGCTTATCCAGCAACCCGCCGTGCTCGCCGACGATCTCCACACGCGCTCTGCGAGAGCGCGCCTTACGGCTCTGAGGAGTCTGCTCACCTTCAGCAATGGAAGCCAACCCATAGCTGCGCCGCAATACACCAATCCCCTTGCGGCCGACAATCTCGAGATCGATATCGAGTTCTTTATGTTCGTCGATGAACTTATGGGAAGCCTTCAGCACATTCGCATTGAAGGCGCCGGCAAATCCCTTGTCGCCGGTGACTACCACCACGGTGATACGCTTTTCTTCACGCGCCACCAGCAGCGAGTGCTTCGCGTCCCCAGTTTCAGGATCGTAGATGTCCACGCGACGGACCAGCGACGCCAGCACGCTGGCAATCATGCGCGCGTAGGGACGGGCTGCAAATGCCCGCTCCTGCGAACGACGCAGCTTAGCCGCAGCCACCATCTTCATTGCCTTGGTGATCTGTCGCGTGTTTTTTACGCTGCGGATGCGACGTCGAAGATCAAGAACGTTTGCCATCGATTACGCTTGCTTCCCTGCCGCCACGTCGGCAGTTGCTTTTTCAGCTTGCTTGTTGGCACTGCTCTCCGCCAGCGCTGCTTTCTTGGCATCGACATTCGCTTCTGGGGTTTCCGCGAAGAAATTCTGCTTATACTCCTTGATCGCTGTTCCCAGGCGCTTCTTCAAGTCATCGTCGAGTGCCTTCTTTGTGGCGATATCTTTCAAAACCGCCGACTGCACCGCGTCCATGTAAGGATAGAATCCGCTTTCGAAAGCGCCGACATATTCCACCCTGACGTCATCGAGGAAACCATTCGTTCCAGCGAAAAGAATGGCAACCTGCTTTTCCATCGTCAATGGCTGGAATTGCGGCTGCTTCAACAATTCGGTGAGCCGCTGGCCGCGATTCAACTGGCTCAAGGTCGCCTTGTCCAGATCGCTGCCGAACTGGGCAAACGCAGCCAATTCGCGATACTGCGCCAGATCCAGCTTCAGCGTTGCACCCACCTGCTTGGTGGCTTTCGCGGCGGCTGAGAACCCGACGCGACTGACTGACAGGCCCACGTTGACAGCTGGACGAATTCCAGAGTTGAACAAATCCGTTTCCAAAAAGATTTGACCGTCCGTAATTGAAATCACGTTGGTCGGAATGTATGCGGAAACGTCGCCCGCCTGGGTTTCAATAATCGGGAGCGCAGTGAGTGAACCACCCCCCAGGCGATCGCTCAGCTTGGACGAACGCTCCAGCAGTCGGGAGTGAAGATAGAACACATCGCCGGGATACGCTTCGCGCCCCGGTGGACGACGGAGGAGCAGCGAAATTTCGCGATAGGAGACGGCGTGCTTGGACAGATCGTCGTAGATCACTAGGGCGTGGCGGCCAGAGTCACGGAAGAATTCTCCAATGGCCGTCGCTGCATACGGTGCCAGATATTGCATTGGCGCGGGCTCAGAGGCCGATGCAACCACGACGATGGTGTAGCCCATGGCGCCATGATCGGTAAGCGTCTGCACCACCTGCGCTACTGAAGAGCGCTTTTGTCCGATCGCGCAATACACGCAGATCAAGTTATTTTTTGCGTTATTGATGATGGTGTCGAGTACCACCGCCGTCTTTCCGGTCTGGCGATCGCCAATGATCAACTCACGCTGTCCGCGGCCAATCGGAATCATGGCGTCAATCGCCTTGATACCGGTCAACATGGGCTCGCGCACCGGCTGACGGTCGATCACGCCTGGAGCCAGTCGCTCCACCGGCAGAGACTGGTCGGTCGCAATGGGGCCCTTATCGTCGATCGGCTGACCCAGCGCATTCACTACGCGGCCAATCATCGCATCGCCAACCGGCACGCTCATGATCTTGCCGGTGCGCTTGACCTGATTGCCCTCGCTGATCTCGGTGTAGTCGCCCATTAACACGGCGCCCACCTGGTCTTCGTCCAGGTTCATCGCCAGTCCGCCGACGCCATGAGGAAACTCGAGCATCTCGCCGGCCATCACCTTATCCAGGCCGTGGATGCGGGCAATTCCATCGCCCAGGGAAATGATCGTTCCCACTTCGTCGACGCGAACTCGCGACTCGAAGTTGTCAATCTGCTCCCGAAGTAATTGCGAAATTTCGTCTGCTTTGATCTGCGCCATTCTGCTTCCAGTTCGAGTTCTAGAGATTGGGTTGGTTAATCTGCGATCATCTTTTCGCGCAGCTCTTCGAGCCTGCCGCGAACCGAGCCATCGTACACGGTGTCGCCGATGCGCAAGACCACGCCTCCCAGCAGCGATGCATCCTGCTTATAGGTGGGGCGTATCTCGAGCCCGGCCAGAGCCGCTGCTTTGGCTTCAATCTTTGATTTTTCTTCAGGATTCAATTCGCGAACGCTGGTGATCTCCGCTTCGCTGATATGCAGCCGCCGATTGATCTCATTTCGGTAATCCGAGGTGATGGTTTCGACAGCGTGAATGCGATCATTCTGCAACAGCAATGCCACAAAATTGCGGACCTGCTTCAGCATGCCAATCCGTGGCACCATGGCATCCAGAACTTTCAACTTGGTTTCAAGTTGGATGGACGGATTTTGAAATACCTCTCGCAGTTGGCGGCTGTCGGTCCAGGTCGACTGAAAGTCTTGCAGCTGGCGATCAATCTCCTTCGTGTCCAGCTTGTCGGCCATCACCACATCGGCCAGGGCGTGTGCATATTGCAGGGCAAAGGCGTCCATCAATTCACCCCGCTGCTGCGACGTTCTTTATCCAGGTCGACCAGAAAGGATTCCACCAGGGAACGGTCGGCTTCGGCCGATACGGCAATCCTGTGTTTCGCGCGTTCGATCGCCAACTCTGCGGTCATGCGCTTCAATTGGCTCTGCGCCTTGTTGCCCGCCGCCGCAATTTCCATGGTGGCGGAATCCAGAATCGACTGCTTCTCCTGCTCCAGCGCAGCTCGCATTTGCTTTTCTTTTTCCACGGCGTCCTGCTGTGCCTGCGACTTGATGCCGCTAATTTCGGTGTCCAATCGTGCCAGCCGTTCTTCTACGCTGGCCAGGCGCCGATTGGCGTCCTCGGTCACTGTGCGCGCCTGCTGTAGTTCGCGTTGAATCCGCTCTGAACGCGCCCGCAAAGTCTTTGGCATGATTCGCGCCAAAAACCAAACGATAAACGCCACGACAACCAGAAAATTCAGCGCCTCCAGCCAACGGGACATCACCTCAACCGACATGCCGAACAGGTTCGCAAACTTTTGCACGGTGGCCGAATGCCGGTAGATATTTACTTCGTCCTCTGGCTCAGGATTGTCGATTTTTTTCTGTTCAATTTGTTTCCGGCGTGCTGCGCGGCTTTGGTTTTGGGCGGCCGTCATCTGGCTTTGCGACGGAGGATTACCTTGTGCCGCCGGAGCCGCCTGGGCGGCTTGCTCGGCTGGGGTGGCCTGCACCGCGTGACCAGGCGGCACAGCGAAGAACAGTAGCGACAATGCGCACACCGCTCCCAACAATTTTGGGAGTTTGAGATATTTTCGAGCTTGGGAACGCAGCGCCACGGCGGGGAAAATCATCCAGCTTGCTCCTGCGAAGTGGCGGCTGCCGCCGGCACGATACGCTTCAGAATCTCTGCGGACAGTTTGCCCACCAGCCCATCCAATTCCATTCGCGCCACCTGCATGCTGTCTTCAATGGAAGCCATGGCGGCAACGGTCTTCTCTTGCGCATCGGCCCGCGCCTGGGCAAGGGCAATCTCTGATTCCATACGAACCTTCTCCAGATGTTCGTGCAGGTCTCGCAGGATCTCCGCCCGAGCAGCCCTTAGCCGCTCTTCATATTCGGTTGTCTTCAGTTCGGCAGCGGCGACGGCGGCAGCCGCATTTTCAATGGCCCCTTGTGTCCTGGAGTAACGTTCGTGCAGAACTTTCGTCAAAGGGGTGTGGACCAGAACCCGATACGCTGCCAGGGTCACCAAAAACAGCAACATGGTCGGCACGGAGCCGAGCACAAGTCCACCAAGCTGTTGTAACAGGTCACTCATTGTGCAACGTGGTTTCAGATTCGCCAGCAGTGGAACGACGCGGCAATCTCATGGAAATTATTGTTGGTTGTCGTTGATGGAACATTCAGTTGTAACAAAGGGTTCGCCGGGGTGTCAAACCGACGCGGAGGAAATTTCTGTCTCGTTTCACATCCTGGATTCATTCTTTCACGAGAATGGTTTCGACGGAATTTGATTCCCATCAACCCAAAGATGTTCCCGCCTGGGCGGCAGTTTGTGTTTGCGCTGAAACGCACGGGTCATGGGCGTTTCGGCATAGAAACAGGGCATCCTAAGGTTTCAATAGGAAGAAATTTGGAAAGAATTTTGAATTTGCGTCAACCGGCTGTTGACTTCGTTCCTGGGAGGCCTACACTGTTTGTAACAGCCTTGGACCTAGTCCTAGGTCCGGCAAGCCGAGTGCCCAGAATAGTAGCCCAACATTCGGGCGCTCGGTCTGCTCATCTCCTTCCTATCCCCGCAAAGACTTAAGTAACTCGCACGCCCATCAACCTTGCCAATATTGTCGGTATTTTCCTAGAAGCGAAGCTGGGCCACGCACCCGCAAGTGCGTCTGCTCCCCCTCAAATGTCCGATCCAGAATGATGGCGCCGGCGTCCAGCGCAGCCAGTACACCGCCTTCACTCTGTGCGACCACCATCTCTCGATCTTCCAGCGGATCCGATTCCAGCGCCTTATCCAGGGCGGCGAGTATTGCTTTCAACCCGATCTTGGCCTGCGCGGAAACCGCAAGCGCCCCATGGCTGTTCGCTGCCCCACCTTCGGGCAGCAAATCGATTTTGTTCATGACTTCAATTCGAGGCTTCTTGTCTACTTCCAGATCGCGCAGGATTTTTTCTACTTCCTGGCGATGCGTATCCACCGACGGACTGGACGCATCCATTACGTGAATCAAAACCTCAGCCATCTGCACTTCTTCCAGTGTGGCGCGAAAGGCGTTTACGAGGGTCGGCGGAAGGGCGCGAATAAAACCCACCGTATCCGACAGCAGAACTCGACGCCGCGATGGCAGCGTCACTAAATGCAGCTTGGGGTCGAGTGTCGCAAACAAGCGAGAGGATTCCGTCTGAGTACCCTGTGTCAGCGCATTGAACAGGGTGCTCTTTCCGGCATTGGTATACCCGACCAGTGCAACCGTCGGTACAGGAACGGAAGTCCTCCGCTGCCGCTGCTGCCGTCGAATATCCCGAACCGCTTCCAGGCGATTGCGGATCACTTGAATCTTGCGGCCTATTTTTCGCCGGTCGGTTTCAATCTGAGTTTCACCTGGCCCGCGTGTTCCGATGCCGCCACCGAGCTGCGACATTGACCGACCTCGTCCGGCGAGTCGAGGCAGCATATATTCCAGCTGCGCCAGTTCGACCTGCAGCTGCCCTTCCCGGGTGCGAGCATGAGACGCAAAAATATCCAGAATCAACTGAGTGCGATCGATCACGCGACACGGAAGCGCATGCTCCAGTTCGCGTAGTTGAGAGGGGGAAAGGTTTTGCTCGAAAACGATCAGGTCAGCGCGGCTTGCTTTGGCCTGCGCGCTGATTTCCTCTAATTTGCCCTTGCCCACAAGCGTTGCCGGATCGGGATGATCGCGCCGCTGGAGAATGACATCCAGTACGTTTGCCCCGGCGCTGATAGCCAACTCACGACACTCTGCGGCTTCGTCGGAAAGCTGGGAAATACGCCCGTCCTGGGTATCTTTCCCAGGGTGTGCAGGCAAGCGCTCGTACTGACCGTCAGCCGGGGTATCCAGGATTTCCTGATCCCCCTGCTCCCGGATGGCACGCACAGCGCCCTTCGCCTGCAAGGCGGAGAGAGTCAGTCGCTGGCGATATTTCTTGCCGGTAAACTCGCAGACGACAATGAGAGTCCGCTCCCCCCGGTCTTGTCCCGGTAGCGTGTCTTTACCTCGCTGCGAATCAAACTGTTCGATCATTCAAACGTTTTGCCACCACCGGGCGCGGGCGTGCCAACCCGCGAGGAGGTGAATGCCGTCAAGAGGCGGTAAAACTCGACGGCGTCAGCACCGGGGCGCTGGCCACTCCCGAACCGGCCGAAGCAGGACCGTGGCCTGCTCCAACCGCGGCAGAGCTGCCCGTGCCAGTTGTCTGCGTACCCAGAGGTCCGTGCCGATGTTCGGCCATCAGAACTGGCTTGCCGCTGACCACAGTGGAAATAGCGTGCTTGAAGATGAGCTGTTCCTGATTATTGTTTTCCAGCAGAACGGAATATTTATCGAAGGATCGAATACGTCCCGTCAATTTGACACCGCTCACCAGATACACGGTGATCTGCGATTTATCTTTCCGCACGGTATTCAAAAAAGTGTCCTGAATATTTTGTGCTGTCTTGCTTTCCATTTGTCATCTCCTTGCGTTACCACGAGTGGTTCAAAGCACGTTGCTCAAAGTGGGCGGACAGACACCCATCTGGAAGTTCTACAGCCATACCGGTTCATCCTGCCCAATGGCGGGCGCAACTGCACCGTGCCAGTATTGTCTATGAATTTGAGCAATATCGCCAGAAGACAATCGAATACCGCACAAAATATGGCTTGAAGTTTGGATGCAGAAGAGTGGATTGGCGTTTCACGCACTGACTCGTTCTGTGCGCTTTTCATTCGACTGTAATTTGGCCTGTTCCCGCCTTCCAGTCCCGCTTCTCTGAAACCGCGATTACGAGCCGCGATTGTTTGCTTATGACGCTAAGGGCCGGTGCTAGCATGAAATGTGCCCTCCAGCCCGATACCCGTTCGACCCGCCGCCCGCAAGGTGCCGATGCTGGACTTTTCCCGGCAATATCAGCAGATTCGTCAGGAGATTCTGGCTGCCGTCGAAGCCGTTTGTGACAGCCAGCACTTTATATTGGGCCGTCCCGTGCAGCAATTTGAAGCTACAGCCGCCGAGTTTTGTGATGCAGCGCACGGTGTCGGATGCGCCTCGGGAACAGATGCATTATGGCTCGCCTTGGCCGCGGCCGAGATCGGTTCTGGGGATGCTGTCGTAACCAGCCCCTTTACGTTCTTCTCCACCGTAAGTTCCATTCTGCGAGTAGGAGCACGCCCGGTGCTGGCTGACATTGACCCCAAAACCTATAACCTCGACGCAGAAAAGGCTACTGCAGCAATCAAATTTCAGCCGAAAGAAACCCGAGTGCGCGCCGTCCTCCCTGTCCACCTTTACGGACAATGCGCGGATTGGGATCGATTGGCGCAGTTGCAGCGGGAGTGCGGCCTTCTCCTGATTGAAGACGCGGCGCAGGCGTTCGGGGCGAAATGGAACGGACGACCGGCCGGCAGCCTGGGGGACCTGGCGGCCTTCAGCTTCTATCCAACGAAGAACTTGAGCGCCTACGGGGATGCGGGGCTGCTGACCACCGGAAACGGCCGCTTTGCCGACCGCGCTCAAATCCTGCGTGTCCATGGCATGCGCGAACGATATTTTCATGAAGAAATCGGCTGGAACAGTCGACTGGATACCATCCAGGCCGCCGTGCTGCTGGTGAAACTCCGCTACGTTGAGGGCTGGAATGAGGCCCGACGGGAGCGGGCCAAAACCTACGAAAATCTGTTTACGCAAATCGGTTTGGTTGAGGCTGGTCCCTATCCTGAACGCGGGGTTGTCTTGCCCTACGTCGATCCCCGCGGCACCCACGTCTTCCATCAATACGTGATTCGCACTCTACGTCGGGATGAGTTGCGTGCATTCCTTGCCGATCGCGGAATTGGATCGGAAGTGTATTATCCTGTCCCGCTGCACCTTCAAAAGCCGTTTGCCAGCCTGGGATATGCGGAAGGCGCATTTCCAGAGAGCGAGCGCGCTGCCAAAGAAGTGCTGGCCTTGCCCATGTTTCCTGAATTAACCGACGAAGAGCAACAGCGCGTCGTCTCCGACATCGCCGAATTTTTGAATTAGCTGAGCGTCCCTGGCCGGAACGGCGGCGCGTCTAGGCGTCTTTGTGGTTGCTGAACTTCAGGTCCAGCGCCAGCTTGTTTCCGGCGGAGATGCGGTTCGAAAACTCCTCGATTTGCGATTTCGACATGGGAGTAAAGCTTTTTCCCCACGCGACATTCTGGTGCAGCATTTGCAGCGTCGGCATCCCCACCACAGCCGCGTCGACCGGCAAGCTCAGGGTATAGCGCAGCAAATGGCCTGCGTCGCTCTTATCCGGGCCGGGACCCAGAAGACCTTCCTGCCCCATTACCTTCATCGCCAGAATTCCAAGATTCTTTTTACGCGCTGCCGGCAACGCGACATCCTGAAAACTCATTGCCTTCGACTTGTTGAGGCCATCATGCGGGCCCAATGGCATGCCCTGCAGTCCAGCATTCAACGCCATCTGCACGCAATCAATATCGTTGTGCTCGATCGCCGTTTTCAGCACCGCTGGGTTGTAGTGGCTGGTGATTCCGATGAAACGCGTGACCTTCTGCTCGCGCAACTTGTACAGCACGTTCATGACGCCATTTTTGGCTTCCACCTTTGCCAGGTCGTCTTCGCCTTGCAGGCCATGCACATGAATCAAGTCCACCTGGTCGGTCTGGAGTCGTTTCAGGGTGCCGTCCAGAATACGCATCGCCGCGTCGCCATCGCGAGGCTCAACTTTCGTCGCCAGAAAAAATTCCTTGCGCC
>JAZKAG010000053.1:0-8858 GCA_040389265.1 Acidobacteriota bacterium
CTATCAGCGCATCCTGAAAGAGGAGAAGTTTGATGCAACCTAGTTATGGAAGTGCAGGCATTCCACCACCAACGCAGTAGATGACTCCGCGCATGAGGTGCACTCCATACCTTCGGTCCTGCGACCGCGATTTGGCGTCGTCCTCGAAGAAAAGCCCGGCATCGTACAAGTCAACTTTTGAGCAGGTGCTGCCGGCAGTAACGTTGTACTCTGACGAAGTCTTTGCTGAGTATGTCGTTAAGGAAGGATAAATTAGTTGCGATTAAAGTCCGAGGTGGCGTAACTGGCATCGCGCGTGAGACGCATGCGGGCGCTGAAATTGACGGCGTGACTTCTCTTCACTGGACTGCCCGGCAAGATTTGGGCCAGTGGCCAAGAGACACACTGATGCCAGGGGAACCAGCGTTCCAGATCCCACAAGTTCGGATGCCTCGCTAAACCAGAGGCCCGCGTACCGAAGTTTCGAGATGATTTATGCAGTAACAGGGAAATGGCTTTCCCTGTTGCCTAGATGATAATTCCCTGTTCTGTGGTAACTTTCAAGGCCTGTTCGGGGTTCATAACTCGCCCAAATTCAGGACAATAGAGCAGTCTTGCTGCCAGAAATGTGGGCCAAATTCGCAAATTTCCCTGTAATTTTCCCTGTTAGCAGGGAATTCGACCCGGAGAAGGGTTCGCAGAAGACTCCGTCCACCGCCAGACAGTCTCTCTCTCCCTGATTCTGACGCTTTTTCAATTTCAAATCCCTGCAAAGGGCCGAGAAACTGCAGACTCAGCTCCATTGAGAGAATTGTTTGGAGCACCAAATCGCCCCCGGTCGAGATCAATTTCTCCGAGGTAACGGCTCCTGGTCCGGTTTCTTTCATTGTTCTTCTCTGCGGTTTGCGGTTGATTGCCTGGATTGCATTCAATGAGCGTCATAAGATGACGACCGGTTGTTCCCACCTAACTGACACTCAAGACAGTCGCTGTTCCGAGAGCGCGTTGCACAGACAATTCGAAATTTTGAACATAGGGTAAGACATTCTGAGGAACGAGCCCAAAGGATCCCGAGACCGGCTCAAATTGAGCAAAACTTATGGGATCTGGATAGAAAACGGCAGATATCGCGAGATTGTCACAATCACAAAACCAGTGCCCGGGCGGTGTTTGGCGCTGTCATTTAGGAGTCCCGAGGATTGGGAATATCTCCGCCGCGCAGATATCCAATTCCGAATTTGGCGCCTACGGCTTCCAGCACCCGCAGACCCTCCGGCACCACTTCTTTACCGATCCCATCGCCGGGAATCACCGCCACGGCATAGCATTTCGTCTCTATTTCTATGTATCACTCTTCCGGCGTTTCCCTCCAGTATCAGATATGGAGGCTCAACAGGTTATTCCGATTCAGACGGATCGGCCGATTCGAGAATTAAAGGTTGACCTCCACATCTAGATCAACCGAATCCAGTAGGCGAGCGCCAGCACTTCCAGCCCAACCAACACGGTGAGTGTGATGCTGTGTTTCAGCGTGAATCGGAGTAATTGGGATTGCTGCCGTGCCGTGATTCCCGTAGCAGCCGCTGCGACCGCTATGGACTGAAGGCTGATCATCTTGCCCATCACGCCGCCCGATGAGTTGGCGGCGGCGATCAAGATGTGGCTGAAACCAAGCTTGGTTGCCGTAACCACTTGAAGACTTCCGAAGAGAGCATTCGAGGAGGTGTCTGACCCTGTGAGGAAAACCCCGAGCCAACCCAGAAATGGGCTGAAGAATGGGAAAGCCGCGCCTGTTGCCGAAAAAGCCAGGCCGAGAGTCCCGGTTGCGCCGGAGTAATTCATGACAAACGCCATGGAAAGGACCGCTGCAATCGTAAGTACGGGAAAGGTCAATTGGCGCACCGATTTGACGATAGTTTCTAAAAAGTCCCCAGGCGACATTCGCAAGAAAATAGCCGAGAGGATGCTGGCGAACATGCACGAAGTGCCGCCAGCGGAGATGAGGTTCAGATTGAACATCGCCGGGTACGGAGACGCTTTTGTCATCACCGGCGGCACGCGAAGAATGAGGTTATGAAGCACCGGCCATGCGAACTTGAAGGTCGCGATGTTCAGAAACGATTGGAGCGGCTTGAATCCCCAGAGAAGGACGAAGACAACTAGAAAAATATATGGCATCCATCCAGTAATGATCTGCCCGGCAGTATGCGCGGGTGCAGCGGACGTCAGTGCGGAAGCTCCCGGTGCCTTCTCAAAGGGACCCAATTCTTTGTCGCCGCTTATCTCCTTCCGTTTTCTCACGGTATGAGGTCGAGGTTGCCAGAACCGCAAGAGAGCGACCAGGGCTGCCATTGCGGTTATTGAGCTGAGGATGACGGTGAGCTGAACGTTGACGAAATTGGAAACAAGATACTCAACTCCTCCGAAGGTCAGTCCCGCTACCAAGAGGGCGGGCCAAACCTCGAGGGCCGAGGTCAAGCCTCCCATGGTGACGATCATGTATGCGGGCAGGATGAGCGCGATCGGTGAGCACAGGGTTCCTACTGCCCCGCTCAACTTGTCGACCGGAAGCCCGGTAACGCCTGCCAACGTAATGATGGGAACGCCGATCGCTCCAAAGGCGACAGGCGCCGTGTTCGCCAACAAACACAGCGCGGCGGCGTAATACGGTGAAAATCCCAGCCCCACCATCATGGCCCCGGCCACGGCAACGGGCGTACCAAATCCCGCTGCGCCCTCGATAAACGCACCGAAACCAAAGGCGATGATGATCGCTTGAATTCGCAAATCGGGGGTAAGCGATCCAATGGAATCTTTCACGATGGAGAACTTCCCGGTCGCGACTGTCACGTTGTAAAGCACAATCGCCCAGAACACGATCCAGGAGATGGGAAACAGACCAAACGCAGCTCCGTACGCTGCAGAACTGAACGTAAGAGATACCGGCATGTGATATCCGAGCAGGGCGACAACCAGCGTAGTGCCGAGGCCCCACAGCCCGGCAACCCACGCGGGTTTTCGCTTGACCCCAAGAAGAAAAAGCAACACGGCCGTAGGCAAAGCGGCAATGACCGCGGAAATCCAGAGGTTTTGGCCCCAGATGTAGTAGCCTTGCGACCAAACTACGTCCATTGCTTGTTCCTTCCCAGCGCGCCCGACTTCACCGGAAGAGGCTTCATGTCGCGCTGATCTTCGAGCCGAAGCCTTCGGAAAATTCTCGTGTATCGGAATGAAATCACACTGCAGATGCTTGCGAGCGCCAGCACGAAAGCCTCACTTCTGCTCGCGGCCCGGCTCAATGATCGTCGTACTCTTCAAACGCATACTAACCATAGCCGAGCAGTCAGGCTCCACGCTAGAGCAAATGGGTGTGAAGTGCATTCAACGTCAGGCTCGCCGGTTCGCGATTCACCCTGTTGCGTCGAAACCAGCGACAATCATTTCCTTCCTGTCCTTGTGAAACGCAGAATTCGCATGCCATAGGAGCCTTCCATCACGTAATCTCGTGTCCAGCGTGCTTACCGCCAGCCACATTGCCGAGTTGCGTACCGCCGTTGGGACTGACGGCCTCATTACCGAGCAGAGCCAGTTGCAGACCTATGAATGTGACGGGCTCACGAATTTCCGCGTGCTGCCCGGAGCGGTTGTTTTGCCGCGCACAGCCGAGCAGGTGCAGGCGGTGCTCCGACTGTGCGCCCGGCACAAAATTCCTTTCGTAAGCCGCGGTGCGGGGACCGGCCTGAGCGGTGGTGCGCTGCCTGCCGCTGGCGGCATTGTGATCAGCTTGGCGCGGATGAACCGCATCCTTGAGGTGGACATCGCCAACCGGTTCGTGGTCGTCGAGCCTGGAGTAATTAACGCCCACGTAACGCAGCGCGTCGCCCCACAGGGATATTTCTACGCGCCCGATCCCTCGTCGCAGTCGGTCTGCACCATCGGGGGCAATGTGGCAGAGAACTCCGGCGGCGCGCATTGCCTGAAATACGGCTTCACCGTCACGCATGTGCTCGCGCTGGATGTGGCGTTGCCCTCGGGCGAACTGGTCCAGTTCGGTTCACCCACACTGGATGCTCCGGGCTACGACCTACCTGGAGTTTTTGTAGGTTCAGAAGGCACCCTGGGGGTGGCAACCCGGATTACGCTGCGCATCGTGAAACGTCCTGAGGTCGTGCAGACTCTGCTGGCGGCATTCGACTCCGTACAGGCCGCGGGGCAAACCGTCAGCGACATCATCGCGGCCAGAATGCTTCCTGCAGCATTGGAGATCATGGACGCGCTTTCCATCCAGGCCGCAGAAGCCGCCGTGCAAGCGCATTATCCGGTCTGCAAGGGCCTGTTGCTAGTGGAACTGGACGGCCCTTGCAGTGAAGTCGAGGCGCTCATGCACGAAGTGCAGACCTTATGCAGCAACAACGGCGCTTGGGAGATTCGAGTGGCGCAATCAGAGCAGGAGCGCGCTTTGGTCTGGAAGGGGCGTAAGGCTGCTTTCGCCGCCGTGGGCCGCATCTCGCCTAACTACATCGTGCAGGACGGCGTGATTCCGCGCACCGCGCTGCCGCATCTGCTGACTGAAATCGATAGCATGGCCTCTGCGGTGGGTCTGCGCGTGGCCAATGTCTTCCATGCCGGCGATGGCAACCTGCATCCGCTGGTGCTATATGATGCCGCAATTATCGGACAAGAGGAAATTGCGCTCGATCTTTCCTATCGAATCCTGCGCCTCTGCGTGGATAACGGCGGCTCCATCACCGGCGAGCACGGAGTTGGCAAGGAAAAGCAGGAGGCGCTCGGCTATATGTTTTCCGAACCGGATCTCGAAACCATGCAACTGGTGCGCTGCGCTTTCGATCCGGAAAACCTCGCCAATCCGGATAAGGTCTTCCCGCGCCCGCGTCTGTGCGCAGAAAAGCCCGGGCCCTATGCGCCGCATCCGCTGGAGACGGCCGGCATCGCGGAGATCTTTTGATGAGCCCAACTGCCTCATGGACGCTGGAGCAAGGCATGGTTCAGCTCGGCTCGATCGTCGGGCCGGAGAATACTGAGCTGCGCGGAGAAACGATCGTCGCCGCTCCCGGCGAGGCACAACAGATCGCGGAGATCTTGCGCTTCGCACAGGCGAACGGACTCGCTGTGACTCCGATAGGCGGCGGCACCAAAATTGGCTGGGGAAATCCTGTCGTGGCCGACATCCAGTTGAGTCTGGCGCGCCTCAATGCGCTGCGCGAGCATGCATGGCAGGACATGACCTGCACTGTGGAGGCCGGCTGCACATGGACAACGATGCAGTCCGAACTCGCGCGGCACGGGCAGATGGTTGCGCTCGATCCGCTTTGGCCGGACCGCGCCACCGTGGGTGGCATTGTAGCTTCAAATGACAGTGGCACATTGCGGCTGAAATTTGGCGGCCTGCGCGATCTCATCATCGGCATGACCATCGTGCTCGCCGACGGCACCATCGCCAGGACCGGCGGCAAGGTGGTCAAGAATGTTGCCGGCTACGACCTGCACAAACTGATAACTGGTAGCTTCGGCACCCTGGGCGTCATCGCCGAGGTGAACTTCCGGCTGCATCCGCTGGAAGAACATGCGCGGACTTGGGCGGTGATCGCGCATGATGACGGACATCCAGTTGCCGCATCCTTTGCCGCGCCGCTCCGAGCCCTGATGGATTCGCAGATCATTCCTTCGTGCGTGCAGGTTCGCACGTCGCAACAGGAATGCGCACTCGACATCCGCATTGCTGCCGTTCCTGAATGTCTGGACGAATATGCGACCCGGATTCGGAGCGTCTTCGACGAATTTGCTGTAACAGAATCGAGCGAGGCCGTCTGGCAGGCACGGCAGCAACTCTTCGATAAGAACGATGCCATTGTCCTGAAGGTGACGCTACTACCGACCGCAATCTGCGCCGTCAGCTCAGAACTTCAGAAGATTGCGTCCGCAGAAGGGCTACGCACTGCCGCCGTGGCTCAAGCGAATGGCTTAACGACGGTTGCTCTCAACTCCGCTCCTGATGCGGCGATTGCTCTCATCGAGCGCCTTCGCGCAAGAGCAGCAGGTTTCGGAGGCAGCCTGGTCGCGCTGCAAATACCCGATTCGCTGCGCGGTAGACTCAACGTGTGGGGTCCGGACCCTGGCTCTCTCAATCTAATGCGCGAGATCAAGCGCCGCTTCGATCCCCTCCACACTCTCAATCCCGGCCGTTTTGTGGGGAACATTTGACGCGTATGCCGCATACCATCGTCCAGGAAGAGAAGCATCCGTCCAGCTTCGACACGCATCATCCGCCGGAGAAGAAATACATCGACGAGTGCGTGCACTGCGGCTTCTGCCTACCGGCATGCCCCACATATGTATTGTGGGGCGAGGAGATGGATTCGCCACGCGGCCGCATCTACATGATGAAAAAAGCTGCAGATGGCGAAGCTCCGCTCGACGGCTGTTTCCGGCAGCACATGGATCGCTGCCTGGGTTGTATGGCCTGCATGACGGCTTGCCCATCGGGCGTGCAGTATAGCAAGCTGATCGAGCCGACGCGCGCACAGATTGAGCGGAACCTGCCGCGCACGTGGGGCGAGTCGCTTTTTCGCAAACTGCTCTTCGCCACGTTTCCGTATCCCGAACGGCTGCGTGTGCTGGCAGTGCCGTTGCGCGTCTATCAGAAAAGCGGCCTGCAATCGCTGCTACGCGCTGCGGGAATACACAAGCTTCTGCCCAAACGCCTGGCGGCCATGGAAGCCCTGCTACCCGCTGTGCCGAAGCACCTGTTTGAAAGGTTGCCTTCACGCGTTAGGCCCCGGACCGCTCCTCGCCTTCGCGTCGGCATGTTAAGCGGATGCGTACAACAGGTCTTCTTCTCCCACGTCAACGCAGCAACGGCCCGTGTGCTGGCCGCGGAAGGTTGCGAAGTGATTATTCCTCGCGAACAGTCATGCTGCGGCGCACTCATGCTCCACTCCGGCATGGAAGACGAGGCCGCCGCTTTGGCGAAGAAGATGATCGCCGTGTTCGAAGCCGTGGAAGTTGACGCGATCGTCATCAACTCCGCCGGTTGCGGGTCCACGATGAAGGAATACGGCCATCTGCTGCGCGACGACCCGGCCTGGGCAGAGCGTGCTGCGGCTTTCTCTGCCAAATGCAAAGATATCTCCGAAATTCTGTGCGAATTGGAGCCGCAGGCTCCGCGCCATCCGCTCAAGTTCCGCGTAGCCTATCATGATGCATGCCATCTGCAGCATGCGCAGGGAGTGCGCGAGCAACCGCGCCGCCTGTTGGGCAAAATTCCGGAACTCGAAGTTGCCGAAATCCCCGAGGCGTCTCTGTGCTGTGGTTCGGCCGGCGTCTATAACCTTCTGCAACCCGAGACAGCCAATCAACTCGGGAGTCGCAAAGTGGAAAACCTGCTGTCCACCAGCGCCGAGGCAGTAATCTCGGCCAATCCCGGCTGTCTGCTGCAACTGATGAATGGGCTCCGCCGCCGCGGCATGAAGGCCATGCCTGCATTTCACATGGTGGAGTTGCTTGATGCTTCCATCCGCGGCATCTCCGCCGAAAAGTTGTTGCAGGGCAATCACCACCTTCACATTGAAGAAAACTGAATATCAGGATCTCTGACACACATAAACTCGAGTTGCTATCAGCGGCCGACCTACTGGTTTCGGGTAAGGGATGGGCAGATTGTATGATTTTTATGGTTGCGTGGCGGCTTCTCAAGCTGGCCGATTATTCGAAGTGCGTCAAATTCATATGTAGGAGTTGCCTCAATGGCTGTTGCTACCGTATTGCCCGGCGTCGAAATCCATGCCCCAGTACCTGAAAGTTATGTCAAAATCCTCACGCCGGAGGCGATTGCCTTTGTTGCGGACCTGCATCGCACCTTCAATGAACGTCGCAAGACGCTGCTCAACGCTCGCCAGGAGAGGCAGAAGAGAATCGATGCCGGAGAGAAGCCGGCATTCCTTGCGGAAACCCAAGAGATACGCCATGCCGAGTGGAGAGTTGCGCCGCTACCTGCAGACATTCTCGACCGTCGTGTTGAGATTACCGGTCCCGTCGACCGCAAGATGATCATCAACGCGCTCAATTCCGGCGCGAAGGTTTTCATGGCCGATTTTGAGGATTCCAGTACCCCGATGTGGAGCAACCTCATCGAAGGCCATATCAACCTAAAGGATGCTATCCGGCGAACGATCACCTATGACGACCCGACCTCGGGTAAACAGTACAAGCTGAATGACAAGGTTGCGGTGCTCTTCATACGCCCGCGCGGTTGGCATCTGGAAGAGCGACACGTGCTTGTCGATGGACAGCCGATGTCGGGTTCGCTCTTCGATTTCGGCCTTTACTTCTTCCACAATGCGAAGGAACTGCTTGCCCGCGGCAGCGGCCCGTACTTCTACCTCCCTAAGTTGGAAAGCCATCTGGAGGCACGGCTCTGGAATGACATCTTTATCCACGCCGAAAAGGCCATTGGCGTGCCGCAGGACAGCATCAAGGGTACTGTACTGATCGAAACCATCCTGGCCAGCTTTGAGATGGATGAGATTCTCTACGAATTGCGTGAGCACTCCGCTGGGCTGAACTGCGGCCGTTGGGACTACATCTTCAGCTACATTAAGAAATTTGCCAATGATGCACATGCCGTGTTGCCCGACCGTGCCCAGGTCACCATGACGACGCACTTTATGCGCAGCTACTCGAAGCTGGCCATCAAGACCTGCCATAAGCGCAATGTGCATGCCATGGGCGGCATGTCGGCCTTCATCCCTATCAAGTCCGACCCGGTCGCCAATGAAACGGCGATCGCGCAAGTACGTGCCGACAAGGAACGCGAAGCCAGCGACGGCCACGATGGCACCTGGGTGGCCCATCCCGGCTTG
>JAZKAG010000054.1:0-15977 GCA_040389265.1 Acidobacteriota bacterium
TATGACATTGGCTTCGGCGGTCTGGATCACGTGCTGGGCTCCGGACAGAACGTCAAGGTGCTGGTTCTGGATACGGAGACCTACTCCAATACAGGTGGCCAGATGTCAAAGGCCACACCTCGCGGCGCCGTGGCTAAATTTGCTGCCGGCGGAAAAACCAACAGTAAAAAAGATTTGGCGATGGAAGCCGTGGCATATGGCTCGGTATACGTCGCACGGGTTGCGATGGGTGGCAGTGATGCACAAACCGTCAAGGCCTTTCAGGAGGCCGAGGCCTACGACGGTCCAGCGCTCATCATTGCCTACAGCCACTGCATTGCGCATGGCTACGACCTTGCCTACGGAATGGAGCAGCAGAAGAATGCAGTGCTCTCCGGATACTGGCCGTTGATGCGCTATAACCCGATGTTGCGCGAGGAAGGCAAGAACCCCTTCCAACTGGATTCGAGAGCTCCTTCAATTCCGTTAAAGGAATACAGCTATCACGAGGCCCGGTACACCATGCTGGCGCGCAGCCATCCTGATGTCGCGAAGAAGCTGCTGATGGAGGCGCAGGACGATGTGGAGCGGGAATGGCGCGTCTATTCCGGTCGCGCAGCAATGGCCGGCCGCTCGGAAACTCCCAATATTGCTCCGCCCGAACAAGAAGGGGAAGTGATCGCGCTAGGCAAAGGTAAGGACGGAAACTGATGGACCTGACAACCAACTATCTAGGGCTGAAACTGAAAAATCCGCTGGTGGTGTCTTCCTCGCCATTGACGGAGTCTGTGGACAATATTCTGCGCCTGGAAGAGGCGGGGGCGGCAGCGGTAATTCTGCCTTCGATATTCGAGGAGCAACTGGCGCTGGAAGGAAATTCCCTCGACAGGGATATTTCTCGCGGGACGGAATCCTACGCGGAGTCACTCAGTTACTTCCCCGTCTACGAAGATTATCGCCAGCGGCAGGATGCCTACCTGAGTCTCCTCCACCATGCCAGGTTGCGAGCAGGAATTCCTGTCATCGCCAGCTTGAACGGAGCCACTGCAGGTGGATGGGTGCGCTTTGCCAAGGAGATTGAGCAGGCGGGCGCGGATGGCCTGGAACTGAATACTTATTCCCTGGTGACAGATTCAGCTTTGACCAGCGGACAAGTGGAACAGGCGCTTGTCGAGTTAGTGCGCCAGGTGCGACAGAATACGACCCTGCCCATCGCGGTCAAGCTGTCGCAAAACTACACGAGCCTGCCGAACCTGGCCCAGCAACTGGATGGAGCCGGGGCCGATGCGCTGGTGTTATTCAACCGGTTCTATCAGCCGGATTTTGATTTGGAACAACTGGACGTAGTTCCCCGGCTGGCGTTGAGCCGGTCGGAAGAACTGTTGCTGCGTCTGCATTGGGTGGCGATTCTGTACGGCAACGTGGAGGCGGAACTGGGCGTCACCGGGGGCGTACACAGTGCGCAGGACGTGCTGAAAGCCGTTATGGCTGGAGCGCAAGTCGCGATGATGGTATCTGAACTACTGGCTCATGGCATCGATCAACTTTCCAATATTCGAGCCGACCTGATGCGCTGGATGGAAGAGCATGAGTATGAATCGATCGATCAGATGCGCGGTAGCCTGAGCCGTCGTTCCGTGCCTGATCCGTCTCCCTTTGATCGTGGCAACTACATCAAGACGCTGAGCAGTTACACCCTCCGCACGACGGTGACCTAAACCGTCGAATTTGATAGCTACGGCGGCCAACTCGGATGCGAAAGCGGTGTGTATCGCCGAGATACGACTCTGCGCGAGTACGTCCTTGCCAATGTGATCGAGGCCTCGCTGGAATACAATAAATATGAGGCAAAACGGTGATGCGTTTCCGTGGAGATGATTCATGCCTGCAATGTTGCAGGAATCGCCCGCCAAGGGCTTTTAATAAAAGTCCGGCAGCCAGAACCTCCGTGGAATTACCGGTGATACGAATCCCCAATCATGGAAGGAATGCAATCAACCAATGACCACTCCTCAACTTGTGGTGCAGGACCAGCCAGGACTGCAACCTGCCGGTGGCATCCAGCCGATCGTCAATGACTTTTCAATTCAGGTGGCCACCGTAAATGGTTCGGGGTCGCAGTCTGCCAATAATGTCCTGCTTCGCAGTATTTTCCGCATGGGCGTGCCTGTCTCGGGTAAGAATTTATTTCCTTCCAACATTGCCGGACTGCCCACCTGGTACACGATTCGTGTCAGCAAAGATGGCTGGGTGGCGCGTAAGACAGACATCGATGTGCTGATCGCCATGAACCCGGAGACAGCTCAGCAGGATGTGCAATCCTTGCGCGCGGGCGCCGCCGTGATCTTCGACCAGTCGCTGAAGCTGGACCAGGTGCGCGATGACCTCACCTACTACTCGGTTCCCTTCGATCAACTGGCGGCATCGACCGGTGCGGATGCGAAAATTCGCAAACTGGTCAAGAACATGGTCTACGTTGGCGTCGCAGCGCAATTGCTGTCGATTGACATGGACTGGGTTGAGAAAACGGTTCGCAAGCAGTTTGCGAAAAAAGTGAAAGCTGCCGAACTGAACCTCAAGGCGGTTCGTGCTGGATTCGATTACGCTGCCAGCTCGCTGACCAAGCAGGATCCATTTGTTGTAGCGCCAATGAGCGCGACCCAGGGCAAGATCATCATCGAAGGCAATGAAGCGACCGCCATGGGCGCCATGTTCGCCGGCGTCACAGTTGTCACCTGGTATCCCATCACGCCCTCGTCTTCTGTCGTGGAAGACCTGATCGATTACATGAAGGAATTTCGCATCGAGCCGGATGGCAAGGCGAATTTCGCCATCGTGCAGGCGGAAGATGAATTGGCCGCCGTCGGTATGGTGCTGGGCGCAGGCTGGGCCGGCGCACGCTCGATGACCGCAACCTCCGGCCCTGGAATTTCGCTGATGGCGGAGTTTGCCGGACTGGGATATTACGCCGAAATTCCGGGCGTCATCTTCGACGTGCAGCGCACCGGACCCTCCACTGGATTGCCGACGCGCACCTGCCAGGGCGACCTGACCTTTATTGCCGGACTGTCGCACGGCGATACGAAACACGTCATGCTGCTGCCGGGAAGCGTGAAGGAATGTTTCGAATTTGCTACCGAGGCGTTCAATATCGCCGAGCAGATGCAGACTCCCATCTTTGTTCTTTCCGATCTTGATCTGGGTATGAACAACTGGATGTCGGAGCCGTTCGAGTATCCGGAAAAACCGATCAACCGCGGCAAAGTCCTGGACGCAGAGCAGCTCAAAGAACTTGGCGGCGTCGCGCGCTACAAAGATGTGGACGGCGATGGAATTCCGTATCGCACGTTGCCGGGCACCGATCATCCGAACGCTGCCTACTTTACACGCGGCTCCGGCCATAACGAGAAGGCGCAATACACCGAACGTCCGGACGACTACGAAAACAACATGCTGCGACTGGCGCGCAAGTTCGAAACAGCCAAGACTCTGGTGCCGAAGCCGATCCTTGAAGGCAAGGGCCGCGAGAAGGTGGGTATCCTCGCCTTTGGCAGCAGCCACTGGGCGGTCATTGAGAGTCGCGACCAACTGCAGCGCGAAACCAAGCTGGGAACGGATTACCTTCGCCTTCGCGCCTATCCGTTCACCCAGGAGGTTCACGATTTCGTCGCGCAACATGAGCGCATCTACGTGGTGGAACAGAACCGCGACGGCCAGATGCTGAATCTGCTGAAGGTCGACCTGGAACCGACGCAGGTTGTAAAACTGCGCAGCGTTCGCCACTTCAATGGACTTCCCATCGACGCACGCTCGATCACCCGTGTGATCGCCGAACAAGAAGGAGCTGCCAAGTAATTATGTCGACTACACCTGTCGCCCCCCAGCCTAAGACCAACCGCATCGGACTTCAAATTCTGGACTATCGCGGAGGCAAGACCACCCTCTGCGCCGGTTGCGGACACAACGCGATCTCTGAGCGCATCACGGAAGCTTTTTATGAAATGGGAATTCAGCCTGAGCGCGTGATGAAGATGAGTGGCATCGGCTGCTCATCCAAATCGCCGGCATATTTCATGTCGCGCTCCTTCAGTTTCAACTCCGTGCACGGCCGCATGCCCTCGGTGGCGACTGGAGCGCTGCTGGCCAACAAGACCATGCGCTCGATCGGAATCAGCGGCGACGGCGATACGGCCTCGATCGGCATGGGACAGTTTGTCCACCTGCTGCGCCGCAATATGCCCATGATTTATATCATTGAAGATAACGGCGTGTACGGGCTGACCAAGGGACAATTCTCCGCCACTGCCGATATTGGCTCGAAGCTGAAATCCGGCGTCATTAACGATCTGCCCGCCATCGATACTTGCGCTCTGGCAATCCAGATGGGCGCCACCTTTGTCGGACGTTCCTTCTCCGGCGACAAAAAGCAGCTTTCAGCCATGTTAAAGGCCGCCATCGCGCACAAGGGCACCGTGATGCTGGATGTGATTTCGCCCTGCGTCACCTTCAATGATCATGAGGGGTCCACCAAGAGCTACAAGTTCATGCAGGGTCATGAGGAGCCTGTTGCCGAGGTAGGATTTGTCTCCCACTTCGACGACATTGCGGTCGATTACGATTCTGACACCACGGTCGATGTGCAGCTGCACGATGGATCGCATCTGCGATTGCGCAAGCTGCATGAGGATTACGATCCTACCGACAAAAGTCGCGCCATGAATTTGCTAATGGAAGCGCATGCCAAAGAAGAAGTGTTGACCGGTGTTTTTTATGTCGATACCCAGAAGCCTGACTTCACCTCGCTCTTGAATATGGTGGATGAGCCTTTGGCGACTCTCGCGCCGGAACGTGTTCGTCCCGGTCGTGATGTGTTGGCGCAGATCATGGCAGAACACAGCTAAAAAGTTTTCTACCGCTGCAGAATCGTATCTGATGTGATCCGTGCCGCTATCTCTTCAGGGGAAGGCGGCACGACTGTTTTGGGCGGAATTCGCGTCGGCTCGCTCGCGTGCGCGGCGAACCCGTTGCGCGTCAGGATCGATTGCTCGGCGATCAACGCGCCCATGCAGGCCAGATAGGGAATCAGCTCCCCATAGAGTCGGCTCTCCACAATGATCCCGTAGAGAAACATCAGCCCGAACCAGGCTGGCAGCGTCCACAGCCACATCCGCAGGGTCGCGTCTTTCACCCGCTTGCGATATAGAACGACCGGCAGAATGATGTAGCCGCCCGCTGCGAACAACTGCGGCCATGCGGGCGGCCAGGCCAGCAGCACCAGGTTGATCTTGTAGGCCGGAATCCATGCCGTAGTGTTTCCCGAGTAAAGACGATTGACATAGGTATGCCAGGCCATCCAGAAAATAGCCAGCGGTATGACGACCGCGAGAGTGCCTGACGCGTAGCCGCCACGCCAGTGCACTTTGCCAGATTCGGTCATCGCAGCGAGTACAAAAAACAACAGCAGCACCAGCGTGGTTTCGCGGTTCAGGGTGGCGATGACAAACAGCGCAGCAAACCACAGTGGGTGCTTGCGGAAGTAGATCAGATAAAGCCCTGCGGAAAAAAATCCCAGGCTGGGCAGATCGTAATAGAAACGGCGGGGATGCAGCGCCACCAGTACGTAGGTGACCGCGCATAACACGAGCACCAGCGGATAGATGTAGGTCGTGAGCAGGCGCCGCTCCGAGGCGGCATCGTAGATGCGTGTGGCCACCCATCCTGCCAGCACAATACCCAGAGCATCCGTGAAGACGAGGACAAAGGTTTCCGGAGTGATGTGGGAACGATAAATGGGCGTAAATCGCGAGCACAGATCGGCCAGTCGGTTCAGCAACACATTGTGATGCGCCCATCGAAGCAGCCACATCATCATCACCCGGGTCTGGCAGGGCGTGACTTCCAGGCCGTTCTCATATCGATCCAGGTTGAGGTATGGCGGGACCCGGCTGTGGTAGGACCAGACCAGCTGGATCGTGGCGAGGGTGTAGACGATCCAGGCCAGAGCTCGCTGTTTCAGATTTCCCATGGCAACGTCCGCCCGCAATCGGGCTTTCATTCCTTCGACCTGACAACTGGCTCCGTCCGCTCCAACAGAATCGTCGTCTTGTCCTGGTAATCCACTTTCCATCCGGGCGTCTGTTGGAGCAGATAGGGCAGGGGGCGATGGTTTTCAAACAGCACATACTGGATGGAATATTTGTAGAGGATCCGAAGTGTGTCTTCAATCCGAATCGCGTGCAAATAATCCCCGAACTGGCCGTTGCGTTCAAATACATCCACGCGCGAATCGATGAAGACTGGAATCTGGCGAACATTCCACTCCAGGTAGCCGCCCCACAAATAGTCGTTGAAGACATGGCCGCGCGGATGAAACGACTGTAAGTATCTCTGAGCCGCGGCGTCGGGATAGACCGTGGAGTTGCGCGCATTGAGTTCCTGATTGGAAGGGAACAGCAGCACCACGGCGATCACGACCCCCAGCATGACAGGGGCGTTGAGCCACGGCTTATCGCGGTCCGCATGGTACGGCATCCACGACGCCAGATTTCGGGCCAGCAGCGGCACAATCAAGATTGCTGCTAGAAATAAAAATCGCGAATAGGTGAGTGCGGCATAGGTGCCGATCAGCAGGAACAAAATTTCATGCAGCTTCCACCGTCGTGGGCGAAGGAGCTGCAGCAAGACTGCGGCTGCGAGGATAGCGAGGAAGATCTTTCCTAGCGGAGTGTGGAAGTCGAGACTGCGCCACTCATCAACACTGGCAATATTCAATTTCTGATGGAAGGCCAGGTCGAACGGATAGAGCACCAATCTCCACCCATAGGGATTGACGAACAGGGCAAGAGTCGAAAGGAGCGACACCCATGCGAGCTTCCGTGCCTGCGGCCGAGTCCAGCCTGTTGCCTCGATTGAACCCCAAGTGCCATCCACGCAGCCGGAAAGGGCGACCACAGCGAGCAACACCAGGCCGATAATCCAGGAGCCATGGGTGTTGATCCACACCAAAAACACAACCGGGAGAACCCACAGGAAATCACGGCCGCGGCGAAACTCGGCGAGAAGCCCTAGCTCGAGAACCAGAAACATCCACCCGAACAAAAGCGTTCGCGGGCCAAACGATACGCTCGCCAGAAACAGGGCGGCGAAGCCTACGACGAACGCGGCCTTGATGCTGCCGGATTCCAGATACGCAAGACCGAGGATGCCGATCATGATGGCTTCAATCGCCACCAGGGTGACCAGGAACAAGCCGCCGGGTCCAAACCCTCGCCACGCGAGATAGAAAGGAATCTCCGCCAGCCACTCATGGTCCATCCATGGCTTGCCGCTGGTGGTGAAGGAGTAGAGATCCTGGTGCAGGAATGTGTGCGTCTGCAACTGGATCTGGGCATTGCGCAGGTGCCAGCCGATATCCGGATCGGCGACCTTTTTTGGGACAGCGAGGAACACCGCCAGCGCGAACAGAACAGTCAGGAAGACAGGAAAGCCAAATAGCTTTCCAAGCAACGACGGGGACTGCCGAAGCGTGCTTTTTTCTTCGGGAGCAATTACGCACGTAACCATTGGGGATGAGAATTCCTGTCTGTGAGAGCAACCCGTGTAGCAAGATATTACCCAAAGAACGATCTGATTCTGTCCAGTGTTGATGCGGCTTTGCGTTACTTAGGTACCGGTCGCGAATCAGCCGGACGCATGCGAAATCGCGCAGGCGCGATCGATGTTGCGCGTGCATGGTGCTTGTCGCCATGATGAACTCGGACAGAAACGCGGAAGGATTGTTGCAATGCGAAGCGGCGGATACAGACGTCTATTGCGACACGACCACGGACAAAGCCTGGTTGAGACTGCAATTTTTCTGCCGATCCTCATTCTGCTGGTGGCCTACGCGGTGGACTTTGGATATTTCTTTATCGTCGCGGCGAATCTAACCTCCGCATCAAGGAATGCGGCCGAATATTCCATCCAGGGATTCGCTTCTCCAGCACAAAGCACGTTGGCCGCCCCCGGTCCCATTACAACCAATTCCACGGTGGCAGCCTTGGCGGTGGGCGATCTTTCCAGCCTGGCGTCCAGCGCGTCGACGACCAGCGTTGAGGTTTGCTCTAAAATCCTCGGTATCGCCGGCAACGTGACAAACTGCAGTAGCTATGGTCCCGCTGGCACCGTCTTTACGCCGGCGGCCGATCCGGAGGCGCCGACTTTTTATCTGCATCGCGTTGATGTCACCTACACGGTTCAGCCACCGATTCCGCTCAGCTTTTTTTCTTATTCCCTGTTGCCTTCGATGAAATTTCATCGACAGGTGTCGATGCGGGCGATGGACTAGATGGCACCTTCGAATCCATTTCGAATCGAGTGCGATGCGGCGGGCGATGCGCGCCCACAATCAAACTGCAGGCGGCGAACAAATAATTTTCTGTTTGCGCCAATCCACCGCTTCCTTCCACGTCGCAGGATTGCATCTTTGCGCAGCGAAGAAGGTTCGCTGGTGGTGGAAACGGCGCTGTCGCTCCTGGTCGTGATTCCCATGGTGTTCTGGATGTTTGAGATGTGCATGCTGACCTACACGTACAGCGTCCTTGGAGACGCGGCACGCCAGGGTGTGCGCTATGCCATTGTGCACGGCACCGACAGCGGCAACTGCAGCGGCCCAAGCTCCGGGTGCGCCGATACCGCAGCTGCGAATGTGAAAGCCGTGGTCACGTCGGCCGCGGCGTTTTCATTTCACGACCTGTCGCAGATGACAGTGCAGGTGACCTACCCCGACCTGGCGTCGAAGCCGCAGTCGCGCGTCAACGTGACCATCTATTACACCTACGTCCCGTATATCAATCTGCCCGGTATAGCCAACTCGGTGCAGCTCAGCGCGCAGGGTCGAATTATTTATTAGCAACCGACATTCCGGGAAAACTCAGCTCCATGCAAAATGCAACCACAAATCGGATCGCCCAGAACGGAAAGTTCGCCTCGCCGGCTTCGCACGGGTCTGCGGAATCCGGCCAGGTGATGGTTTCGTTGCTGCTGATGCTGGCGATATTCTTGCTGGCCATGGTGGGCTTCGCGGTAGATCTGACGAATCTGTGGTTCCATCGTCAGGCGGCGCAGACTGCGGCCGACGCCGCATGCCAGGCTGGCGCCATGGACATGGCTGCGCTGGCCGCCGGACTGGCATTACCGAAGATGGGCTTTACTCCAGGAACGGCCGCGGACTGCACTGCGGGCACCGGCACGATTTGCTTTTATGCCAGAGTCAACGGCTACAACGGCTCCGGAATTGTGGCCAACGCGCCTTCCAATTCAGTAACGTGGAGCTTTCCGACTTCTGTGGCAAATGTGACGACTCCCCCCGGCACCATCACGTCGAATCCATTCTTGAAGGTTGTCGTGACGGAAAATGTGAAGACATATTTCCTGTATACGCTGCATGGAACGTCGTATCAGAAGGTCGCGGCATTCTGTACCTGCGGCACCACCCAGGCCGCGGAGCCGGCTCCCATCATTGTCCTGGACCCCATCGCGACCAAAGCCTTCAGTGAGTCGGGCGGAAATTTCAACATCGTGGGAGGTCCGCAACGCAGCCTCCAGGTCAACTCCAGCGATCCAAATGCCATTTATGTGAACAGCCAGGGAATCATTGACACTCACCTGGGAGGGCCGAACCTGACAGGGGCGGACGTCGGTGTTCTGGGTGGCCCCGTTAGCCAATCCAGCAGTAGCACCGGGCCTTTTTACGGCGGCACGACTGGGCATTGGGCAAGTGGAGCGCTGCCGATCATCGACCCCTACAAGGCAGTCGCGGCACCGTCCTCGGTGAAGTTGATGGCGCCGGTAAGCGGCACCAATGGACGTTCAGTCGCCAAGGCCAACGGCACCGTAGCCGGAGCTGACGGCTGTCCCGACCCGAATGGTTGCACCGAATACTCCCCGGGCTATTATCCCAGCGGAATCTCGGTGAGCGGCACATCGATATTTCTCCCCGGCATTTATTACATGAATGGATCGTTGAACGCGGCGGGCGGTACAACGCTGCGGATGGCGACACCATGCTCTCCAACCTGCAGCCCACTTTCAACCACCACCGGCAAGCAAACGGACGGCTTGATGTTCTACTTCTTCTCAGGGTCCGTCGGCATCACCGGCAATTCGGGGGTTGCCAACTCGGATTTATCCGTACCGGTGACGTCGTTGACGTGTGACGGCAGCGCACCGATTTCTTCGCTCGGTATGCCCAGCACGCTCAGCGGGAATATTCTGGTGGGCCAATGTGCGGCGAACGGGACCTATTGGGACAGTGGCGGCGATACCAGCGATTCGCGCGGCAGTCCAGGCAGCCGGGGACTGCTGTTCTTCCAGGATCGAAACAATACCACTCCAGCAGCCCTCAGCGGATCGGGCACTCTGTCGTTTTCCGGTGCGCTCTATTTTCCCAGCGTCACCTTGAACATCAAGGGTGGCTCCGGCACGGGGACGTTCATCCTTGGCCAAATGGTAGCGGACCAGATCAACGTCACCGGCGGCGGCGCGATTAACATGGCGTTGAGTTCAACTCCGACCACCCAGATGGTGAAGGTCGGGATGCTGCAATAGCGGCCCGGCGGCGTTCCATTCTGGGAATTTATTCGACTTACGCGCCGTCTCCGTTACCTGAGTACCGTCGCTCACAAGTAATTATCGTCACTTCTTCCTAGTTACTCGGTAGGATTCATTGCAACGACACATAGCCACGCGGCGTCCGGAGAGTTCGTCATTTCTGCTGGAAGCAAGTGGCGCGTGGCGTGGTGAGACAACTTACAGAACGCCTTAAGGAGAAACATCATGGCAAACTTGAAAGCACTTTTTATCCGCCTGGTACAAGAAGATTCCGGTCAGGACCTGATCGAATATGCGTTGGTTGCGGCGCTGATTGCCCTGGGTGCGTTGGTGGGCATGAAGACTTTGGCCAATGACATTGGCAACGCCTTCAACAGCGTCGGCACCACGTTGACCAGCGCAGCGGCGTAAGTCTCCTTCCGTAGACAGAACAGCATGGCCTGGAAGATTCGTTCGGCATTCTTGAAGTGGGATGCGCGAAGTGACGATCCAGGCCTCGTGGCTCGGCGAGCATGCCGTGTCGTGCCTTTGACAGCGCTTAGACGTTGCGGGCTTTGAACGTGATTGTGAATCCATGTTGAAACTGCATCAGTTGCCGATTCAATTTTTCTGCAGGCTGCCATGACTCTTCCCCTGGAGTGCATCTACTTGTTGCTCGCGTCGCTGTGCGCGTCGGCAGGCGCAGTCTTCGATGCGCGGAGTCGGCGCATTCCCAACCTGCTGACCGTCACGTCCATCATCTTCGGGCTGCTGCTGCACTTGCAGACTGGTGGCTGGAAACAGATGGGAATGGCGGCAGTCGCGGGACTGGCGGGTGGTGCAGTATTTTTTGTTTTCTTCGTTGTGGGGGGCATGGGGGCCGGCGATGTAAAGTTGATGGCCGCAATCTCCGTGGTCGCGGGCTTCGGTCACCTGACGGAATTGTTTTTGGCAATCGCCTTTACCGGCGGCGTGTTCGCGCTGGTCGTGGCAGTTTCGCAAGGGCGATTGAAGGCGACGCTTCGCAATGTCGCATCTCTGATCCAACACCACGCCGCATCGGGCACTTTGCCGCATCCTGAATTGAACCTGGACAATCCGCACGCGATGCGCGTTCCCTACGGTGTGCCGATTGCAGCCGGCTGCTGGATTGTAGTGCTGATACAGCTGGTGCCGAGATGACGCCATGATCAAACGCAGATTGAGCCTGGCATTCCTGGTCGCGCTGCTGATCTCCGGCAGTTGCACCTTTCTGTTGAGCAGAAGAATGAATCTGCGCGGGGCTGTCGTGCCGACCCAGCTCTATGTGGCCGCCGCCGCGCCGCTGGATGCAGGAGAAGTGCTGGATGCCGGCAAACTCAAACTGGTGCAGTGGCCTGTGGCAGTACCGATTGCAGGCGCATTTCTAAAGCCACAGGATGTGATCGGTCGATCCCTGCTCTATCCACTGGCCGCCGGTGCGCCCATTCTCGATCGTGACCTGGCGATTCCCGGCATCGGGTTGACAACAAAAATTCCCGATGGAATGCGCGCTTTGGCGCTGCGCTCGGATGAGGTGGTCGGTGTGGCCGGATTCTTATTTCCCGGGTCGCACGTGGATGTCTTGGTGACCTATCGTTCCACCATCGCGCCCGAGCCGGCAACGGCAACTGTGCTGCAAAACGTGGAAGTGCTGGCCGCGGGAAGCCAGGTACATCCGAATCTGGACGGAAAGCCTTCGAGTGTGGATGTGGTTACCGTGCTGGTGACACCGAACGATGCCGAACGGGTGGTGCTGGCGAGTACCCAGGGAACAATTCATTTTGTCCTGCGCAACAGTGGAGATCACGGCCAGGTGGACAGCGTTCCGGTCGGACTCGCGGAGCTCATTCCCGGCACGCCGTCTGCGCCGGTCAGAGCAAAACGCGCCAGAGCGATTCAGCGTGCCGCCCCCGAGGTCGTCGAAACGGTCCTTGGAGATAAGCATTCGGGAGTGAGTTTCTAGGCAGTGTATCGAGTGAGAGAGATTTGAAACCAGGCATCTCAATTCGCCGGCGGGTTGTAGGAATGGCATCTGTGGTGGCGCTCGCCATGACCAGCGTGATTACGTCGGGTCAGGAAAAAAAGACGGTTGCAGCCGCGCCGACGGCGATCCCGTCGATGCACACAGGTGCGGTGCAGCGGGCCACGGTTGCCGATGCGCCGCTGAGGATTGGATTGCCGCTGAGCATGGATTTTCAGAATCGCGAAACCGAAATTCCCCTGCATTTGCTGATCGGGCATTCCATGTTTTTGAAGACCACCGACAAGCTGCATCGCGTGTATGTTGGCAGCCCCAAGGTGTTGCAGTCCTTCATCCCCAGTCCCAAAGAAGTGGTGATCACAGCGGTTGCGCCGGGTACCAGCAGCGTGGCGCTGTGGAACACGGCCGGACAATCCGTGCTGTATGAGGTGTCGGCCGATCTGGATGTGACCAAGCTGCGGCATTCCATTGCAGACGCTCTGCCCGGGCAGGAAGTTCATGTCGATTCGCAAGAGGGGCGCGTCTATCTGTCGGGGACGGTGATTGGCGACGACGCCTATAAGCAGACCCTGCAAATGGCATCCCTCTATTCCAAGGACGTTGTCAGTTCGCTGGTTGTGACGTACGTTCATCCGCCGCAGGTGCGCCTGCAGGTACGGATTGCGGAAGTCGATCGCGCCAAGCTGGATCAATTCGGGTTTAACTTTTTTAGCGGCGGCAAGAACCCGGCCAGCGCCACCACAGGCCAATTCAGCAGTCTCAGCACAAGCCAGACAAGCAGCTCGGCGTCGGGGGGTGGGAGCGCCATCCAGACCGCCTTGGCCGTCAGCAATCCGCTGAATTTCTTTCTCTACAACACCAATCTGAATATCGGGGCGACCTTGGCGGATCTGGAAGCTCACAATGTCCTGCAAATTCTGGCCGAGCCAAGTATCACCACTGTCAGCGGACATGAAGGGGACTTCCTCTCGGGCGGCGAATTTCCCTACCCGGTCATCCAGGGAGGAGCCGGCAACTTTGCTTCGGTGACGATTATGTTTCGTCCTTACGGCGTCAAAGTGCAGTTCACGCCAACAGTGAATCCCGATGGAACGATTCTGCTGAAGGTAGCGCCGGAAGTGAGTGCGCTTGACTACACCAACACCGTGACCATCTCCGGATACACAATTCCGGCCATCTCCACGCGCCGGGCAAAAACCGAGGTGGAGTTGCGCAACGGCCAAAGCTTCAGCATTTCCGGCCTTCTCGACCATCGCACGACGGTGCTGTTAAACAAAACTCCGGGCATCGCCAGTGTTCCCATCCTGGGCGAACTGTTCAAGTCCAAGAACAACAACCATTCGGTGGATGAGCTGGTGGTCATCGTGACCGCTTCCATCGTCGATCCACTCCATGAAGATACTCCGACGAAGCTGCCCAAACAGGCGCTCCCCAACCTGTCGGTCGACCAGTTCGACAAATCTGTGAATCCTGCACCCAAACCGGCGGCGAAACCGTGAATCTATGACCTCCAAAGCACACAGTTCGAGCCCAGCACGATTCACCGTCTTCACCGTCTGCGTCGATCCGGAAACAGTGGCCAACGTCATGGACGGCTGCGCGTATGCGGCGGATGTAGAATTCGCCGGCGAGTTTCATGACTACATGGGGCATCACAAGCGACCACAATTTTCCCAGCGCGTGAAGGATTCAGCGGCGCAGATTGTCTTGATCGACTTTGATCACAAGCCGGACGAGGCAGCTGAATCTGCAGAAATTCTGCACCAGATGTTTCCGGGAAAAATTGCCATCATCGCAGTTTCGAAACGCAGCCATGAGGAACTGATCCTGCAGGCAATGCGAGCCGGTTGCAGCGAATTTCTGTTCTGCCCGTTCGATCTGTCGCAGTTTACAGATATGGTGGCACGGCTGCAGTCGCGCTTTACCGCCCTGGCACCGGAGACTTCGAGCAATTCCGGAACCGTGATTGCCCTATTTGGCGTCAAGGGTGGGGTGGGGGGAACCACGCTGGCGATTTACCTGGCCACCTTTCTGGTGCGGCAGCACCGCAAAAAAGTACTGCTGATCGACCACCATCATCAACTCGGTCATGTGTGTCTGTACCTGGGGCTGACGGAGAATCCGTATTACTTCGACGAGTTGCTGCGCAACGTGGATCGGCTGGATGTGGAACTGTTCGCCGGATTCCTCACTCGCCATCCCAGCGGTTTGGATGTGCTTCCGTCTCCAGACACCTGCGCGGTGCGATACAGCAGCAGTCCACACGATATGGAGCATGTGTTGTCGTTTCTGCGCACCGAATATGATTTCGTCATCCTCGATTCCTCTTTGGAGACGCAGAATTTAAACTCCGCCATCATCGATTCCGCGGACGAGGTCTACCTTGTTGCAACGCCGGATGTGGCGGCGCTGCGGGACCTGTCGCGGCACGTCGAAAATTTCGGGCTCGATGCGAAGACCGCTCCAAAGTTGCGGATCATCATCAATCGTTCTTCGTCCAACGATGCGGTCGGCGCGGAGCAGGTGGAGGCGGCAGTACGCTTTCCCGTCTCGGTGACCATCCCCAACGCCTATGCCGAATTGGTTCGTGCCATTAACGCCGGCGAGCCGCTCTCTCCGCAGCGACGGTCGGAGTTCACCACCAAGATCAGTAAATGGGCCAACCGGCTGGTGCATGCCCAATCCAATCCCGTAACGGATACACCCAGGAAACGCCGTTTCGCGTTCTGGAAATGATCGAATTCGGTTGCCACGAAACATCGCAAGCAAGTTAAGGGGGGTCTACCCATGGTTGAAGCAATATTGCCGATGACGACGCCGGAGCGAAGCGCATTGCCCACGCCGATGCCGGCATCGGTATCGCTGAAGACGCAGCAGGAAATCAAGTCGGCGGTCCATCAGGAACTAATCAAGCGAATGGACCTGGAGAAGCTGCCGTTCATCCAGGAAAACAAAACGGCGCAACGCCAGTTGATGGTCCTGATTCACCAATTTATCGGGGAACAGGGGATTCCACTCAGCGCGGCCGAGCGCGATCGGCTGGCGAAAGAGCTGATGGATGAAGTCTTCGGGCTGGGACCGCTGGAGCCACTGCTGCAGGATCCCACCGTGAGCGACATCCTGGTGAACACCTTTAACACGGTGTACGTGGAACGGCGCGGCATTCTGGAAGAAACCAATGTGATCTTCAAAGACGATACCCATCTGATGCACATCATCGACAAAATTGTTTCGGCGGTAGGTCGGCGCATCGATGAGTCCTCCCCCATGGTGGACGCACGCTTGAAAGATGGCTCGCGAGTCAACATCATCATCCCTCCGTTGGCCGTCGACGGCCCCATTCTGTCCATCCGCAGATTCGGCAGCACCCCGCTGGAAGCCGAGGACCTGATGCGCAATCGCAGCGCCACCCCACAGATGATGGAGA
>JAZKAG010000054.1:16020-16879 GCA_040389265.1 Acidobacteriota bacterium
CTGAAAGGCGCCGTACGGGCACGCATGAACATCGTTGTCTCGGGAGGAACTGGTGCCGGAAAAACGACACTGCTGAATGTTCTGTCCAGTTTCATTTCCGAGCGCGAGCGCATCGTCACCATTGAGGATTCGGCCGAACTGCAGCTCAAGCAGAAACACGTTGTGCGCCTGGAATGCCGTCCACCCAATGTCGAGGGCCGGGGCGCGGTGCGGCAGCGGGAACTGGTGATCAACGCACTGCGTATGCGGCCGGATCGCATTGTGCTGGGTGAGGTGCGCGGTGAAGAAGCTCTCGACATGCTGCAGGCCATGAATACCGGCCACGATGGTTCCCTGACCACCATCCACGCAAATAACCCGCGCGAAGCGATATCCCGCATTGAAACCATGGCGATGATGGGCAACGTTGCGCTGCCGGAAAAGGCGATTCGACAACAAATCGCAGCCGCTGTTCATTTGATCGTGCAGATCTCGCGCATGAGTGACGGCACTCGCCGCGTCACCCATGTTTCCGAGATTACCGGCACCAGCGGGGATGTGATCAGCATGCAGGACATTTTCCTGTTTGAAAAACAGGGCATCACCAGCCAGGGAAAAGTGAAGGGAAGATTTTACGGCACCGGCATCATCCCCAAGTTCGCGGAGAAGCTGAAGGCGTCTGGAATTGCGCTGCCGCTGAACATGATGGATCACTCGATGGAAGCTTAGTTTCGTTGGCGGCGTGAATTTTCCCTTGGCAATATGTTCACCATGAAAGCCGGAAAGCCGCAGAATTTTCCCGAAACTTTGAAGAGCATTAATATTAGCCTTCACATTTTCTTTACTATATCCATTAATTATAATGCCTTTATCCACATTA
>JAZKAG010000054.1:16889-31658 GCA_040389265.1 Acidobacteriota bacterium
AGAGTGCCGAATGAGCACCTGACGCTGGCAACATCGAAGTTCGGAGTTATCGCAATGTTACTGCTCACGATTGTTTTTCTCGGGACGCTGCTCACCAGCTTTGCTCTGGCTCTTTGGGGTACGCGCCGAACCCGTTCCGAGAAGGCCGTGCAGCGGCGTGTCGGCGATATTCACCTGGCGCGACAAGCGGACAAAACTCGTCAGCTGGATGCGGAACGGATTGTGAAGCTGGACGAACAGGGAAAATTCCAATGGCTGGATAAGCTGCTGGAGCGTTTCCAATTCTCAACCCAGCTGAAGACGTTGCTGTTGCAGTCAGGCAGTGACTGGACGGGCGGCACCCTGGTCATCTATAGCGTCGCTGCCAGCATTTTTGCTTTCTTTGCGGCCTATATTTTCTTTCCGGCGGTCGTGCTGGACTTGATGGCGGCAATGCTATGCCTGGTGCTTCCAACGATGTATCTGAAGCATCGCCGGTACCGGCGCCTGGCGGCATTCAACAGCGGTCTTCCGGATGCGATCGATCTGATGTCGCGGGCACTGCGCGCCGGTCATTCCCTCAGCTCCGCCATTGAGGTTTTGTCGGAGCAATCCGGGGCCGGAGTGGCATTGGAATTTAATGTCGTCTTTCGCCAGCAGAATTTCGGTCTTCCGCTGCGCGATGCGCTGCTGCAGATGGCAGACCGTGTTCCTTCAAAAGATTTGCGTTTCTTGGTGACGGCCATGCTGGTGCAGAAGGAGACGGGTGGCAACCTGACCGAAATTCTGGATCGCGCCGCCCATGTCATTCGAGAGCGCATCCGCATTGGCGGCGAGGTGCGCGTGCGGACAGCGCAAGGTCGGCTCACCGGAACCATCCTGAGCCTGTTGCCGGTATTGATGCTGATATTGATGAGCCTGATCAATCCGGAATATGCGCGCATTCTCCTGCACGATCCGGTTGGCCAGAAGCTGTTGTATCTCGGTGCGGGACTGATTCTGATTGGAAGTTTTTTCATTCGCAGAATTGTCGATATTCAGGTGTAGCTGGAATGACTCACATCCTATATTTCGCGGTGGCTGCCACCCTGTTTTGCAGCGTTCTGCTCCTGGCTTCGCTGATGATGGGGACGGACTCCCGCTCGACCCGTCGCGTGCTCCAGGTGACCGCCCGAGGGCAGATGGAAGATCTTCGCCCGCGGGCAGGTCAGCGGTTCAGGCAGGCAACCCTGCGCCTGATGCGAGGGCTGCGGGCAAAAATCGGACTGGCGGAAGGCGAGCGCCTGCGACAGCGTTTTGTGAATGCGGGCCTGCGCGGACCGGAGCCCGCGGAAAAGTATTTTGCAGTGCAGATGCTGGCGCCGGTGGCTACCATTGCCCTGGCCAGCTTTATTCCGTCCAATACTTTCATCTGGGTCACAGGCCTGGCGACGCTGGCGTATCTTGCCCCAGACTTCTGGCTGGACCACGCGGTGAAAGCGAGGCGAGAGCGGATTCGACGCAGTGTGCCGGATGCAGTCGACCTGCTGGTGATCTGCGTCGATGCCGGGCTGGGGCTCGATCAGGCCATGCTGCGGGTTGGGATGGAGTTGAGCATCAGTCATCCAGAAATCAACGAGGAGTTTTTGCAGATCAACCGCGAACAGCGTGCCGGCAAGCCGCGCATGGATGCATGGCAAAGCATGGCAGACCGAACCAGCCTGCGCGAAATCGCCTCGTTCACCTCTATGCTGTCGCAAACCGAAAAATTCGGGACGCCCATCGCTCGCGCCTTGAGCGTATTTGCCGATGGAATGCGCCAGGAGCGCCGTCAGCGCGCCGAAGAGTTGGCGGCCAAGACCACGGTGAAGATGATTTTTCCGCTGGTGCTGTTTATTTTTCCCAGCATGTTTATCGTGCTGCTGGCGCCGGCTGTGTTGAGTATCGGCCGTGGTCTCGCCGGTTTGGCGCATTGAATTGCGTCCATCCCCGCGCAAGCGGGGATAGGGCGGCACTCAGGAGTTGGCAGGAGCCCTGCAGAAAGGAGGAAACTTCGATGGACATGTCCCTGGTTGTGCGTGTTGTTGCAGCCATCACTTTTGTGGTGGTTCTCGGCGTCCTGGTTGTTCGCAGGAAGAATAAGTCTGCGTAATGCGATTGAATCCAGATGCAACATCCTTGTAGAGAGGAGAAGCGAAAATGAGTTTGAGCACTGGCATCCAGATGGTTGCCGGCATTTGTTTTGTCATGGTTCTCGCTGTTTTGATCCATCGTCGTGTCAGGAAGTCAGCCTAGCGGGAGGCCAGCACAACTGAACCAGACCGGCGAGCAGGAAACTAGCAGACCGTCGAAATGGGGCAGGCAACAATCCGAAACGTGATGCGGGGTGCTGTGATGGGAACCAACATCGCAGTCGCGGACGCATGGATTGCGCGGCTGGTTGGATTACTAGGGCGATGGGGGCTCGAGCGCGATTCGGGCCTCCCCATTTGGCTTGTCTGTGCGGGCCGAAAGGTCAGATGCGCGGTGCCGACGGTTCGTCGCGTCTACGGTTGAGAGCTGGGTGACGGTGGAACTCCGCGCGAGATTTTCTTGATCAGAAATTCCTGCAGCAGCGCTGCGCCTCCTCCAGCGGCGAGGCCGATCAAGGAGTTCCCCACGGTCAGTCCGAAACCGCGATCACGCGCGGGATAGTATGCATTGGAAATTCCTCCAGCGGCGAATGTCCCCAGCACATTGGAATAGTTTGGCTGCCAGCGCCCATTGTCCCCTCGACAAATTACCACCGTGGAAAGTGCGTAGAGTGCCCGAGAGCGGATGCTACCGGTTCCCTTGTAAAAATAGCGCGGGTCCTGATGCAGAATGGTGGGAAAAACAGCGCCGCCTAACATCAAGCCGATGAATCCATCGGCATAGTTTGCACCATAGCGTTTCGCGTAACCCGCGGCACCCTGACCGTAATCCGCGAAGCTGTTATTCCATTGTTGTGCTCCTGCAACTACGCCGGTCGACAGAAATGTCACTGGGTCGATGACCGATCGCCAGGCCAGTCGAAATTTCTGCCCGCCAGTCATCGGCTCCGCCTTCCATACATAGCTGGTGTAGAAATTTGGAAACACCCCCAGGACACGCTGCTTCTCCTCGAGATGTATCTGCTGTTCTGCCAGGTCATATCCAGTAAAGACCGCTTGAACGGTCGTGCTGGCGGAGGCGATTTCGAGCGAAATCTCAGGCACTTGGTACTGCTGATTCTGCGCAAGCGCAATGTCATGCGACACCCAGGGCGCAAATCCGGTCGCAGTTACGGTGATTTGGAATGTTCCCGGGGGAAGAGCGGTGAAGTGAAACGCTCCCTCTCCATCCGTGACCGTGGTTTGCTGCGATGTCGTGGGTTTTGATATCACCGTGACCTGGGCGCCGACAATCACGTGGCTGTCCGGCGCGGTGACGACTCCCGCAATGCCCGCGCCGGTCTGAGCCGCTTGGCTGCTGGGCGAATTCGGCGACGGCTGTGGCTGCACCGCGTTTGATTGAACAATCATTGGGGAAGAAGATGAGGCCGCCAACAACCACGAAATCGCAGGCGTTTGCGCCCGCCCCTGGATGCCAGGCAGAGCAAGGCAAGCTACTGAGAGAACGAGGAGGAGATTTCGCAATATACGAATACGGGCTACCCGCAATTTTCTTCTCATTCTACCGTGGACGGCGGAACGTCCTTGGAATCGACACAGGCGGCGTCAATCGTGTCGAGAACTCAGAGTTGCGATCGATTGCAACGTGACCGTGGAGCCTGCAATACCTCGCGGGGTATTGAACTAAGACCGAACTTATCGTATATTATATACATGCGAATGAGTCGCAACTAGAACACATGCTTAAAAGACACGATTTATTGCAAGAAGCCGCGCAGCAGGGAATTCGATTGACCGCCCAACGGCGCGCCTTGATTGAAACCATCCAGGAGGCGAAAAGTCACCTGGATGCGGAGAGCCTGTTGCAGCTGGCGCGCAAGCGCGATGCCAACATCGATCGCGCCACCGTCTACAGAACCCTTGACGTGTTGAAGCGCCGCGGCATGATTGATGAGTTGGACCTGATGCACCTGAACGGCGAAAAACATTATTACGAAGTGAAGACGCAGAAGGACCATCTGCACCTGGCCTGTTTCGAATGCGGCAAGATCGAGGAATTTACAACTCCCACATTTGAGAAGCTGAAGCGCGAGATCGCGGACAAGAATGATTTTTCCATCCAGGTAATGCGTTTAGAGGTGGGAGGATTATGCGGAAAGTGTGCTGCGCGGAAAGAGGCGTCGACAGGATGATCTGAAAATGAGGAACCAGACCCACGCGGCTAACTCTTGGCGGAGTACGCGTGGATCTGGTTGACCACAGCCAGAATGACTGCGGGCTTCCTTCACTATAGGGCTCCCGCCCCAATGGTTTCAACCGTTCCACCGATCAACCGTATTGTGCCCGTCGAAACGCCAGGTGCATGGTACCGCGTCAATCCAGGAATCTGTCTCCAGCCCAGCAAGTTAGCGAAATATAGGGCGGTGTCGATATCGCTGGAACAGATGCGTTCGAAGTGCTGCGGAACTTTTGGAGGTTCAAATGAAGTTGGAAAAATTAGGCGGACGGCGAAGAAATACATCTTTCCGGATCGCATGGCTTGCATTGGTTTGTGGATGTCTGATGCTCGGTTGGGTACAACAGGTTCAGGCCCAGCAGGAGCCACCCTATTTTGTCACCTACTCCTCCGCCTTGGAAGAGCCGGGCAATCTTGAGATCGAAAACCAGAACATTGCCGCGGCGCCGAAGAATGCGAACAAGTTCTTCGCCCCGACTATTGAGTTCGAATATGGGGTGACTGCGTGGTGGACAGCGGAAGCCTACGTGCAGGGACAGACAACTCAAAATGACTCGACAGTCTTCACCGGGTTTCGTTTTGAGAATCGTTTTCGCCCGCTGCCGCGCGAGCACTGGATCAATCCCGTTCTCTACGTCGAATATGAGGACACCAATGGCGCAGACAAGAGCTTTCTTGAAATCACCGGGAATGATACCGCCGACTCGCTGCAGGTACCCAACGCAATCGCCCGCAAAGAGGTGGAGCGCACGGTCGAAGGCAAGTTGATTCTTTCCAGCTACGCCAGGGGATGGAATTTTTCAGAAAACATGATCGCGGAAAAAGCCGTGAACGGTAACGATCCCTGGGAATTTGGCTATGCGCTGGCGGCGTCGCGGCCTTTGGCCCTGGTGGGAAGTCCCAGGCGGTGCGTGCTATGCCGGCAAAATATCGCCGCGGGTGCTGAACTTTTTGGAGGCCTGGGAACCCGCTACACCTTCGGTCTGAAACAAACTCAACATTATGCCGCGCCCACCCTGGCGCTGAGTACGCCGCAGGGATGGACGTTCAAGTTTTCTCCCGAGTTTGGACTTAACGACAATTCCGTCGGCGTGCTGTGGCGCTTCGGCACGTCGTACGAAATCCAGCAATTTCGCGATTGGTTTCGGAGGAAGAAATGAAGGGTAGAAATTGGGTTCTTGCTATTTTGCTGGCAACCTCCGCATTATGTTTTGCCAAGGCTGCGAATCAATGGTTGCAGAAGGTACCACCCGCCGAGCGCAGCCGCGTCAATCCCTACGCTGGCAGGCCAGACGCTGTGGCAGCAGGCGCGATTCTGTACCACAACAACTGTGCGCAATGTCATGGCGACGATGCGGACGGAAAATTCTCACGCCCCAGCCTCCGAACTGAAGAAGTACGAAGTGAGACGGACGGTGAATTAGCGTGGCTATTGAAGAATGGAGATGTCTATCGCGGCATGCCACGCTGGAGTGGTCTGCCGGAGCAGGAACGCTGGCAGATCATCGCGTACATGCGCAGCCTCGGGCCGTCGTCCTTTGCAGAGACGCAGAAATGAAAACCATGCGAGCCAGGCTGCGTAAACTCCCATGGTTGCCTTAGATCATCACCGGTCGGTGGTGAATCGCGTTGCGCGAATGCGATAAATTGATTGCATGTGCGGGCGCTACGTTCGACGATCAGACAAGCAGCGAATTGCGGAGTATTTCCGCACCGGCGAGACCGTGTTTGACCTGCCGCCGGACTACAACGTGGCCCCCACAACGTTTCAGCCTGTCATTCGGCTCAGCAAATCGACAGGCGAACGCAAGCTGGTGATGATGCGGTGGGGACTTGTTCCCAGCTGGCACAAGGATGCAAAACATCTCGGCGTGTCCGCTATCAACGCCCAGGCAGAATCGCTGATGGTGAAACCAATGTGGCGTCGCGCATTGCAGAAGCGCCGCTGCCTGGTGCCGGCGGATGCTTTTTACGAGTGGCAGAAACTCGATGCCAAGAACAAGCAGCCCTATGCCTTCGGCATGAAGAGTGGCGAACCCTTTGCGTTTGCCGGCCTATGGGAGCGGTGGATGGCGCCGGATGGAAAACCCCTCGACAGCTTTGCCATCATCACAACCGATCCGAATGACGTGGCTGCCAAGGTGCACACCCGCATGCCCGTCATTGTGGAGCCGAAGGATTACACACGATGGTTGACCACTGAGGATGAAGTACGCCAGCCGATCGACCTGCTTCGCCCCTATGATGCCGAAGCGATGAAAGCGTGGAAGGTGGGTGGCGCAGTCGGCAACGTCAGAAACAACGATCCATCATTGTGTGTGGAAAGCTTATGAATGCGCATGAACCGATGCCCGACCAGGATGGCTACACAACCGCATTGAGCGCGATCACTTCGCGGTAAAGCTCAGCGCTCAGTTTGGGCGTTCGTTTCTCAGTCTTGAAGTCGACATAATGGATTCCGAAGCGTCGCTGATATCCATCGGACCATTCGTAGTTATCAAGAAAACTCCAAAGAAAATATCCGCGTACCGGAACTCCCTCAGCAACGGCCCGCTGCAGATGCATCAGGTAATTGCGCAGGTACATGACGCGGCCCACGTCGAATACTTTTCCTTCGGGAGTCAGCGTATCGATCGCGGAAGCTCCGTTTTCAGTGATATAAATTTCCTTCACCTTCCACACCTGCGACACCAGTTTCGGCGCCCAATACAGCGCTTCCGGCCCAACATTGAGCCACGGGCTGTACATGTGCGGAAAAGATTTGGGGAAGGGAACCATCTCGTACCCCTGGGCATTCTCGGCCGCGCGCACGTAGGAGGGCGTGTATACATTCAAGCCAACAAAATCCAGCGGACTGCCAATAGCGCGCATTTCCTCCGGCGTAAACTTCGGCGCAGATGCACCGAGCCGATGCAAATACGCCTCGGTATATTTCCCTTCCATGATGGCAGTCAGGATGGATGCGTTTTCTTCTCGAATCGCAATTGACGCGGCCTTGATATGCTCCGGGGATTCGATTACGGGAGTAGTGACGGTCGGATTGTCGGCGATACCCACTTTCGTGCCGGGACGCGCGTGGGCGCGAATGGCCTGCACTCCCAATCCGTGCGCCAACAAAGCATAGTGCGTGAGCTGTGCGAATGCCGCTTCATCAACGTGCAGACCCGGCGCTGTGTCGTCGCTGTTATAGCCGCTGATAAAGCTGCCAATCTCATTCAGCGTCATAAAATGTTTCACTCGGTCAGACAGCTTGCCTGCAACCAGGCCTGCATAATCCGCAAAGGCTCTCGCGGTGTCTCGAGATTGCCACCCGCCTTTGTCCTGCAGCGCCTGCGGCAAGTCCCAGTGGAACAACGTGCAGTAAGGCGCAATGCCCGCGGCCAGCAACGCATCCACGACGCGATTGTAGTAGTCCAGTCCTTTCTGATTGACAGCGCCCATACCCTGCGGAATCACACGCGACCAGGAAACAGAGAAGCGGTAGCACTTCAGCCCCATATCTTTCATGCGCTGAATATCTTCCCGATAGAGATGGTATTCATCGTCGGCAACGTCACCAGTATCTCCGTTCGCGGTCTTTCCCGGTGTGTGCGAAAACGTATCCCAAATCGAAGGACCGCGACCATCCGTACTCGCGGCGCCTTCCACCTGATAGGCAGCCGTCGCCGAGCCCCACAAAAATCCCTGGGGAAATTGGCGCGCTTGGCCGGCGGGACGAGTCAATTCATTTTGAGCCGTAAGGGGAGACGGCAGGAATGCTGCCGGTGCAGCGGTTCCGAATAACTTCAACAGGCCGCGACGCGAAAAGAGATTGGACAATGGGGTTCCATTCACAGGGATCAACAATTCGGAAAAACATCCGATGGTTGAATTCTAATATTTATTTGCGGGCACGGCTCACTACCACGATGCGGCTAGAACTGCCGCTTCGATATTGTTCCGGTCTCACTTGCCAATGCCATCTGGAGCTCTCCGCCGTTCCTGTTCTCATTCAGGGGAGCCGAATGTCGGTAGGCACCCACAGGGACCAGCATGGGTTCGTCGATCATGGATCTACGTGATCGAGGTCCAATTCCACACCCTCATCTTCCAGGACCATCAGCGTGTCGATCGGGAGGTGAAGTGTCTCCCGAATATCCAGGCCCTGGAAAACGAGAACGCCGGTGTCCTCTACTTGGCGACTACCCATTTCTGGATTGATTCCCGTCCGAGTGCCATTTTCCTCATGGCCAAAACGAGCAATGAAGGGTGCAGTTTACTCTATCGGTCCCGTGTAGGTTCGAACCTATCGAGACATCCGGCGCTGCGAAGAACCCGCCGCACTTTTTTGGGTGAGATAGACAGGCTCTCCGCAACTCGCGAGATCCTTTTTCCTTCTCGTATCCAAACCTTTGGAATCACAATTTCGGCAAACTCCTCGGTGACTTGCTGAAAACTCTTGTCGCCAACCATTCCTTCGGACCATCCCCGCAGAGTCTCGTTGATGCCGGATGCCTGCATGATGTGAGACTTCAAAGCGGCCAATTCTTCCACAAGATGATGGTTCTCGCCCTCCCCAATCAAGTTTGCCGCCTGGCTGGCGCAGCGCTTCGCCAACTCCCACTCCTGAAAGAAATCGTTTGCCGCCGTCATGCCGCGCGCAATGTACGCAGCCGCCTGCAACGGGCGGTTCTGGGTGTGTCTCGCCAGCGCCACAGCCTCCTCGCTAAATTGTTTCGCATGGTTCGCGTGCAACGCGGCGTCCACGTCTTCTCCAAGTTGTTCTTCAACTTTTGCGTTCTCCGCGGCGGTTTGTAAAACCCGCGCGCGAGCCATCAATATCTGATCGGACTTCTCGGTGCCGATCCGATACGCCTCCAATGCCTCTTGTGCGGCATGATCGATGTCGCCTTGATCGAGATGAAGATATCCGGAGTTGACGATCACTGAACCTATTCCTCCGGAGTGCGCGTGAAGTGTGTAAATCTCCTTGGCTTGACGAAGCTGCAGCATCGCTTCCTGGCAGAATTGCAGGTAGCGACCGCGTAAAGCCGCCGGACCCGTGACGTCCGCCATCACCTTGTTGCGGGTCCGAGATGGATTGGGTTTGGCCGCCCGCGCATCGATTCGCTTCCGAAGTTGCACGGCAAGCAGCCGCTTCACGTAGGCCGCATTCACTAGTGTTCTGGCTAGATTGCGATGGGTGGGATTGCCAGCCGAGTAAATAGCGATGGCGCGATCGAAATGCTCGAGTGCCCGGGAGTACTCTCCGGAGCGTCGCAGGATGCGACCACGAGCCGATTCAATGTTGCCCAAAGCGACATAATGATCGGTTCCTTTCAGTTCCGTCTCTGCCTGCGTCAGCAGCCGCAATGCTTCTTTTCTCATCCCCTTTTGGAAGAGCAGCCACGCCTCATGTATCTGAATGACCGAGGTAAGCATCGCATCATCGGAGAATGTCTGCGCCAGCTCACGGGCGTCAACGATCTCCTTCAGGGCGGTCTCGTATTCCCCCTTTTTCCGGTGTGCTCTCCCTTTCCAGAAGTGCGCAAGCATCGCCAGGCGTTCCTCCGGCGTGTCTCGAAGCGCACTGATAACAAAGTCGAGAGTTTCAATCGCCGCGTCCACATCTTCCTTGATGAGCGAGCGAAATCCGTCCACCAGACGCAGGCGCAGATATTGCTCCAGCGTCAGTTTGCGCCGCCATTCAGGAATGAATTTAAGCGATATAGTTTCGAGGAGTTGTTGGTTGGAGTATCCGGCATCGACCCATTGAGCGACCAATAACAGAACGTCGATTGTCCACGAATCGCCCGGAAGCAACTGCTCTAATGCTCCCGCAGCTTTGTCGAGTATGGCACTACCCTTAGCAATTTTCTTGAGCCTCAGGACGCGGCCCAAATCTTTCACTAATTGAGGTCCGATGGCCATATCCGGCACCCGAACACATTTCCAACTCGCGCAGAAGGAATCCCCACCGATTGCTGCCACCCAATCGCCGGCAAGGGCACAGAAGTCATTGGGTGGAAAGTCTCTTCCAACGAATCCATTCGTCAAACAAATCGATCATGGAACGCACCACCATTCCAACCGACGCATCGCATGATCTGTGGCCTGCTCTGTCGACCCCAATTATCTGCCTCATGGGCGTTCGCGTCCACCCGTCCGATTCGGACCGGTCAATTTCGTGATTGTACGGATTGCGCTTCTAATTCTCCTTGACCGCCGCAAGTGCGGTTCGAACAGGGGAGAAAAACTTATGAGCAGGAGCAACTCATCAGCAAGCGACTGGGGAAGTTCCCGGTGGGATGGCATCGTCCGTACCTATCAATCCGAAGAGATCGAACGGCTTCGCGGAACCGTTCGAGTCGAGCACTCGCTCGCCTGCTCGGGAGCTGAAAAATTATGGGATCTGCTGCACCAGGAAAAATATATCCCAGCGCTTGGCGCACTCACCGGAAATCAGGCGGTACAGATGGCAAAGGCCGGCCTGAAGGCAATCTATCTCAGCGGATGGCAAGTAGCGGCGGACGCGAATCTGGCGGGTCAAATGTATCCCGACCAGAGCCTGTACCCCGTCAATAGCGTGCCTCAGGTGGTGCGTTCCATCAACAACGCGCTGATTCGCGCAGACCAGATCGCGCATGCTGACGGCCAGGATTCCATCGACTGGATGTTGCCCATCGTCGCGGATGCTGAGGCGGGTTTTGGAGGAGTGCTGAATGCGTTCGAGCTGATGAAATCCCTTATCGAAGCAGGCGCGGCGGCCGTTCACTTCGAAGATCAGCTATCCTCCGCAAAAAAGTGTGGGCACATGGGAGGAAAAGTTTTGCTACCGACGCGGGAAGCGATTCAAAAATTGGTTGCAGCGCGCGTGGCCGCGGATATTCTGGATGTTCCAACTGTTCTGATTGCCAGAACCGACGCGAATGCCGCCCAACTCATCACCAGTGATTGCGATCGGCGCGACTTTCAATTTCTGACCGGTAGTCGAACCGTTGAAGGATTTTTCAGCTTTTTGGGCGGCATCGATGCTGCGATTGCGCGCGGGCTTGCCTATGCCCCCTATGCTGACATGCTATGGTGCGAAACCTCGGAACCAAATATCGAGGAAGCGAGGCGGTTCGCCGACGCAATTCATGCGCATTTCCCTGGAAAACTTCTCGCGTACAACTGTTCGCCCTCGTTTCACTGGCAGGCCAAGCTGAATCCGTGGCAGATATCTCAATTTCAGGCGGAACTTGCCGCGCTGGGCTACCGGTTTCAATTTGTCACACTGGCTGGTTTTCACGCACTGAATGTCTCCGCATTCGAGCTCGCCCACGAATATGCCAGGACCGGAATGTCCGCCTATTCTCATCTGCAGCAGCGTGAGTTTGAACTGGCTGAAAGACTGGGCTACGACGCGGTGAAGCACCAGAAGTTCGTGGGCACAGGCTATTTTGACGCGTTGGCGAACACCATCGCGGCGGGCCAAACATCGCTTCGTGCGCTGCCCGGTTCTACTGAGCAGGATCAGTTCGATATAGATACAAGCGATGCCGAGTTCGATGAGGACTTTCAGCTTCCAGTGTCCGGCGATTGAGAAAAGAGCCGCGCACCCAGGGTCGCAACACAACATCGTTGAAAGGATAATTTGCCATGAGTGCAACCGTTCAAATACCAGAAGCAATGGCAGCCACGCCTGCCGTCAAGAGGGAAATCCTGACTCCCGAGGCGGTCTATTTCCTGCATCGTCTGCATCTTCGCTTCGAAGACCGCAGGGTCGAGTTGCTGAATGAACGACAGGTGCGTCAGCATGCCTATAACGCGGGCCAGACGCCTGGTTTTCCCAAAGAGACAGCAGCACTTCGCGAAGCACTGTGGACAGTGGCGCCAATTCCGCAGGATCTCGCGGATCGTCGGGTCGAGATCACCGGACCTCCGGAACGGAAGATGATCATCAATGCTCTGAACTCCGGCGCAAATGTTTTTATGGCAGATTTTGAGGATTCCAACGCCCCAACCTGGAGCAATTGCCTGGAGGGACAGCGCAATTTGCGCGATGCAAATTTGCGCACTATCGAATACCGTTCCCCAGAGGGAAAATTGTACAAACTCTACTCAAAGCCTGCGGTCCTGTTCGTCCGGCCTCGCGGCTGGCACATGACAGAAAAGCATTTACCTGTAGATGGATCTGCGATTTCCGCGTCGCTCTTCGACTTCGGGCTGTATTTCTTCCATAACTTCTGCGCTCTGCGGGACCGCGGGACCGCACCGTACTATTACTTGCCCAAGCTGGAAAGTTATCGCGAGGCGCGTCTGTGGAACGATGTTTTTTTGTTCGCCCAGGAATATGTCGGGCTGCCCAAAGGTACAATTCGCGCCACCGTTTTGATTGAAACCATCCCTGCTGCGTTCGAGATGGATGAAATTCTGTACGAACTTCGCGACCACTCCGCCGGCTTGAATTGTGGCCGATGGGATTACATCTTCAGCTTCATCAAGAAGTTTCGCGACCGCCGCGATTACGTGTTGCCGGAACGAGGCGAGATCACAATGGAACAACCCTTTCTCCGCTCTTATGTGGAGTTGTTGATCCACACCTGCCACAAGCGCGCGATCCACGCTATGGGAGGAATGGCGGCTCAAATCCCGATCCGCGATGATCCCGCCGCCAATGTGGAGGCCATGGAGCGAGTCCGCCAGGACAAGCTGCGCGAAGTTCGCGCGGGTCACGACGGAACCTGGGTTGCGCATCCCGGCCTGGTGGCGGTTGCGAAAGGCGTGTTCGACGAGTACATGCCCGGTCCAAACCAGATTCATCCGCCGGCGCAAAAATCTTCGTCGGTCACGGAATCCGACCTGATGGCGGTTCCAAGAGGAAGGCTCACCGAACTAGGGTTCGTGCGCAACATTGATGTTTCTCTGCAATACATGGATTCCTGGCTGCGCGGCATCGGCTGCGTTCCCATCTACAACCTGATGGAAGATGCAGCGACCGCGGAGATTTCCAGGGCACAACTCTGGCAGTGGATCCGCTATGGAGCGCGTCTGGATGACGGTCGAATAATTGACCGCCCCATGTTCGACGCAGCTCTGGCAAAAATTCTCGATGCAAGGAAACAGGAACTGGGTGAGGCTGGCTTCGCAACTTCCAAGCTCAACCGCGCGGCCGAACTGTTGAGTGATTTAACTTACGGGGAATTCCGTGATTTCCTCACCACTACTGCCTATTCGGATTTTGACTGAAAACGGACATTGTCGTACCGCAAGAAAAAGTGCTGCGTGGGGAACCTTCGGCCACTCGGCTTTTATGTAGCTCCTCCCGCACGTGTGAGACTTCGCGAGATGTCAGTATGGTGGGCGAGGCGGGAATCGAACCCACAACCCCCGGCTTAGAAGGCCGGTGCTCTATCCGATTGAGCTACTCGCCCAGGCGCGCGTTAGCGGCCACACGCATGGCTTCGCTCTATTGTAGCGTTCTGATTTGCCGGCCAAGAATGGCGAACCAGCTACTGCAATCACTTTTCGCTATCTGTGGTCGCGGAATCTGTGTTTCCGTGTAGGGGAACGCCCATCTTTTCCGCGACGATCTCCTCCATCTTCCCAGCAACACTCTCGGCGATTGGGGTTGCAGAGGCGCCGAATTTTTCGGTGGCCGCTTCCACTACTTTTTCTTTTGCGGAATCAAGAATTCCTTCCAGATCAAAGCTCATGACGTTTCCCCCAGGCGAAGTGTGATACATCACGGAATGTACTGATCCCGGAGATGCTTCGACAAGAGAAAAAATGGGAATCGTATGATTTCCAGGAATTTTACGATGGGCTGACAGCCGCTACCGGTTCGATCAAGCCTCGCAAAGCACCGTCCCACGCCAGTGCAGCCGCTTCCGGGGAGTCGCCGTAGCCCCAGACATAAAGCGTAGTTGCGAATCCCCCAAGACACGTATCGTTCGCAGTCAGCGCGGCCAACGATGGAAAAATTCGTGCCGGCCGCAGCGTCCACTCGGAGCGGCAGGCCGCCAAGTCAATGCCTCGCGCGATGTCTGTCCACGCCCGCAGCTGTCGCTCGCACGCTGCAAAATCGACGAACGTTGCAGCATCGAGCGGCACAAGATCAATGTAACTGCCACGTGCATACGCGAATTCAGCGAGATCTTCCGCGTCGAACAGCTTCGCTGGATAACTCCACACGTCGCATTTCGCGGTGAACAGGGAAATGTTCGACTGGTTCCAACGTCGCAGCGCCGCTGCCACGCAGGAATACTCTGCGGCTTCTGGAATTTCCTGAATGGAATCGGGTGCCGATCGCAAATCGACGTATCGCAGGGAAGGATCTTTGCCCGCCCACGGAACCACGATCTCCGGATCTTCAGCGGTACACGCGACTGTCCAGTCGGACTGCATTAGACCGGCACCGCGTCGCCTTCGAGGGAGGAGTGGATGAATCTCTGCAAGGTGGATTCGGCCCAGTAGCCATCG
>JAZKAG010000054.1:31668-34690 GCA_040389265.1 Acidobacteriota bacterium
GTCATGGTCACTGGCGGCGGCGAGAAAGCCGCAATGTCCGCCATGCCGGGTCTCAATGAAAGCAATGTGCGGATTGGCCTGAATTTTTTCCAATGTCCCAGGCAGGATGCGAATGAATGGATCATCAAGCGCATGAAGAATCAGTGTCGGTACAGCGATGCAATCCAGAACACGCGCCGAGGCCGCTCGCTCGTAGTAATCGTCGGCCCCGAGAAAACCGCAGTTGGGGGCCACGATGTGCTCGTCATAGGAGCGAATACTGCGGACGAGTTTGCAATTGGCGAGTGAAAAGAGGTCCGGCAGCAACTCCGCCTTCCGGCGATAACGCGCCAGCATGTTCCGCAGAAAATTCCATTCGTAGATGCGATTGCGCGCATCGTGCAACGCATCGGCAGAGGGCTGCAGGTCCAGCACGGGCGAGACGCCAATCACCGCTCGCAGCCAGTGCGGGGCGGAATCGCCATATTCCCCGGCAGCCTTCAGTACCATGTTGCCGCCCATGGAATAGCCCGCCCATGCCATCCGGTTCAGGTTGAAACGGTGCGCGAAAAATTCCGCCACCGCGCGTACATCGCCGGAAAGTCCGGAATGATACAGCGTCGGCGACAACATCTCGGTTCCACCGCAGTTGCGCATGTTCATGCGGATCACGTTCCATCCGGCGCGCCAGGCTTTGTCTGCGTTGCCCAGCATGTATTGCGACTGCGATGAACCCTCCAGTCCGTGCACCAGCAGCAGTGTCATGCGCTCGCTGCGCACCTCTTCGGGCTGCCAATGGCAGTGGCACCGCACCCGGCTCTGGGTCTCTGGATCGACTTCAACGATAGTGCTTTCCGGGACAGGTAACTCGACCCGGCGCGGTAAAAAATTCGCCAGCAAGGTCTGCAAATCGCCGTTGCGCATCCCACGACGGGGCCGAAACTCCGTCAACCATGGTCGTGCCGGCTGCAGTGGGGCCACTGCCTCAATCTCGGATTGCAGAATTTGCGTGTCGTTGCCGGAACGCATCATATGGAAGCAGCGTTCGCTTGGGATAAGGTCGGGGCAAAAATGGAAATTCGATGGCGTTGCTTTGGGGCGGCTAGTGGGGGTCGAACCCACGACATCCGGTGCCACAGACCGGCGTTCTGCCACTGAACTATAGCCGCCATGAACAACTAGAATTGTAGCATTCACGCGCCTGAGTTTTTGTGAGTCGGATTGGAGTCAGACCTTGCCGTCGCGCATTTATCCGCAACATCCGCCGCAAGTTCTGCCGCCACGTGGCGGTCGCAGCAGCCGCGTTTTCAATGATGAAAATCTCGATATGCTGTCGCATGTTCTGGACGACTGGCTGCGCATTCCCGGAACTTCCATCCGCTTCGGCGTGGATGCCATCGTAGGCCTTGTTCCCGGTATCGGCGATGTGCTGGGCGGTCTCGCTTCCTGCATTCTGATCGTGGCGGCCTGGTTTCGCGGCGTGCCTTACGTCACCCTTACTCGGATGTCGGTCAACGTCGGCATTGAAGTGCTGGTCGGCAGCATTCCGTTTCTCGGCGACGCATTTGACGTTGCCTGGAAGGCGAACCGGCGCAACTTTAAATTGCTCACACGCCACATGGAGCACCCGCGGGTTCATACCTGGAAAGATTGGGCGTTCCTCGGCGCACTCGGCTTCGCCCTGCTCACCATCTTTGCGCTCCCGCTGATTGTGCTCACCTGGTTCGCAATCCGGCTCTTGGAGTCGCACGCCGGAAGATAAACTGGCGCGGCTGAGGCTCGAAGAGCAGGCCCGCGCGTGCGATACAATCTACTGAAGTCGGGGCGTAGCGCAGTCTGGTAGCGCATCTGCTTTGGGAGCAGAGGGTCGGGGGTTCGAATCCCTCCGCCCCGACCATCCTTGAACAATCTCCGCTCAACTTTTCAAGTCCGCTTATTCCCGCTTGCTATGCCTCATGGCAACGTGCAGCGGCCAACGAATCCGCGGCTTGATGGTTCTGTGTTCTGAAAGATGGCTCCGGTAATCGTGCCATAGCCGTTGATTCCGGTAATGGTTCCAGCCCCGTTTCCAGCCAATTTGACGGTGAAGAACTTTCCATTGCTGTAAATGTAATGTCCTATGCCGGCCGTGCCGCCGCCGAAATCACCCACGATCTGGCCCAGGGCATTCACATCATTCGCTGTTGTAGAGATCGCGCCCGGAAATACAAAGTCCGTGAATTGGCCATCGATGGAAACAAATCCGTGGTCGACCACCGCATCGGGAATCTCAGGATCAGGCACCTCGTAGTTGCCGACAATCAAGCCGGTATCGCTGATGGCTTGTGGTCCCGCCGTTGTGTTCGTGCCGAACGGAAGCACAATCGTTTTTCCATTCTTGACCTCGATCGCAACAGAAAATGCCCCCGGTGCGCTTGCATTGCCAACCGCCGAGCCATACATGTTGATGCCGCGCAGCTCCGTGTGGGTCGCGCCCGGAAAATCAACAACGATCCTTTGGCTTCCATTCTGGATGAAACCGTGCGTGTGGTTATCCTGCGTGGAGAACTCACCCACCATCGCTCCCTTGCTATTCCGTTTGCCCACAAAGCCGAAGGGGAGGCTCTGGATTCCTCCGTCGCGATACCGAATAAATGGGCCAAGGCCGCTGTTGCCCACCACGTTGCCCCAACGATTGATCCCGCTTGGTTCCGGTCCGCCGCCGCCACCAAAGTCAAAATATGTGAAGGTACAGGAAGCCGGCGTTTGGCCCTGCGCCAGGGTGGCTGCAGCGGACAACCCAATCAGGATTGCGATTCGACCCAAGTGTAAGTGCATAATGCCTCCGTTCTCGACCTGATACGATCGAATGAAACGCGCTATTTGATGCATACGCTGCGCTCCGCGTTGTTCCCTCCGCTCAACTCCAGGTTTTATTTCGAGTGAATGCCAGATCCGGATGAAGAAAAACATGAGCGTGGCGGTCGACGTTCGATCGCACTCTGGGGCCGATTTCTGAACTGATGATGACGGCGAGTTGACATACCGATAGCTGCCAGAACAG
>JAZKAG010000054.1:34700-35198 GCA_040389265.1 Acidobacteriota bacterium
AGAAAATGTCCAAAATAAAACCAAAGCCTTGATATCGATCATTTGGGCCCTGGTGGCGAATGGAGATCCTTACTCCAAAGAATTACTGCATGCTCCACGATGATGAAGCCCATTTCTGAAAACGCTTCAGCCGATGGATTGGTTGGCGGATCGGCACTTGGCGGAGACCACCTGATTTTGTGTCCGCAAAGCTGAAGTCGATTTGAACCGGCCGGCATGCGCATCGATCTTCGCTCTTGGGTGGTTACTAGTCACCATGGTGACTAGTAACCGAAAAGCGCGCTTCGATGACTACCTTGCAAATAGGCAGGTGGATACACGCGGTCATTCGCCCCAATCTTCGGTGGATGGATGCACAGGCGTGCATGGTACGGTTCCCTTATCGTTCCGTTGCGGGCCGTCCCGGGAGTTGCTGGACTCAATGATTCCCCGGTATTACCGGTCTGCGAATTGGACGAGATGAGGTCCTTTGTCGCATTGAAATAGCTCGTACATGAG
>JAZKAG010000054.1:35208-42988 GCA_040389265.1 Acidobacteriota bacterium
GTACATGAGAGGAAAAAAACATGGCAACAAAAACCCTTGGTTCTCCAGTACCGCCATTGAGCAATGAATGTGAATACCCTCGCACCAGGAAGTTGAAACCCGTGAAACTGGCCAACACCAACCCGCTCATCTCCGACGAGGCGATGATGTGCGTTCAGTCCTTCGCCGATGCCACCGGTCTTCCGCTGGATTGCATTGTGACCGAGGCCCTGTTCTATTGGTGGGATACCAATGCCGGAGACATCGTTTCTCAACTGGAGCGTTGCTATATGAATTAGTCGCGGAAGAGTGACGTGCGATGGACACCAGGGGCAGGGGCCATCACAGACCTGCCCTTTGTGATGCCAGATCGAAGTTCCATTGGATATGCCCGCTTCGTGACATTCGCCGGGCCTTCGAACTTAAGCGGTCGCGCCGCTGGGAACGTCCCTCTTGGTTGCCAGTACATCCGCTACGATCTGCAGAAATTCTTCGCCGGTGAACGGTGCCGGGAAAACTTCAATGCCCTGCAGGCTCCATTGATATTGCAACCGATCGTCCTGCAGATAACCGCTCACCATCATGATGCGGATGCCGTGGCACTTGGTTCGCAGGTACAGGGCCGCCTCGTAGCCGGAGATACCGCTCAAAAATGGACGGACCATCAGCAGGTCAGGCTTGCATCGGCTCAGCCAGTCGACAGCACGCGATAGATCGCTGGCCGGCAAAACCACGTAGCCCTTGTCTTCCAGCACCTCTTGCAGGACCAGGCGCAGGTTGGAATCAGAGCACAACAGCAGAATAGTAGTTTCCTTCTTGTCTACTTCGACGGGTGCGCCAATCACGGAGCCTCACAAAAATTCTTCAGATGTAACGTTGAATTGTACTCGACCCAACTATCGACTCGCACGGATATCTTTGGATCAATCTGCGTCCCGTCGCAGCCAACCAGGCTTAAACAATGCGCCCATTAGGCACCAGGGGCATGTTGCGGAGGCGGGTACCCGTGGCCGCGAAGATCGCATTGCCGACGGCTGGCGCCACGCCAATGATGCCGCTTTCTCCCGCGCCGGCGGAGGGCAAATCTCTGCGATCGATCAGGACCACTTCAATCTGCGGCGCATCACTGAATCGCGGCACCCGATACTGCGCAAAATGCGCATTCAGGATTCGTCCGTTGGCAAACCGAATCTGCTCAAATAACGCCCCCCCAATTCCCTGAACGATCGCCCCAGAAACCTGGTTGCGCAGGCCGTCGGGATTGATGATCGCTCCCGACTCCCACGCCTGAACCACGCGGCGAATCTTTATCTTCTTGTCGGGCGGATCAATCTCCACTTCGGCGCAGGTGGCGACATAACCGCCCTTATCGGTGCCGCAGGCGATGCCAAAGCCTCGCTGGGAGGTCGACTTCGACGCGCCCCATTTGAATTTGTCTGCCGCAGCCTGCAGCACGGCCCGCAGTCGGGCATCGGTCAGATTTTTCATGCGAAATTCGACCGGGTCCATGCCGACCGTATGCGCCATCTCATCCATGTGAGACTCTCGTGCGAAATTATTCGCGGTGGCCGCCAGCGAGCGGTAGGATCCCTGGCGCAACGGCGAGTCAGCCGGATGATATTGGCTCAGCTGGTGGGTCACGTTGTATGGAGTGGTGATGGCGGCAGGTCCGGAGTTGTAGTTGTGATGCTCCCAGCCGACCAGCGTGCCATCGTGCGTGGCGCCGCTGCTGATCTCAATCAGTCCTGCGGGACGGAAATACGCCCAGGTAAATTCCTCTTCGCGGGTCCACACAACTTTCACCGGTTTCCCGGTTGCCTTCGCGAGTCGCGCCGCTTCCACGGCAGCTTCGCCGGTATGTTTGCCGCCGTAGCCACTGCCCATGTCGGGCTGAAGCACGCGAACTTTTTCCACCGGCAAATGAAACGCAGCCATCAGTTCGTCGCGTACTCCGAAGGGCCGCTGCGTTCCAGTCCAGACGGTCACCTTTCCGTTGTTCCACTCGGCCACGGCGGCGCGCGGTTCCAGCGGCGAGTGAGCGATATATTGCACCGTGTATTGTTGGTGCAGTTTCACGGGAGCGGCCGCGATCGCCTGTGAAACCGCCTCGGTCGACTGCGCAGGACTGTCCTCATCCTGCTTGCCTGCAGAAGATTGCTTCAAGGATTCGAAGAGTCCTTGATTGGAGGGCTGCGCGGGTACATTCCAATTGGCATGTAACGCCGAAAGCCCTCGTTCGGCGGTTGGCAGGTCAGGCGCGGCCACGCCAATAAAGTTGCCATCGTGCACCACCGTCACCCCGGGAATTTTCTCTGCCTTGCTCGCGTCCAGCGAAACCAGCGCGGCGTTGTATCCCTCTGGCCGCAGCACCTTTCCGAACATCATTTCCGGGCGAACAATATCCGATGGATACTTGTGTTTGCCGGTGACGAAGTCGCGGCCATTCACCTTCGGCACGGCGGTCCCGGCGATCTTCCAATCGCTGGCAGCAGTCAGGGAAGTGTCGGCCGCGATTGTCTGCGTCAACTTTTCGCCACGAGTCAATTCACCGTAGCGGAGCGACTGCCCTGAGTGCGGATCTGTCACCTTCCCATCGGCAGCGACCAACTTCGTCGCATCGGCATTCCATCGTTTGCCCGCCATCTCGAGCAACACCTGGCGCGCGGCGGCTGCCATTTTGCGAAGCTGAGGTCCCATGGTCGGCGTCGTTCGACTGCCAAATGTCCCCGCGTCCCATGGAACCAGGTCGGTATCTCCCATCAACATGGTGATGGAATCGAAGGGCACTCGCAGCTCCTCCGCAACCTGTTGCGCCAAAGAGGTGCGAATGTTTTGCCCCACCTCCACCTTGCCTGTCATGACGGTGACCTGGCTGTCGGGCGCAATCGCGAGCCACGCGGCGATGTCATCGGGCAGTTCATGGCTGCCGAAGGTGCGGCCGGATTCCTGCGCCAGTATCGAGCGCTCCGTCAGACAGACCAGTAACCCTCCGCCGAATAATTTCAGAAAGTCGCGGCGGTCCACTCGAAACCAGTACGGCTTGTCATCGATGGTATGTTCCGCCAGTTCAGCCGCCATCGGATCCAGCGCGCTCATTGCCCGCCTGCCTTTTCCGGCGAGCCTGAGGCCCGCTGCACCGCCGCGATGATGCGCGGATAGACGCCGCAGCGGCAGATGTTTGGATTCATGTAACTGACGATTTGATCTTCCGTCGGATGCGGTGTTGCCTGCAGCAATGCCGTCGCGCGCAGAACCATGCCGCTGGTGCAGTAGCCGCACTGGAAGGCGCCTTCTTCCACGAAGGCTTGCTGCACCGGGCTCAGCCCGCCATTCTTTTCCAGTCCTTCAATGGTGGTGATGTTGGATTTCGCTGCCGCCACAACGGAAGTGAGGCACGAGTGAACCGGCTTGCCATCCAGCAGCACCGTGCAGGCGGCACATTGCCCTTCGCCGCAGCCATATTTGGTGCCGGTCAAATCAAGGCGATCGCGCAACACGGAGAGCAGGCTCTCGTCAGGTGAGGCGCTGACATGTCGATCCGTCCCGTTAATTTTCAGAATGAAGTCGCTCATCCCACGCTCCGCGTGCAATCCGGCCAGGACCGGAATATGCCCCCAGAATACGCCAAACGATTCAACGCGGGCTCGCTGGTTTCAAACACTCTCGCAATCCTTGAATCAGGCCATCACGCTCAGCGTGTAGGTTCGCTGCGGCGCTTCCGCCGGCGCAGTGAGGCTTCCTTGTTCGCCGTCCGCAGCCGCGTAGTATTCCACAATGGAATCGCCGGCTGCAAAAGGGCCAAGCTTCGCGGCATACACGGACCGCCCCACGTGGATAGCGGCCGATGTCTGCCACTCCGGCGCACCCTGACGTCGCGTATGCAACTGGACTGGAAGAACGGTCTGCTGTCCAGGCGCCACAATGAAAATCCTCAACGTCTCTCCTGGCTGCAACAGGGAGGGGCGCGTCGGAAGAAACAGGCGTGCCCGGTTTGCTCCCGTTGGCGACGCCGCGACGCGATAGGCGGTGTTCATTTCCTCCGGTAGCTCATTCAAAAATTCCTGAATGGAAAGTCTCAGCCGCTCCAGCGACAAGCGCACGAACTTATTCTGCATGGAGGCCAATTGTCCTTGATCATTGCGGGTCGCAATGGCCCCCTGGTACTCGACCATCGTCTTCCGCACCAGTGGCGCCATCGCCAGCCACAGCGGAACCCCATGCTGCAGCACTTCCATCCGCGACGCATCGCTTCTGCCGCCCGCTCGCAGCGCAACCGCGTTTTGCAGCACCGCATTTAGTTGATGCGCTTTGTCAAACGCATCGCAGTAGGGAACCATCAAACCCACGAAGCTGGCGAAGTAGCCGATGCGATCCCGCTCCGTGGCCGAAGCTGCTTGCCCCACAAGCGCCTGGAATTTCTCTGCCATCTCACGCTGATGCGGCAGCACGGTCGCCTCCGGTTCTGTGCTCGCGTAATTGAATGCCTGGTCGTAGTCGCCGGTAAGCGCCAGCGTCTTCGCAAATCCCTGCGTGTCGCGTGTGCCCAGGAAGGTCGATGAAATCTCATGGCCGCGATCGCATTCCTCAAACAGCTCGGCCATCTCCGCTGTGCGTCCATCCGACGCCTGCGCAGCGCAGAAATTCTGATAGTGTTTCGTCGCCGTCAGCTCGCTGTCCCAACTGGCACGCGCCAGGTAGGTCGCGGTGGGATCCACGATCCGATGCCGCCAGTGAATGCCCAGCATCCCCTGGCACCCAAAATTCTGCGCGCGATTCATATCCATCTGGAAGCGGCTGGCACGAAACTGCGGAAACCACATGGAAGGGTCATCTTCCAGCCACGGAATCGGCCATCGCTCGCGACTGCCGAGCTTCCCGAACGCTTCATTCACCGGGTCCCACCCCAGCGAATCACTCAACGCAGAAAACACAATGTCTTCCGGCATGCGCGTGTGCAGCGATTCGAAGTGGCGCGTCACGCCTCCCCATCCCGCAACCACAAGCTTTTTGTTGGGAGCATGCCGCTGTAGAAAATTATGCGCCTGCAGAAATGGCGTCACCGACAGCGGAATATTTTTCTCGCGACTCTCCCAATTTGCATTTTCATCCTGCCACAGCCACACGTAATCCACCATGGGATAGCGTTCCAGCAGATCGGCCAGCCGGCGTTCCAGTAAATCGCCTGCAGTCCTGGATTCAATAAATCCCCTGGGGTGCGACAGTGCCTCCGGCGGCAGTGCGCTGTTGATCTCTGCCGGATTCTGATAGGGCTCGAAGCCGATGCCGGTGCGGATGCCCAGGTCACCCGCAAAGTTGAACGCGGAGCGCATCATCGCAGTCGTGCGCGCGGCAATGTCCCAGTTGTCTGCGGCGAGGCGCGTCGCGTCTGAGCCAAACGTATCCCGGTCGAAAAATTCCGCCGCACCCATCGAATACGTGGAGGTGCGCTGCGGCAGATATCCCCAGCTGCGCATGGTGGTATCTTCAGGCCCGGCTCGATGGCCGCTGCCGGCAAACTCGAACGACAAATAGGATTCCGCCATGGGGTTGGGACAATTTTGCGTGTACACGTGCATGCCAAACATGTTGAAGCGCATCCGCAGCATGGCCGCAAAGTATGCGCGAAAATCTTCTTCGTTGTACACACTGATGCAGTTCAGAAAATCCGGCCAGGGCAGCAGACCACGCACCGCAAAGCGAGGCGATCCATTCCATCGCTGGCCATCCAGCGGCAGTTGCAGCGCAGCCGGCAGATCAATCGGAACCGTAGTGCCGTCGATGCCGAAGACCAGTCCCTGCCGCTCCAGAAAATCAAACACGGCATACAGCAGCGCCTGATCGTCGACCGCATACAGCGTGGCGTTCTTGCCGGAGCCCACAACGGCATACTCCTCCGATTGCCGGAACCGCGATGGCTCAATTTGAAGCGCCAACTGCACAGTATCCGCATGGGGAAGCTCACTCGACATTTCGATTTGCGGAGCACATTGCAAACTGCGCAGCCCGCTGAGCAACTCGCGCGCTGCCAGCCGTGTCTTCACGGAAGCCGCCGCCTGGTTGCGAATTGCGATGCGCTGCGCACGCAGCCGTTGCGCATTAGCAGAAGAATTGGGAATGAAAGCGCTGGCGGAGGCACCGGCACTCGCCTTTAAGAAATCTCTGCGATCCATGGTGATCTTGTTCCCCACGCAAGTACTTCACACTCCGGGGAATTATTCAAGGAAGCATCGCCGAGAAGCACAGTCAGACGGCGCGATCGCGATAGACTTTGGCGCGCGGCTCTGCCGTCGGAGCGACATGCGGGCGGGGCAGCCGTCCCGACCAGTTGGCCCAACCCCAGAAAATCGCAGTCGTCGAGCTGAGCAGACCGGCGACCGTGCCAATCTGTCGCGGCGTAAAGTGCGCGGATGCAATGCCCGCTCCCATCATGGAAATCATCATCATCGTCCAAGTCATCGTCTCAATGGTGGCGAACACTCGGCCGCGATAATTGTTGGCCACGGTGCGCAGCAGGTAGGAGTAATTCAGCACCGAGTTCACCGCCATGCCGCCGCGCGATAGAAAGATAAACAGCAGCGCCGTCTTGAATCCCTGGGCGCGACTAAAGGCGACGTAGGCCGCCCCATGAACAATGTAGTCAATGAAAACGGTCAGCTTGTACGCGTCGAACGACAAATGCTTGCCAAGCCAGTTGGCGAAGACGCCGCCCAGCAGCAGCCCAAGACCGGCGCACCCCCAGATAATCCCAATCCCGGAAGCACCTCGATTGAAGACAACTTCGCCAAACAGCGTGAACAGGATTTGCGCCGCGCCGCCCCCCATCGCCCATCCCACCGACAGTAGCGCAATGGCGAGCACGAGCGGAATCGACCGCATGTACCTCAGGCCTTCGCGATATTCGTGCCAGGGACGAACCACCTCTTCCTCCGCCAGGATGTTGCGCTTAGCGCGAAAACCGTGGGCATCGGGCGCCCTCAGGTGCGAGATCGACCAGGCAGAAAACACGAAGGACAGCGCATTAAAGATGAAAGCCCACTTGTAGCCAATGGCGATGACGGTCGCCCCGAGAAATGTCCCCACCGTCAGCGTCATCCATTGCGTGGTCTGGGTCAGGGAATTGGCAGTATGGATTTCCTTGGCGTTAGCAATCGTTGGCAGAATGGCAGAGCGTCCCGCGGTGAAAAAGGGGGACGCCACCATCAGCAAGGTGCTGAACAGATAGAGCACCCACACCCGGTTTGCGGTCACAGCGAAGATGAAGCCAAGCGCCACCAGCGCTCGCATCAGATCGCTGGCAATCATGATCTTTTTGCGGTCCAGCCGATCCAGCACCACGCCCGCGACCGGGCCCATCGCAATGGCGGGGGTGGCGCGCGCCAACAGAACTCCTGTGACCACCAGGCCGGATTGAGTCAGCGCCATGGCCAGCGCAAACACGGCGATGTTATTGAAATTGTCGCCAATCTCGCTGACAATCTGCCCCATCCAGGTGTAGCGATAATTTCGATTGTCGCGCAGTAGTTGGAGAAACTCGTGCATCAGCCGGCCACTTTTCCTGGGGCGTGTGCAGGCTGCATCGGCTGGCCGGTCATGGCTCTGAGCGTACCAAAGCCTGCGCGGCAATGTGTTGCAAAAAACGACAGTCGACCCTCAGAGGTGTGATGACCATCACTGCCGAAGGGGCGCCCGTTTCGGTACACCTAGTTCAGATTCGTATGGAAGGGTCGAGCACGGAGGCTCTTGCTGAATCAGAGCCACATGAACGTCGGCTCGGCGCCCTCGATGGCGCCTCCGATATGTG
>JAZKAG010000055.1:0-5099 GCA_040389265.1 Acidobacteriota bacterium
ATCGCTTTCGTCCACGCCGCCTCCCGTCTCGATTTGGCTCTGGAACAACCACTTGGAATAGTGGCCTGGAGCGTCGCATTGCTCACCTATGGAGCACTTGTTGTCTGGGGTGTGGAAGCGGCACTGCCCTATTATCTGGTCATCGCCGTGCTTGCTTTCAGTCTGTGCTATGTGCATTTCAGAGTCCGAACCCAGCGGACAAGACTGGACAATACTTTTAGTTTTGTATCCGGCATTGGGCTGGCTCTGTTGCTGGCGGTGCTCGTTTATAAAGATCAAACGGGATATGGAATTGATGCCACTCTTTCATGGCTGTACCTGGTTGCAGGCATCCGATACTGGCAGCGATACCAGCACAAGACCATCGGCGTGCTGACGGCAGTCTGTGGATTTATTGCAGCTTCCTTTATCTTCCCCATCGCGCTCATGGTGCGAGCGACCTACTCTCCCCACCTGACAGTCGATGCTTCGGTCCGAAACCTGCCAAAATTTATTATCGCGATCGGCATTTTGCTCACCTTCCTTGAAGATGAAATAGGTCGAACAGAACACCTTGCCCTGCACGATGCACTGACAGGCCTGCCCAACCGTCGCCTGCTTGAAGACCGCATGGGAAACATGCTGGAACGTGCGGAACGCAACCACAGCCGTGCCGCCATCCTTGTGGTGGATCTCGACGGCTTCAAGAAGATTAACGACGCCCATGGACATGCGATCGGCGATGAATTCTTGCACGAAATCGCGCTTCGCCTGGGCAAAGTGGTTCGAAGAGCAGACACCCTGGCGCGTTCAGGCGGGGATGAGTTTACTATCCTAGTTTCAGATATTCTGCAGCCCAACGGCGCGGAGATTCTTGCCGAAAAACTGCAATTGGAACTCGATCGGCCGATTGCCGTTCGCCAGCTGGAGTTGTGCATATCCGCGAGCATCGGGATGGCGATCTATCCGGAGGATGGCGAAGCGGCCGAATCGCTTTGCGCCCACGCCGACGCCGATATGTATCGCGCTAAGCGCCGTTCGAAGGCCGCCATCGAATCGCCTGCCAAGGAATCTCACTCCATCGCCTTGTCGTCCTGATCATGCTTCCGAATTTCCCAATGGATGTTGGCGGCGATCGGCACCTTAGCCGCTGATCAATTTATTTGCCTCTCGGCGAGAACAATCAAAATCCTTCGAAAAACCCTAAGCCGAACTTGGGTTCTCGATCGTCGGAATCATCTTTCTTTTGCCGTTCGCCGTGATGGAACATACAACGTTGCTCCGAGGCATCCGCTTCTAAATCCACGCATGCGGTCAACGATGTTTCCTTGAAGCAGCACGGAGTTTTCTTCAACAGAAACGCCCACCAGGTTTGGTGAGCGTTTCTTTACCTGAACCGTTGAACCCATGTTCGCGACATACCGCGACAGTGGATTCGAGCGATTACACCCGCTTTCACCAGCGATAGATGGTCAAATCGTCCAGATAGACAGTGGAAGTGCCGCTTGTACCTAGCCCATCTACCTGGAAGTTGGTCAGTAGAACCGGACCCCATCCACTTGCATACGCCGAAGGTACAGTGGCGTTTACTGATGATCGAAATCCATCGAGATATATCGACTTATACGTGACGCTACCTGTGTCGCTGCGAGAATAACTCATCTGCACGTGATGCCATGCATTCCGGGTCCAGTTGCGTGGGTTGCAGGCAGCACTGGAATGCACCCAATGACCTTTTGGAGCTTGAGGAGTTCCCAGGTTTTCCGTGTAATCCCATGTGCCGGAATATCCATCGCATTGCACCCCGAAGATCACCGTCTGGCCATTTGCCATCACCTGGTTCATGTCCATTTCGAGGTTGGCGATGGCTGGCGCAGAATCTGTCAAATATACCCAGCCATCATAGAAAAAGTTGGTCGCGGCAGTGTCGTCGCCGAAAGTGACCCAGTACCGCAAGCCGCCGTTGCTGGTGAAGGTACTGACAAATTGGCGTGCAATCCCAAGATGAGAGGGCGTGCCAACCAGGGTGAAAGTTCCGCTGGAACTGCCGTTGGTCGCACTGTCATGCGTCCCTTTCCAGTTACTCAAGGCTTGAATCTGGCTCACGCTGACCGCACTCGCAGGGACTACAGAGGTGTCGGCGGCCGGATCGCTAATAGCGGCTGAGACCGTGATTGCGACATCTGTAACGCAGACCGCTCCTTGATATGCCCAGGCCTTCACGTGCACTGTGTGACTACCAATTTTCGCGGTGACGCTAGTGTTGATTGACGCGCTGCCTCTGAAAAGAGTCGTGGTGGAACTGTTATCGAGCGAATAGCCAAGGGTGCGAACCGCCTGGTTCGAGCAGGTGGTCGCGTAGGCGTTAAGGTTGAAAGGTGAAGTAACAGTCTCACCTTTCTGTGGACTGTTGACGGTTACGCTGCTGAAAGCAGGCAATGCGAAAAGTACGAGCATTACAAGGGTGGGGGGAAGGAATTTCATCATTCTGCCTCGGCACGTTCATTGCAACCACGTGCGTGTTGTGGTTTGCGATAGGCTCCGGGCGCACTTGGCAGTCGCGGGTGGAACCATGGACATTGCTTTGCGATGTTCGGGACGGAACGCATGCTGGAGCCGACCCGCATGGAGAGGGTCTCAGGATTGGGAGAGATGGAAAGTGCTGCGGGTCACAACCAGGCATGACGGAAGTGCCATGTCGGAAGTAAGGTATCGAAAGTAAGCAGGGGCGTCGGATGGGTGGTGCAGAAATAGGAAATGCAGCGATGACAAAGCGGATGGATTTAAATTGCGAGTTGTGCGCCGAGAGCTAGAAGCATCTTCATCGCACAATACCGTTGCGCAAGACAAAACAGTGAGACGCATGGAGGTGCGTGCAAAAATCCGCAGCCCACTGCGTCCTGCCAAGTAGGCAACGGATGAACGGATACTGGTTGAAGAATGTTTTGGTGGGCAGTGAGGGACTCGAACCCCCGACATCCTGCTTGTAAGGCAGGCGCTCTAACCAACTGAGCTAACCGCCCGTGAGGCTTGCGTTGCGGGCCTTCTTGAGTCTATGGAACGGACTTCCGCGGGTCAAGCTAGCGGCGAAAGGATCGATCGCATCTTGCGGTTCGACTCAGACTACGTCACATCTTCAGAACTCTCAATCACTTCACAGTCGCGTTGTACGCCTGCTCCCATTTATTTCCCGCGGCATTGAAGGCGAGGACAGCAAAGCGGTGCGTGCCTGCGGCCAAGGTCAGGTTTGTGTTCAGCGTAGTACTGCTGCTCTCGGAATACTTTTTCGCGCCGTCGATCCAGACCTCCATACGTGCAATGGTACCGGTGACGGTGGTGGTGGCCTGAATCGCGACCGGCGACGAGACGGTTGCGCCATTGACGGGCTGGCAGATCTGAACACCAGGCGAAGTCGGGGCCGAGCACCCGCCACCTGTGCCTCCCGTTGCCGTCGCGGTTACGTACACCGTGTTCTTAAAAGTTCCAGCACTATCGACCGCCAGTACCACCACTCGATGCGTCCCGGCCGTCAGCGGCAAAGAGTTATTCACACTGCTGCCTGCAATCTGATACTTCTTCGTGCCATCGATGTAGATTTGCGTATTCGCGACCGCGGCGGCGTCGTTGGCCTGCGCTACGATGCTGACGGGCGAGGTGACGCTTGCATTATTTGCAGGCGAGCAGATCGTAACCGTCCGGTTCACCGCGCCTCCCGTGCAGGTTTCTCCGCTCGAGGCACTCAACTGGATATTCAGCGTGGTTGTTGCGCCCTGGGCGACCGTTGTCGATGCTGTACTGGTCGTCATTCCCTGTGCCGACGCGGTCACCGTATATCTGCCCACCGAGATCGACGGCGACGAGAAACTGCCTGTCGTGTCCGTAGTGACGGTGATCTGGGTGGTAAGAGTCCCGCCTGAAAATGCGAGCGCGGCGCCGCTGAGCGGACTTCCCGAGGCGTTCGTCACTGTGCCGGATACAGCGCCGAGCTGCGGGGATAAAAAGAATTTGGCTTCGCCGGTGTAACCGGGATACGCGGCTTCCTGGTCGCTGGCAGTCGTTGACCATCCGGGAGCGGTGGCTGACAAGGTGTAATTGCCACTGGGAAGGCTAAGGGAAAATGCTCCGGTGCTATTGGTGGTTGCGCTGGCGCTTACGCCGCTGGCGGTCACGTTCGCACCGACGATGGGAACGCATGCGTAGGGCGCGGGGGCCGCACTTCCGCCGAATACCTCTCCCACGACGGTGCCGGTTCCCGCAGTGACTCCAGTGCTGTGCCAGGTGATGCTGAACTGGTCACTGGGGTCGGTCAGATACTGGTTCAGGTAAGGCGAATAGCTGGTGACATCGATGCGGTTCAAGTTCGGACGAAAGCTCATGATCCGCATCCAGCCATCGCCACCATTGGCGAGATTCTGGTAATCGGAGAGGATCTCGTTGACCAGGTTATGTTGCAGCCCGAGGTCAACACGGCGCGCCGCGTTGTTGCCGATGAAGGAGTGGCCGTTCAAAACCAGCGACAGGTTGGGGTAGTAGATGAGCAACTTTTGCCAGACGTCTTCGCCTTGGTTGTTGCCGGCGGCGGGCATATCGTCGTTGTCGCATTGATCGGCGCGTGTCGAATCAGTAAACGTGAAGCTGTGGGCGAGTACGATGATTTCCTTATCGGGATTCGCGTCCAGCACCGTCTTTGCCCAGGCCAAGGTGGCGTCCTGGGGCACGAACTCCAGGGCGAGGACCAAGTACTGTTTTCCATTGACCGTAAACTCTGCGTAAAAGTTGTCATCGGTTCCGCTGGGATATCCGCCCATGTACCAGTTGTACGATGCGTAGCGAGAAGGGCCGAAGTAGGAGTTGTAGGCGCTGGTATCGCGGGTCGAGGGATCCTCGTCACCGTAATCGTGATTGCCGATGGCCATCACGTAAGGGATATTTGCGTTGTCGAGAAGTTTTATGGCGCCGTTAGCATTTTGCCATTGCCCAGGCTGCTCGGCGGTGTTGACGATGTCGCCTTCGCCAAGAACAAACTGGATGTTGTAATTCTTCTGGTTATTGACGATCCATTGGGTCTGCTCGTTGAAGATGTCTGGATGCGACTCCGAGTAGAATTGCGTGTCCGGCAG
>JAZKAG010000055.1:5109-15208 GCA_040389265.1 Acidobacteriota bacterium
GGCAGGACGACGACAGAGAAATCTGGAGCGGTGACCTGCGCCAGTGTAGAAATACCGAAGGCGAAAAAGGCTGCAATTAGGAAACTTCGCTTGAACTGGCGGAACATCACTCTCCCACATACACTTCAGATACGTGACTTGGGGGAGGAGGCTCGATAGTAGGCTTTCAACGCGCCGATGTACACCGTCGATTCACGCCTTGTGGTGGAAATCATTGGCGCAAGCACAGCTTCAAATGCAAAGCACATTGGAATTCCCTCCGACTAGTGCGCCGTCTCCCTTGTCTCATCGCACGTTGATCCAGCGTGTTGCGAGCCTCGGTCTCGCGCTCTGAACCCTTCAATCACTCTTCCTTAAAAACAATTGATAGACTCAAAACCGATGCGCCGACTCATTGTGAATGCCGACGATTTTGGACTGACGGACGGCATCAACCGTGCCGTGCGGGATCTGCATTTTCTTGGCGCCCTAACTTCCACCACTTTAATGGCCGCCTCCCCCCGTTTTTCTCAAGCCGTTGAAATCTCCCAGCAGCAGAAACTACTCGGGGTCGGTTGTCATATTGTTCTGCTGGACGGGACACCGGTTGCCGATCCAACGACGATTCCCACCCTGCTGGATGCCTCCAGCCAAACAGGGGACGAACCGCATTTTCGCGCGACCCTGGAAGAATTTGTCCGGGATCTGTATCTCGGCCGCATCGACAGCTCCCACATCGAGCGAGAAGCGATGGCGCAGATTCAGAAGCTGCAGCATGCCGGAGTCGCGGTAACTCATGTCGACACCCACAAGCACACCCACATTTTTCCCCGAGTGCTCACGGCGGTGATGCGGGCAGCACAAGCCTGTAACGTTCGCACCGTTCGCAATCCCTTCGAACCCGCGTGGAGCATCGCTGCAACCCCGGGTGCTGGATTTGTTCGCACTTGGGAAGTGACACTGCTCCGTACTCTGCGTCACAGTTTTTGGAAGCGGGTACGACAGCAGGCATTTGCCACAACGGATGGCTGCCTCGGAGTCGCTGCCACTGGAACCCTCAACTTCGCTACTCTTCGAGCGCTGGCGCATGCCCTTCCGGAAGGCACATTTGAACTGGTCTGCCATCCCGCCCACATGGATGAAGAATTGGCCGCGACGCGGACCCGCCTGCAACACTCTCGCCAGGTAGAATTAGGCGCTCTACAGACGCTTCCATCGATCTTTGAGGGTGCGGATCGCTCGATTGAGCTGATCGACTTCGCTCGACTGACCGCGGCCAGCACTCGCTCTGAACCGTAAGAATTAAGTAGCCTGCGGTCTTCGTCCGGCATCTATGCATGCAGAAAGCGATCACATATGAAAATCGGCATTACCTGTTATCCGACGTATGGCGGCAGCGGCGTCGTCGCCACCGAGCTCGGACTCGAGTTGGCCAATCGCGGTCACGACATTCATTTCATCTCTTACGCGCAGCCATTTCGTCTCAGCGGCCGCGAAGAGAGAATTCATTTTCACGAAGTTCCGGTGTCGAACTATCCCCTGTTTGAATTTCCTCCCTACTCGCTGGCGCTGGCGACCCGTATGTCGGAAGTCGCGGAATATTACGATCTCGACCTGCTGCATGTTCACTATGCGATTCCCCATTCCGTCAGCGCCCTGCTGGCGCGGCAAATGCTGGCGCGCAACGGTCGCCGACTTCCCTTTGTCACCACGCTGCACGGTACAGATATCACTCTGGTGGGCGCGGACCGCGCCTATCTCCCGATCACCCGCTACGCCATCGACGAGAGTGACGGCGTTACCTCGATCTCCGACTACCTGCGTCGCAAGACCGTCGAAACTTTCGCAACCACTCGACCCATTCAGGTCATCACCAATTTCGTCAATTGCGACGTTTATCTGCGCAATCCAGAGGCCAGCAAAATCGTTCGGGCCCAGTATGCCGAGCCGAATGAAGCTGTCCTGGTTCACTTGTCCAACTTCCGTCCAGTGAAACGCATTCAGGATGTGATTCGCATCTTCGCCGGCGTCGCGAAAGAAATGCCGGCCCGCCTATTAATGGTCGGCGATGGCCCGGAACGATCTTCGGCGGAATGGCTGGCGAAATCCCTGAACATCAGCGATCGCGTTTCCTTCCTCGGCAAGCACGACCAGGTCAACGAACTATTACCTGCGGCAGATCTGATGCTGATGCCGAGTGAATTGGAATCTTTCGGGCTCGCAGCACTGGAGGCGATGGCCTGCGAGGTTCCCACCATCGGCACCAACGTTGGCGGAGTTCCCGAGTTGATTCATGACGGTGTCACCGGCCTGCTGTTTCCGGTCGGCGATGTCGAAGCGATGTCCGCGGCAGCCATCGGCCTGCTGAAGCATCCGGATCGTCTGAAAGAGATGGCCCGCGCCGGCCGCCAGGAAGCGCAACGGACCTACTGCGCCTCGCGCGTGATCCCAAAGTATGAGGAATTCTACGAATCGATCCTGCGTAACTCCGGCCACTGAGTTGCCGTGTTGGTGGCGTTGATGGGAATCGTCAGGATCACCCGCGTGCCTCGGCCCGGCCGGCTGACAATTTCGAAGCCGGCGTCTGGACCACACAGCACCTGCATCCGCTCCCGGACATTCCGCATGCCCACGCCGGTGCCAGACTGTAGCAGCCCGCTGCGATGTACGGGTGGCCCATTCTCAACGGGCATGCCGACCCCATCATCCTCTACCGTGATCACAAGTTTTTCGTGCTGCAATCGACTGCGCAGCGTGATTGTGCCCCCACCGATGCGCGGCTCTAGTCCGTGCTTAATTCCGTTTTCAATCAATGGCTGCAGCAGCATGCTAGGAACAAGTATCTCCAGCGTCTCCGGAGCTATTTCTTTCACCACGCGCAGTTTCTCCATTCCAAAGCGAACCACTTCAATGTCTAGATAGTCGTCGGCGAATTGCAGCTCCTCCCGCAGCGGCATCAAGTCGTCGCGGTCCTGCAATAACACGCGCAGAATACTTGCCAGCTTGACGATCAGCTCCCGCGCTAGCTCCGGGCGAAAGCGCACCAGCGAGGCAATCGAGTTGAGCGTGTTGAAGAGAAAATGCGGATTGATCTGGCGCTGGAGCGCGTCCAGCCGCGCATCCATCAGCAGTCTTTCCTGCTCTTCCAGCTTGCGCTCGATGCGGATCGAATTCCAGATTTTTAGTGGGATCCCAACCACCATCGGCGCGCAGATGCAGATGGCAAGAAACAACAGCCAGCTGTCCGTGTGCAGCGCGAACAAACGGCGGGGATAGAGATGCGATATCCAGTTGTGGATCACCTGCATCCCCAGGATCAGCATCAGCAGAAGGATCTGGCGATCGAGGCGAGGGCGCATCAGGTTTCTGCGGATCCAGCGATAGATGCTGAGATCGACAAATGGAGAAAAGGACCAGATGTCTTCCTCGGAAACAAAGGCACGATAGGTGCCAAAAATTAGGGCCACTGCCAGGTTGAACGGCAAGGTTACGTATTCGCGGTGCAGGACTGCGGGAATGGAAAGAAACGCTCCGGCGATAAGAGCCGGTGTCGTGCCCAGCAGCAGCGCCAGCAGGATCACGGCCTCAAACGAAATATCCGCGGCCAGAAAATTCGGCACCACCACCCGCACCCACACACCCAGGGTCAACGGAACGCAGATGCATGCCAGTAATCCCAGCGTTTGACTCCAACTTCGGCGGGTGCTCAGCAACAAGTTTTTAAACACCATCGACCGCGATAGAGCGCTGGAGAGTGCGGCCGCGATGCCCAGCTTCACCAGCAGTGTGATCAGGATGAGTTTGGAATCAATCACGACTTCACTTTACTCCGTCCTGCACGCGGATTCGCAGAGAAGAATACCGGCCCTATAATCTGAGGTATGCCCTTTGAAAGTGTGCGCAAGGCCGCCGAAGCCGACTTCCCAACTCGCTGGGGCCATTTCCGTATTTTTGGCTTTGTAGGGACGCGAACAAAAGGCGCATCCGATCCAGAATGCACAACGGACGCCACCCAATCGGTCCCACCCGAGGAAATGGTTGCGCTCGTCATGGGAGATATTTCCACCGGGCCCCCGATCGTTCGCATCCATTCGCAATGCTTGACGGGGGATGTATTCGGTTCGCTGCGCTGCGATTGCCGCCTGCAATTGGAGCTGGCGCTGCGCACCATCGCCGAAGAGGGCACAGGAATTCTGCTATACGAGCAGCAGGAAGGTCGCGGCATCGGCCTGATGCCGAAGCTACAGGCGTACGCGCTGCAAGACAAAGGGCTGGACACGGTCGAAGCCAACGAGCAGTTGGGATTTAAAGCCGATTGCCGCGTGTTTGAGCTTCCGGCGGAGGTCCTGAAGCTGATGGGGATCACCGAGGTCCGCCTGATGACAAACAATCCAGACAAGGTGGCTGCCTTGGAATCGGCCGGCATTCACGTCGTTGAGCGGCTCTCGTCCGTGGTCGAATCCCAGGAGAGCTTCGAGAAATATCTGCAGGTCAAGCGCGACAAGATGGGCCACATCACCGAGGAAGCGGATTCGGAATCTGCCTAGGGATATCTATGGAAGACGAAATTCCTGCGCTCGATTGGCTCCATTTACCTGAAGGAGCACGTACGACAAGCTTGTGGGATTCTCTCCACGATGGAAACCTGCTGGTTCTCACATCGGATCGCCTTGAAAGATCAATCCGTCTTGAGTTTGATGTGCCTTACCTCCGAGACTTTCACCACCTGCCAGTAACGCTGAGGTTCGTTTTGCTTTTAGATGGTGTTAAGTCTGCGCGAATAGATAAAAGCGTTATGTGGCCCGGAGATGACCCCATTCTCGACGGTGCCTCATTTGAGGAACAAAGGCGACTAGTGAAGGAATACCAATCCAAATGGCGCAATGAATCCTCGTCGTGGAGTGCATTCGAGGCAGGACTAACTTCTGAGAAAATCGACGTCGAAGTCTCCGATGCCACGCTCGCTGAAAGAAATGGGCGTGAATTCGCCCTGAAAATGATCATCAAAATTGACGATGCCACATTTCACGTAGTGAATTTTCGAATGGAAGGATTCACCCTACTCAGAAGCGACGGCGTGGACTTTGGTGTAGAGAAATTCTTGGCGCTCGGCGCTGAATATTGGGAAGCATTCGCAAAGCGGCGAGGTCGTCAATCAACCTAGTTGGCTTCCGATGGTTGCATGCGCAGCCCCAGCACTACCTTCGCCGTCGTGATTGCCTGCCCAACATGGCGCTGGGTATGTTCTGCGCAGTGAATCAACAGACCGGCCACAGTGGTCGGCAGCTTCCTGCGTCCCACTTCGCGACGTTGCGGCCACGTTGCAAAATCAATTCCGCAAACTCGCCGCTCCGCATCGCTCAATCCTGCTTTGAAAGCCGCCAGGATTTCCTCTTTGTCCCCTGCAGGAAGCATTTCATCGGCCAGCGCCTTCAGTTGCGCTGCGGTTAGCGACTTCCCTTCCGCGTAGGTCAGCAACCGATCCAGGCTCCCGGCAATATGGCGCAACTGAAAAGCCATCGGCGCCAGCCCGTACGGACGCGCGTGCATCTCCTCGCCTGTGAGCGCTTCACACCATTGCAGCGTGTCTTCCCGCGCCATTTCCAGCGCATGTAAGACCGCCCGCTGCTCGGCTGGAAACTCCGTCAGCGTCCCGCGCAACCAAGGTTCAGGAAGCTTTTCAGTTTTCACAGAAGTTTGGTTCATGACATTTTTCCATGCGATGCTACCGGGCGAACTCTACGACGATCTCTCCGCAAAGTCTTTCTGAAAGAAGTCTTCTAATTCAGCAAAAGGAGTCGAACCGTCGAATCCCTCCATGCTGCCTTCATTGGCAATCTTTCTTGCCGCTCGGATAAAGCCGGTCCAGGCAGTCCGCGCCAACGCAGAACCGACACTCACCCGGCGAACTCCCATGGCTGCCATGTCTGCAACCTTCAACCCGGTATTCGAGCTCATCAGCACATTCACCGGCTTGGGATGGACCGCTGCAACGATCGCCTGAATTTCTTTTGGATCGGTCGGTCCCGGAGCGTAAAGCACATCCGCACCCGCCTCGGCATAGGCTTGCAGTCGACGAATCGACTCCTGCAATGGCTTGGGATGGCCCACCAGGTAGCATTCAGCGCGAGCCGTCAACAATACATCCACGCCCGACGCATCGATCGCCGCACGCGCTGCCTTGATCCGTTCGACCGCGAGGGTCAACTCATACAACGGCGGCTCCCGCCGACCTGTCGCATCTTCAATGGAAAGTCCTGCGACACCGGTTTCGACACAAAGCCTGACATTCGCCGCCACGCCTTCCGGATGATCCGCGTAACCTGCCTGAAAATCTGCATTGATGGGTAACTCGATCGCGGCAACGATTTCTGCAATATGACCAAGCACCAAATCGCGCGACACCGCTCCCGGCGCATCTGGCAAGCCCCTGGAAAAAGCGAATCCGGCACTGGTTGTCGCGAGCGCCTTAAATCCGAGATGGCGCAGATATCGGGCAGTCCCCGTATCCCATGGATTCGGAATCACAAAACAGCCGCTCTCGTGCAGCTTTCTGAAAGCTTCACGCTGTGCAGCAAAGCTCGACAATGGTTTTTCTTGATTTCGCGGATTTTGTGAACTGGCGGTTTGTGGATTTTTCATAAATCACCGGAGGACCGCGATGGAGCGGCCCTATCGATGGTTGAACCAACTGTCACGCCATAGGAAGTGCGGGCTCCGGAGAGCTTTCCGCGCCGCTCTTCACGCGCACGACGGTTATTTTATTGAAGCCTTCCTTGAACGATGGCGGACGCAGTCGCTCTGCCATGCTGCGCATCGCGGCTTCATTCACCATGTAATCGCGGCGCATATTTCGCTCCATGCACACCTCAAACGGCACATCGAAAAAGACAGCATGCACTTCATATCCGAAGCTGCGAGCCATCTTTATCCACTGGCGTCGTTCGTGCGGCGACAGATTGGTCGCGTCGACATAATTCCACGGCATTTTTGCGATTAATCGCGCCCGCAACAAAGAGCGCAGTGTCGAAAATACCAGTCCCTGGTAGCGCTGTTCGGTGATGTCGTCAAACAGAATGCTGCGCAGCATATCGCTTGACAGAGGTGTGACCCCGCGACGTTTGAACCACGTCGTTTTGCCGGATCCAGGCAATCCAATCGCCAGCACCACGTAGCCCTTCGGCGACTTCGAAGCCTGCAACTCCGCCGGCGGCTGACTCAGCGATTCCGGCTGAGTCTCCATCACCAGGTTGGGATTCTGTTCCGAAATCGATGACCCTCCGCTGTCTTGGGCTTCCATCTTCGGCTCGCGACTGCCTGCGGCTTGCCCTTCGGAACGGTTTCCATGCCGGTTTCTCCAGTTCCGGCCCGAACGTTTTTCGTCGGATCCGCCAGAAGAAACCGCTTCAGGCGCGTCGGCAACAGGAGTTGGTTCGGCGCGCTCGGCTCGAGCGGATACTTTCGCTGCATCCTCGCGCTCGAGCGATTGAGGATACGACGGTTGTAGTGGTGTTGGCTGGTCTTGCGGAATCTCGTGGCCAATTTTTCCGGTTGACTCGGAATTATTGGTCACCGGCTTCTTGCGACGTCTCATTAGTTTTTCGCGCACCCAATCGCGCATGTTGCGCTTGTAACACATTGGCAGCATACGCTGCAAACCGGCGGCCAATTTCCTTCAAGTTCGCCGAAAACTCGACATTCGGCGCGGCGTCGGTCACAGAAATTTAGTTACACTCCCAGCATAACTTCTTTTGTGAGAAGGACTAGTTCGAATCCGCACGGTTGCGTGTGTTGCACATCACGCGAGCAGCCTCGCGCGACATCGTACAATGGAAGGGTATCCACTATGTTCATCAACCATCGTTCATCACAGGAGGGGTATTTCCCATGGCAGTAAAGGTTGGCATCAACGGTTTTGGCCGCATCGGCCGGAATGTATTGCGGGCATCTTTAGTCAACCCAGAGATCGAGTTTGTAGCCGTTAACGATCTGACAGACCCGAAGACGCTGGCTCATCTGCTCAAGCACGATTCTGTCCTTGGCAATCTGCAGAATGACGTGCAATTCGGCGATGACTTCATCAGCGTCGATGGAAAGAAGATCAAGGTTTTTGCCGAGAGAGATCCCGCCAAGCTTCCCTGGGATACTGTTGGTGCCCAGATTGTTGTCGAGTCCACTGGACATTTCACGGACGCCGCCAAGGCGAAAGCCCACCTGGGGCCGACGGTCAAGAAAGTCATCATCTCCGCCCCCGCCACCAACGAAGATTTAACCGTCGTGTTGGGTGTGAATGAAAACAAGTACGATCCGGCCAAGCATAACGTCATTTCGAACGCTTCCTGCACCACGAACTGCCTGGCTCCCGTAGCCAAAGTTCTGCTTGACAGCTTCGGTATCAAATCTGGCCTGATGAACACCATCCACAGCTTCACCAACGATCAAGTCACGCTCGACTTTCCCCATAAGGATCTGCGCCGCGCCCGTGCGGCCAGTCTCTCCATCATCCCTACCTCCACCGGTGCAGCCAAGGCGCTTCATCTGGTCATTCCGGAGCTGAAAGGCAAGCTGGACGGATTCTCGCTGCGTGTTCCCACTCCGGTGGTTTCTGTTGTCGATCTGACCGTCGAAACTGAAAAGCCGGTCACCGTCGAGTCGGTCAATGCCGCCCTGAAGGCCGCTGCAGATGGCCCGATGAAAGGAATCCTGGGCTACGAAACGGCTCCCCTGGTCTCCATTGACTACAGAAGCAACCCGCTCTCCTCCATCATCGATGCTCCGCTGACCAAGGTGGTCAACAACATGGTGAAGGTGCTCAGCTGGTACGACAATGAGTGGGGCTATTCCTGCCGCGTGAAAGACCTGATCCTCTTCCTGACGAAGAAGGGCCTGTAGAACGTATTTGCCTCTTCCGAGAAAGTCAACCTGGAGATGTTGCGGATTTTCGCGGCATCTCCAGAAACTTTTGACATCCGTTCGTGAATTTCTTTTGGAGTAGCACCATGCGACAGAACATTCCCGGTTCCTCCCCATACGAACCAATCATCGGATTTTCTCGTGCCGTGCGCATCGGCAACACGATTCACGTCTCCGGTACCGGACCCGTCGGTGCCGATCAAGCCAATGCCGCCGACCAGACTCGCCACGTTCTGAACATCATTCAAAAGATTCTCGAGCAGGCCGGTGCCAGGCTGGAAGACGTGGTGCGCACCCGCATGTACCTGACCCATGTCGAGGACTGGGAAGAAGTCGGCCGTGTGCATGGGGAATTCTTCGGCACCATCCGTCCGGCTGCTACCATGGTTGTCGTCGCAAAACTGCTGAATCCGTCGTGGCGAATTGAGATGGAAGCGGAGGCGACGATTTCAGACTAATTGCCAGCGGAGGATCGAAATGACACGACCAATCGCGGAGAGCCCTCTGACGCAGCCAGCGTCTTCGACCCGGAACCAGATGCTACGTGGAATGATTTGCGCCGGTGCCGTGCTGGCCATGCTTCTCACTCCGCGAATCACCGCAGCCCAGCCCAACACACAATCCGAAAGCGGCAAGTTGTCGGCGAATTGGGAAGACCTGACGGGCCCGGACTTTATCCAGGCAATCCGGCAGGCGCAAGGTGTGTGTCTATTGCCGTTCGGCATCATGGAAAAACACGGGACCCAGCTTCCCATTGGCACCGACCTGATCGACGTCCGATACGCTTCCTTCCAGGCTGCAAAGCAGGCGTACGCGGTCATCTTTCCGCCCTACTATTTCGGCCAGATTGCGGAAGCTCGCCATCAGCCGGGAACCATATCCTATCCCGCGCACCTGCAGATGCAGTTGCTGCAAAACACCACGGATGAAATGGCCCGCAACGGCTGCAAGAAGATCGTCATCGTCAATGGACACGGCGGCAACGAGAGCTTCCTGCCCTACTTCGCCCAGTCACAGCTCGATACGCCACACGACTACGTAGTCTACATCTATTGGTGGCAGCACGACGAGCCTGGGCGACCGGCGCACCGGCAGCTCCCGCGCCATACCTCCAGGAACCGGACCCGGTGGTCCGCGCCGTGGGGCGCCTGCTCGCCCACGCCGACCTGCGGCGCACCTGTGGCGTCAGGGCGAACGCCGAGACGGT
>JAZKAG010000055.1:15218-18244 GCA_040389265.1 Acidobacteriota bacterium
ATAAGATCGACGAGCACGCCGGCGAATCCGAAACCTCACACATGATGGTGGCCAATCCAAGCCTGGTTCACATGAATCGCGTCGGCCAGGAGTCAGGCGCGGATCAGGACAGGGTGCATCTTCCGCCCGGAGTGTATACAGGCATCTGGTGGTATGCGAAATTTCCCAACCACTATGCTGGCGATGCGCAGTATGCCAACGAGAAGCTGGGCGAAATAGACATGAAGGCATGGGCCGAGGGCATTGCAAATGTCATCCGCTCAGTGCAGGCCGACGAGAACAGCCTCGCGCTACAAAACCAGTTTTATCAGGAATCAACCCATCCGCTGGATACAAAGCAATAGCCTGGAAGCTAGGCAAAAAGCCTTCTCCGGATGGCGGTTTTCTGAGTTCGACCGTGCCATGTCGCAACCATGGCCGAAAATCCCGGCGCCGTGGCCCTGAAGTGGACGTAGGGCCTTGTCCTGATGCGAACCGCCCATGCAAATCAGCCGTGTCGGCCATCACTCCTGTGCGTCTGGAAGTGTCGATATGCTTATTCCTAAAGTGTTCCGCGCTTGGCGGCCACTCACATAACGGATGGAAAAGTATTAGTATCGGGATAGACCCAGTGATACAAATCTGCTTCAAAATTTGAACCTCAGGCCTACTGCCTCTATGTCAAAACTATCGATTCGCGATCTTTCCCTGGAACATCAGCACGTTCTGATCCGTGTAGACTTCAACGTCCCCCTCTCGGAAGATGGCACCCAGATCATGGATGACACCCGTATTCGCGAGACCCTGCCGACGCTGGAATATGCGCTGCGTCACCGCGCGAAAGTGATCCTCGCTTCCCATCTCGGCCGTCCCAAAGGAAAGCCGAATGCCAAGATGAGCCTGCGCCCGGTCGTCGATCGCTTGCGTCAGCTGCTCGGACACAGCCTCGGCCAGTCGGTGAATGTCGGCTTCTCGCCCGATTGCGTGGGGGAAACTCCCGAGGAGATGGTGCGCATGCTGGAGTCCGGCCAGGTGCTGCTATTGGAGAATCTGCGCTTCCATGCCGAAGAAGAAAAGAACGATTCAGCCTTCGCGAAGCAGTTGGCAAAACTTTGCGACCTGTACGTCAATGACGCTTTCGGTAGCGCCCATCGTGCCCATGCCTCCACGGAAGGCATCACGCACTTCGTCGCCAAGTCTGCCGCTGGCCTGTTAATGGAAAAAGAACTAACTTATTTGGGCAAAGCTCTGAGCGATCCGGAAAAGCCGTTCATCGCCATCCTCGGCGGCGCCAAGGTTTCCGACAAGATTCAGGTGATTCATAACCTGCTCGATAAGGTCGATGCGCTGCTGATCGGCGGCGGCATGGCCTATACCTTTTTGAAAGCCAAGGGGCAGGATGTCGGCAAGTCTTTGCTTGAGATTGACAAGCTGGACGTAGCGAGAGAAGCCATGGAGACGGCGGCCAAGCGCGGTGTGCGTTTTCTGCTGCCTGTCGATCACGTTCTGGCGGACAAGTTCGCCCCTGACGCGCAAACCAAAATTTCCGCCGGCGATAAACCCTTCCCGGCCGATTGGATGGCCCTCGACATCGGCCCCGAAACGATCGATCTGTTTGTAGATGAAATCTCTCGCGCACGGACCATCGTGTGGAACGGCCCCATGGGGGTGTTTGAGATGCCGGCCTTTGCCCACGGAACCATGCAGGTAGCGCAGGCCGTAGCGGACAACCCCTCAGCAATCTCAATCGTCGGCGGCGGAGACTCCGTGGCCGCAGTTCACAAAGCCGGTGTCGCCGATAAAATCACGCACATCTCCACTGGCGGCGGCGCGTCGCTTGAATTCCTTGAAGGCAAGAAATTACCGGGCGTAGAAGCCCTGACGGAGAAAACTAAGTGAGCACGCGCAAGCCCCTGATCGCCGCTAACTGGAAAATGTATAAAACACCCTCTCAGTCGAGCGAATTTGTTACTGCCTTTCTTCCTTTGGTTCACAATCACACTCGCGACGAGATTGTTCTCTGCCCTCCCTTCGTCGATATTGCCGCTGTCGTTGCCGGTATTCGTGGCAGCAAAATTCACGTCGGCGGACAGAACATGACCTGGCAGGAAGAAGGCGCCTTCACGGGCGAGATCTCTGCACCAATGTTGATCGCTTCAGCATGCACGCACGTCATCCTGGGCCACTCCGAGCGTCGCCAGTATTTTGGCGAGACCGATGAAACCGTCAACAAGAAGCTGCACACCGCACTCAAGCACAAATTAACGCCCATCGTTTGCGTTGGCGAATTGCTGGCCGAGCGCGAAGCCGGAAAGACCGAAGAAGTTCTTCTGCGGCAGACCTCTAAGGCACTCCAGGGCATCGCACACGATGCGGCTGGGTCCATCGTGATTGCCTATGAACCTGTATGGGCCATCGGCACCGGCAAGACTGCGACTCCAGAAATGGCCGCAGAGGCGCACCACATCATCCGCGAACAGGTGGCACGCTCGCTTAATCGTGAGATTGCCAACAACATGCGCATTCTCTACGGCGGCAGCGTGAAACCGGACAACGCCAGCGCACTCATGAGCCAGGAAGACATTGACGGCGCTTTGGTGGGTGGTGCCAGTCTCGATCCACTCTCGTTTTCGAAAATTGTTCTCTACTAGCTCGAGAGATTTTTGCTGCATGTATTCTTGAGTAGGAATGCCGCGCAGCCATCTTCGTGGGTGATTGCTCTGGCCGGTTCGCTTCAACGGTTGTAACCACCATCTTTCCCGTTCTTCGCCAAAACTGCATGTCCTTGCGCGCCGTCATTTTCGATTATGGTATGGTTCTGTCCGGTCCGCCAGAGCCAGGCGCGCGCGCCCGTCTGCTGGAAATCTCCGGGCTCTCGCCGGAGGTTTTCGACGCCCATTATTGGCGCTACCGCCTGGACTACGACCGTGGCACGCTCACCGGGCACACCTACTGGCCAACCATCGCTCGCGATGCGGGTGTGTCTTTTTCTCAGCAAGAAATTGAAGCTCTGAAACATAACGCGGAAGATTTGATCTAAAATGGGG
>JAZKAG010000056.1:0-2401 GCA_040389265.1 Acidobacteriota bacterium
TAAGCCCGACCGGCATTATGTGCGCGTCGGCCGCATCACCACCATCGTCGCCACACTCCTCAGCATTGCAACCGCATACATCGTGCTCAGCTTTAACAGCCTCATGGATTATGTCCAGTTGCTGTTTTCGTTTTTCAACGCGCCCCTGTTCGCAACCTTTTTACTTGGAATGTTCACCACCTGGGCCACACCGGCGGCGGGCTTCTGCGGATTGCTGGCAGGAATCCTGGCAGCGTTCCTGCATAACGTTCTGTATCGAATGCACTGGATTCACTACGGCAGCGATATGTCGGCCAATTTCTACGGAGCCATGGCGGGATGGTCGGTGTGCTTTGTCACCACTTGCGCCATCAGCCTGTGGACGGCGAAAAAACCGGTGGAACAATTGCGGTCCGTGGTCTTCAAGCGCCATGCATTTGACCAGACAAATACACCCAGCCAGATGCGCGCGCCGTGGATCATGGCCACGGCAATTGCCGCCGCGTGCCTGCTGCTGAATTGGATTTTCCGCTAAGTATCCGCTGCCAAGCCCATGGCTGCGACGATATCCTCATGGTTGCTCAATGCGTCGGGAGACGGCGAAGCGCGAGCTTTGCCGCGTTATAGCCGCACATGCCGTGTACCCCTCCGCCGGGCGGCGTCGAAGATGAGCAAAGATAAATTCGCGGGTCTGAGGTCGCGTATTGCCGCCATGTGGGACGAAAAAGAAACTGCCGCAGATCGGACGCCCCTCCGCTGATATCTCCACCCACCAGGTTCGCGTCCATGGATTGCAGGTCCGCCGGAGAAGACGCGTGCCGCGCCAGCACGCAATCTCGAAATCCCGGCGCGAAGCGCTCGATCTGCGCCTCAATGCGCGACAGCATGCTCACGTTTGAACCATTGGGGACGTGACAGTAGGCCCATGCAATGTGTTTGCCCGCTGGCGCCCGTGACGGATCGAATAACGTCGGCTGTGCGAGTAAGACAAACGGCCGCTCCGCAATCGAACCGCCGGCCATGGCTGCTTCTGACGCGGCAATCTCCGCCATGCTTCCGCCCAAATGCACCGTAGCCGCACGCAGGCAATCCGCCGACTTCCACGGAATCGGCGACGACAGCGCATAATCCACTTTGAAAACGCCCGGTCCGTAGCGGAACTCTTCCATGCGCTTGCGATAACTCGGCGACAGCTTTCCTTGCGACAGATGCAGCAACTGCCGCGGCGTAATGTCGCATAGGACAACATCGTATTTGCGAACCTGGTCGAGCTCATCCACGCGGGTAGAGAGGATAATTTTCCCGCCCAGTCGAACCAGGTGCGCGGCTAGCGCGTTCGCAATCGCCTGCGCCCCTCCCCGTGGAATCGGCCAGCCAACTGCGTGTGCCGCCGCTCCCAGCACCATGCCAAACGAGGCGCTCAATGGCGCATTTAGACTCAGGAACGAATGCGCTGCCAGGCCCGCGAACAGTGCCCGCGTACGCTCGCCGCGGAATCTTCGCCGCGCTACAAACGTCGCTGGAGCCAGCGCATCCTGGGCAAACTTCGCCAGCAGAAACGGATGGCTCGGAAACCGCACCAACGGCTGAAGAATCTCTTTCGCAAATGCGGGCCAATTCTTCTCGAGCGGCGCCACGCCCGGCCATCCTCCCGCAGCACTTTCTCTGCGTCTTCCAGGTTTCGCTCCAGCGTGACTGCAGTGCCGTCATCCAGCGGATGCGCCAGCGGTGCCGGAGAATCAATCCACTCCAGTCCATACTCCGCCAGCGGCAATGAATGGAAGAAGGGCGACCCGACAGCCATGGGATGCACCGCGGAACCAAAGTCATGATGGAATCCAGGAAGGGTCAGCTCCATGGTGCGCGCCCCACCCCCCGGTTGCGCTTCCGCCTCAAAAACATCCACCCGCAGGCCCGCCTGCGCCAGGACGATCGCTGCCGACAAGCCATTCGGGCCGGCACCGATCACGCATGCTTTCTTATGCCGAACCTCGCGAACCTGCTTGCCCATACATTCGACTCTACTGCGGAGGAGCCATCATGTCCGGCCCATTCTCGCGCACCACGCCAACTTTTCCATCCGGCCCAATCGTCAATGTCGGGGCATAGGCGCCCAGCAGAAGTCGCCGCCACCAGTTCCCTGTCGCATGTTTCTCTGCCAAAGTTGTGAACCAGTATTGCCACAGCACAGCACGCACCATGTGTGGAGGATGATTCGGAAATGGATTGCCCGCAAACAGCGCAAGCACGTCAGGATCATTCGTCAGCAGTAACTCCTCCGTCCGCGGCACGATCGGATATTGCGTCCACTGGCCCAGCGATGCGAACCACAGGTTCCAATCGAACCTCGGCTGATACGGCGCATAAATCCCCGGCGCCTTGTCGAGCGCCTGCGGCTTGTACCGGAATGGATAGGCAACCC
>JAZKAG010000056.1:2411-4948 GCA_040389265.1 Acidobacteriota bacterium
CATGTCTTGCCATCGTCCGAACCCTGAAATTCAATTTCATACCGATTGGGAGTCATCACTGCGAACAGCCCATATTCATTGGCGACACGGAATGGCTGCAGGGCGATCAGCGGCGCAGTCGGCAGCGGAATGCTGCGCCAGAACATCTGCAACATCGGCACCGTCGTCGCATAGAAAATCCACGTCAGGATCACTGCGACAAACGCCAATCCAATCGGTTGCAGTTGTCGGCGAGGTCCCGATATCTGCGTTGCCGCCGGCTCTTCCCGCAACAAGCTGATTGGAACCTCCTCCGTATTCTCCTCACTCTTGTCTTCGCGCACCGGGACGACAAACCGCCACCTCGCTGGCACGAAGCGCATCAGGAAGCGATCGTCCAGCAGCAGAAATCCCAACGCCAACACGATGTAATTCAAAAATGCATAATTGGCGGTCAGGATCACGCCGATCTGCCACGGCGTGACGATGAGGAAACACACGATGCGCCATTTGCGCGGCAGAAACAGCATCCACACCAACACCAGTTCCATCACCAGCGTCGCCACCACGGTCGAAGCCTGGAACCAATGCGGCAGTTGCTCGACATAATAGCCGATCCATGTCGGCAGCGGCCCATTCTGGTAATACTGGTCCATCGCCGTCAGGTGACGCCATTGTGGATCGCCGCTCGCAAGCTTCACGACTCCGGACTCGAAATATATTCGGAACCATTCCCACAACAAGAGGAACAAACTGGCGCGCACCGGGGGGCTGCTTCTTCCCCAACCGGGCAACAGCCCCGCCGGAGCAAAGAAAAGGCAGATGAAGCCCGCCTCCAGCAGCATTCCATCAGATTGATAGCCGGAGAAATCTCCCGCAGCGCTGACGAAGGAGAGAAAGCAGAGGAAGCAAATCACCAGGTTCGCGCGCGGCCATACATTCGCCGTCACCAGCAGCGACGCCACAATGCCAATCCAACAGATCGCCATCAGCATATGCGACCCGCTGGAAATCCATAGCAGGGTGGGCGTGTACCAGAATCGCAGGCCGCCCAACCCGCGCTCCACTGCGGATAAGTACTGCTCCGCGGGAAGAATTCCGCGAGGCCCCATCAGGCCGCGAATCTGAAAGATGAGTGAGTAGAATGCAGAAAAGTAGATCAGCCCAACGGCGCGCAGAAAAATCCAGCGCGAAATATGATGGTCGGGCACACCCTGTTCGGAGTCAAACCAACTGCGGATTGTTCGTACCAGAGACCAGTCCATCAACAAGCGAATTATAGAGCGGATGCGGCTTTGCCGACTCGACGTCGCTGAACTGTGCTAGCTCTCTCGCTTGAAAACGCCGCCTTATACCGCGTCCGGCAACTCCGCGTCTCGCACTTTGCGACCGAAAAATACCACTCCCGCAGTCGCCGCCGCCACGCCGATGCACCAGGAGCAGAGATACTTATGCTCGGTCGCCTGCTTGCGGACATTTCGAATCGCCATCGTCGCATCCAGCGCCAGTTTGCCCCGCAACAGCCGTCGCATCACGGGCCGCTCGGGAGTCGCCGACAACAGCAGCGCCAGCGTCACGCCATAACTTGCCAGACCCAGGATGCCGTCAGGAATGCCAAGGCGATACGATCCCTTCGACGTGACCACTCGCTTGGAGTTGAACATGCGTCCCGGAAGCTCCGGCAGGTCCTTGATGATGTGCAACTGAACCAGCGCTACCGGAGTCAATGCCGCCATCGCAGCGCAACAGCACGCCACCGCCGCCCCCTTGTGGACGGAACACGTCTTCGCCAGGGCCACTGACTTTGCACTCTGGTTGTCGACCGCCAATTCAAGCGCCATGTGATTCTCCCTATATCTATTTCTTTTTGTAGGCGACAACGATGGCTGTCACCAGCGCGGCGCCACCGGCTGCAAACCATTTATGATGCAGATCCAGAAAAACCTGTGGGCTGAACGAACACGATTTCTTATCGAACGGACCATGGGTACCATGTCGCCCCGGAACGTAATCCCATAAATTATTCGGACGATTGGGATCGTCGGGGACGTCCGTTTGTTGCGCTTCATAACCTGTCTCCCCAAGATCGCGATCGAGCAGTCCCGGAATAAACATCTGCCCGACGATGGCTTCCACGGTTGGCGAACCCACCCAGTACTCGCGACGCGGCCGCGCGGCTGCGGCGGCATGCAGCACTACCTTGGCGGCAACTTCGGGTTGAAAAATTGGAGGCACCGGTTGCGGCTTGTTGGGCAGGCGGCTCTTTACCCAGGTGAACTGGACAGTATTCATCGCAGGCATCTGCACCACCGTCAACTGAACATTGCTCTTGTCGTGGTAAAGTTCGCATCGCAGCGAATCTGTAAACCCAAGAATGGCGTGCTTGGCAGCGCAATAGGCGGACTGCAGCGGAATGCTGCGCACCGCCAGCGCCGAACCCACCTGGATAATGGTGCCGCGATCGCGCGGCAACATGCGCCGCAGGGCTGCCTGCGTGCCGTACACATACCCCAGATAACTTACCTCAGTGACCCGTTTGTATTCCTCCGCCGTCATCT
>JAZKAG010000056.1:4958-17819 GCA_040389265.1 Acidobacteriota bacterium
ATGCCGGAATGTGACAGGCCCGGCGCTGCGAAGTATTCCTCCGCCGTCATCTTCTTGACCGGCGAGAATACCGAAGCCATCGCATTGTTGACCCATACATCGATGGGACCGAACGCCTCTTCCAACCGATTGGCGGCATGCTCGATCGACGGAGCGTCACTGACATCCAGCGGGAGCACCAGCCCTTCTCCCCCCAGTCGCTCGACTTCCTGTCTGCAGGCTTCCAGTGCTTCTCGATTCCGCGCGATCAGCCCAATCTTCGCGCCTTGCTTTGCAAATCCATGGGCGATGGCACGGCCTAGACCGGCAGACGCGCCGGTCACCATCACCACTTGGTTCCTCTTCATCTCAATATCCCTTTCAAGCCTCCGCGCGGAGTGCCGCGGGCGCAGCGTAAACATCGCCATTTCTATCGTTTCGCCAGACTGGCATTGGCAAGCCGTGGAACTCCGCGCCCGTAAGTGCCTGGTGGCGCTAGGTCTCTTCGAATGGCTGGCTGCATCATATCCCGATCGTTGCGAGTAAAAATAGATTCCCCTTGTGCAATTAAGTAATCAGCTGTTCGCGCCGCTAATGCCTGAATCGTTAACCCCGGATTGGCGCTGCCTTGCGTCGGCAAAATACTTCCATCGCACACGAAAAGGTTACTTAAGTCATGAGTTCGGCCGAACGAATCGACCACCGAAGTGCGCGGATCCGAGCCCATTCGCGCCGCGCCCACTAAGTGCGCGTAACGCGATTCCTGCACCACTTCCTGGGCTCCCGCCGCATGCATCACTTCCATTACTTTATTCTTTCCAAACTCGATCAACTTCTTATCGTTGTCGTGCAAGCCGAAAGTTACCTTGGCCACGGGCAGACCAAAGCGGTCTTTCTCCTTCGCAAGCTGCACGCGGTTTTCAGGCCACGGCAAAATCTCCCCCAGCAGCGCAATCGCCGCCCAGTGGTTGTAGTCCATCATCACGCGCCGCAATCCCCATCCCCATGCGCCCTTTGCCGTCATCATCTGTTTCGCAAACGCAATCGGCAACGGACCCACTGTTTGGATGGCGAAGCCGCGAGCGAAATCTCGCTTGGGATCGGTCTCATAAAATTCTTCCGTCAACGCATGCGCCGGTGGAGCTTTATACATGCGCACCAATTCTTCGAACCGTCCCAGCACCACGTTGCCCGCCTGCGCCATCAGGTAGCGTCCCACTGTATCGCTGGAATTTGCTAATCCGTTCTCATATCCCGGACATGCGGAGTTCAACAGCAGGCGCGGAGTCTCAATGGCATATCCCGACACAATCACTGCTTTCGCTTTTTGAAAATGCTCCTTGCCCTTCGCGTCAAAGTAGCTCACCCCGGTGGCGCGATTTTCCTTGTTCACGTGAATGCGACTGACCATGCAGTTATCGCGAATTTCCGCGCCATTCTCCAGCGCGTCCGGAACATGCGTAATCAGGGTGCTGGCCTTCGCGCCCACTTTGCAGGCCTGGATACAGAAGCCGCGGTAGATGCAGTGCGGACGATCTCCATGCGAACCGGACAGAATCGCGACCGGGCCTCCGATGCTCACTCCAATCCCGAGCCGCGTGCAGCCCCGGATCAGCACATCCCCTACGCCGCCCATCGGGTGCGGGCCATACGCATATCCATGCGGGTCGCCCCACGGATAATAGGCAGGGCCGGCCACCGGCATCTCCAGTTCGAGCTGTTCGTAGTAAGGCTTCAATTCCTCGTACGTCATCGGCCAGTCAACACCCACTCCATCTTCGGAGTGGATGCGAAAGTCCGATGGATGCAGGCGCGGTGTAAAGGCCGCCCAGTGTACCGACCCTCCACCAACGCCGCGGCCGCTGTTGTTCGCACCCAGTGCGAGCGGATGTTCGCCGCCGGTGATGCGCAAATCTTCCCAGTAGAGGTTGTGCGAGCCCGCTTCATCGCTCACCCAGTCGCGCTCCGTATTCCAGAATGGTCCAGCTTCCAGCCCTAGCACGCGAAAGCCTGCCCGCGCGAGACGCTGTAACAAGACACCGCCCGCCGAACCCACGCCGACGATGACATAATCGACTTCTTCCTCGCCGAAGCGTCGCATCGGGACATCAATCTTCTGGATGGGTCCGAGCGCGTGACCGTCGCCGTTGCGTTCGTTCAGCACATCCTTCTTCCACCAATCGCGAAGCAACGGCGTCAATGCGTGCCTCCCTGACCCGGTGTTCCAAGATGGTGATCATGACCGCCAATCCACTCCGAAACATCGGAGACTGAGTCCTCCGGCGCCAGCCACGCATAGCGTTGCTCGTTCACTTCCCAGGGTTCCGGTTCGCCATGCTCCAGCCGCATATACGCGCGCGGATAGGCAGGCCCGCCGAATCCGATCTCATCCCACGCATAAGGATGCGAGTAGTACGCTTCGGCCGCATCCTGCACCAGCAGCATCCAGAATCGATGCACGGGCATGCGCTTCCAGATTTCATGAGCACCCTCAGGCTTGCCGTCATGCAGCGTCTTCAGCAGCTTGTCCTGCTCCAGCGGCGTCAGCTCAAGAAATCCGCGTCCATCTTTCTGCTTTGCAATTTCTTCAATCGCCAGCATGCCCATCAGGTACGCTTCCCGATCCGGCGGCATGCCCTCATAGCGGTAGCCGTCAAGCCGATTGTTGTAGAGGCGGTCATCCACGGCGGGCACGATTGGGATTCTGTATGCCTCCGACCGATCGCTTTGCGGCAGAATATGCTCGAAGATCGCCTCGATCAGTGCAGCTTCCTGCGGCTTGAAAAAGCGCAGCTCCCGCGAGCGATTCATTCGCTCCAGAACCGTCTTGCGCGTCGCTTCATCCCACTGCGCCTGCTGCTCAAGCGTGGAGAACCCAGGATAGTATCCGGGTTGATCCTCGCGACTCCGCTTCATGGTTCCCTCCGAAACAGGCTCGCCAATATCCCGAGCATGCCGCACGCACTGAACAGGAGAGGCGCCAGGATTGGCGGTCCGTACATGATGTTATAAAGCACATGTTTTCTGCCGCCGGGACGCCGTAGCACGCCGCGCGCATGGTAGAAGAAGCCGACTCCGCCATCGAGAACGGCAGCAGCTGACAGCGCAGGCAGCCAGGTTTGCGCCGCCTTCCTGTTTCGCAGCGAAACAAGGCCGGCACCCATGACCATTGGCGCCAGGATCACCGGAGTCCACTGCGCCTTGTATCGGAAATTGTTCTTGTAGTGAGAGTAGAAAGCCTCAAAGCCGCTGAAGAACGCAGCGAATACGGTAGCAGTGGCCATGTGCTTTTGAAATCGTCCCTCGCGAAGGTCCTGCGCAAAACTGATGCTCTCCGGCTTCGACGCCTTTCCAGAAGGTAGCGCGGCTGCCCAATGTTTCGCATGTGCGGCGCGCGGAATCCAGCCAACATCATCCGCGGGGCGATCCTGCTCGCCTTCTCGTCGCAGATAAGAAGCAATCAATCCCAGATATGCACTGATCCCGAACAACAGCGGCGCAAACACCGGCGGCCCCATCACCATGTTCGTCATGGGAAATCGCCAACCACCCGGCTTGCGCGCAATCCCGCGCAGGTGAAAATAAAATCCGATCAGCCCATCCGCCAGCGTCAACGCGGCAATCGGACGCATCACACGCCGCGCCGCACGCCCGCTCAAAAACCCCGCCACTCCCCCGGCGAATAACAGCAGGCTCAGCGCCACCGGTGTATACATCACCCTGCGGCTATAGCTGCCGCGATAGTGCTCATATCCCACTTCGAGCCCGGTCATCAAGCTGGAAACGCCTGCCATCAACGACAAACTGCGCTGAAACCTTCCCTCACGAATATGCTCGTCCAGTGCGAAGGCGGCGCCTTCCATTTCTTGAACCGCGTGATTGTCTGAGGAGTGGGCTTGCTTCTGGGTCTCGCCCGATCGCAGCAATTCCGAGCGCTTCGTTATTGCCTTGTCCATCCGTTCTCCTCGTCTCTCCTTTGCTGCAATGCTGGACGCGCTACACCACTTCGCGCACTTTATCTTCCAGGATTGTCTTGATGATTTTGTTGCGGTTCTTCTCGCCTCGCAGCAGCGCCTCTGCGAAATTGAGCGCCTGCTTGCTCGAGATGTTTCCCGGAAGCGGCGGCTCATTCGGATCGACGACGCACTGAACAACCGCGGGACCCTTGCCCTGCAATGCCCGCCGCAAGACAGAATCTGCCTGGTCCGGCTGCTCCAGCGTGTAACCCGCCACGCCGCATGCCTCAGCCACTTTGGCAAAGTCGATGGGATGAAGGTCGACGCCAAATTCCGGATTGGCATCCTGCACCATTTGCTCCCACTTGATCTGCCCCAGTACGTTGTTCTTCACCACGATGACCTTCACATTCAGGTTGTATTTCGCCAGTGTTGCCAGTTCGCCCATTAACATGGTCAGGCCACCATCTCCCACCACGCAGACGACTTGACGGCCTGGATACGCAACCGCCGCTCCAATGCTGTACGGCAATCCATTCGCCATGGTCGCCAGGGAGCCGGACAATGAGAATTTCATGTCCCCGCGCATTTCAATGTAGCGCGCAGCCCAGGTTGCGATCGTCCCGCTGTCAGAGGAAACAATCGCATCGTCGTTCAGTAGCTTATTCAGTGTGTAGGTCACCACCTGCGGCTTCATCGGCATGTCCATGCGCGTGCCGCGCTTCTCCATCACTTCGTTCCAACTCTTCATGCGGTCTTGATAATCTTCCAGGAATGCACGCGACTTCTTCCGCTTCAGCAAGGGAAACAGCGCCGCCAGCGTGCCTTTCGCATCCCCGGCCAGTTCCACATCCACGGGATGACGCAGTCCGATTCGAGCCGGGTCGATATCAATCTGCACGCATTTGGCGTTGCCTGGCTTGGGCAGGAATTCCATGTACGGGAAACTGGTACCCACCATCAGCAAGGTGTCGCATTCTTCCATCGCTTCCTGCGACGGCGCCGTACCCAGCAATCCGATGCCCCCAATGGCGAGCGGATGACGGTCCGGAATCACCGCCTTGCCCAGCAATGCTTTCACCACCGGCGCTCCCAGCCTGTCGCCCACCTGGATCACTTCTTCACGCGCGCCCAGTGCCCCTGCGCCCACCAGCATCACCACGCGACCTCCGTCGTTCAATATGGCAGCCGCCTGCTCCAGAGATGTGTGCGTCGGTGTCGGGTGAGAGGGTTGGAATCGGTGCTCGCTGTGATTTTGAATGTTGGCATCGGACCGTTTCCCGCTGGAGGCCGGCCATTCCTGAATATCTTTTGGAATGGTGATATGTGCCACGCCGCGACGCGCGAATGCGGTTCGAATCGCCTCGTCAACAACCGGTTTGACATGCGCGGGCCCCATGATTCGCTCGTTGTACACGGAAACGTCCATGAACAATTTGTCCAGGTCAACATCCTGCTGGTAGTGGGTTCCGATCAAATCATGAAAGGTGTGTCCCGTAATCGCGAGCACCGGATGGCCGTCGCACTTGGCGTCGTACAAGCCATTCAGCAGATGAATTCCGCCCGGTCCGGAGGTCGCCAGGCAAACTCCAAGCCTTCCGGTATATTTCGCATAGCCGAGAGCGGCAAATGCGGCCGCTTCTTCATGCCGCACCTGGATGAATTTCACCTTCTCCTGATGGGTTCTCAGACCTTCAAACAATCCGTCGATTCCGTCGCCGGGAAGACCAAAGATGGTATCGACGCCCCAGGCGATCAGGCGCTCAAACAGTACATCCGCAACTTGCTGGCTCATGGATTCACATCCTTATGTTTTGGTCGCGAGCTAGTTCAGGAAACCGTTGTCCGCATCGCGAGATGTGGAAAGAGACCGGCGGCAACAGCCGTGGGTGCAGTCAAAACACGCACCAATCAACAACTTGCATCCCTTAGTTAGAGGACAATTTCACGATGCGGGATGCATCAGCAAACCCCTGCACGCAAAATCCAATGCAACACAACTCAATCCGGAAGCATGGAATCCACCATTATGTGGATTCCATTTCAGACAGCACCGTTCGCGTCTACACCATTCCCACCGACGCGCCCGAAGCAGACGGCACCATCTCATGGAATTCAACCACCATGGTCCTGGTCCAGCTCGCTGTCGGCGATGTGCGTGGGATCGGCTACACCTACGCCGATGCCGCCACCGGACAAGCCGCTCAACATCTTCTCAAAACGATCATCAACTCCGCTAACCCATTTCAACATCCTGAGTTGTGGATGCAGATGCAGCGATCGGTGCGCAACCTTGGCAACCGCGGCATCGCGGCCATGGCCATCTCCGCCATCGATGTCGCGTTGTGGGACTTGCGGGCGAAGTTGCTAAACCTGCCCTTGGTCCAACTCCTGGGCGCGGCCCGGGAATCCATCGCGGCCTACGGCAGTGGAGGTTTCACCTCCTACGACGACCACCAACTTCAGTCGCAACTCGGCGGATGGGCAGAGAAAAACTTCCCGTTTGTGAAGATGAAAGTCGGCACCCATCCCGACGACGATCCCCGCCGTGTCCGCATCGCCCGCAGCGCCATTGGAGACGATGTGCAACTGTTTGTCGATGGCAACGGAGCCTACACGGCCAGGCAAGCGATCCGGCTTGCTGAAATCTTCCATGAATCCAATGTGACCTGGTTTGAAGAGCCTGTCAGTTCAGACGACCTCGCCGGGCTACATTTCGTTCGCAGCCATGTGCCGGCGCCCATGGAAGTCGCTGCCGGCGAGTACGGCTACACCGTGCCCTACTTTGAAAACATGTTGGCGGCGAAGAGTGTTGATGTGCAGCAGGCGGATGCCACGCGCGCCCAGGGCATCACAGGGTTTCTGGCGGCAGCCGCGGTCTGCGATGCCCATCAGATCGCACTCTCTGCGCACTGCGCGCCCAGCATTCACATGCACGCGTGCTGCGCCGTTCCCCGCGCGCGTCATCTGGAATTCTTCCACGATCACGCCCGCATTGAGCGCATGTTCTTCGATGGATTCTGCGAGCCCCGCCAAGGCCACATGTTCCCGGACTGGTCGCGCCCCGGGCTGGGCCTCGAATTGAAGGAAAAAGATGCCGAGAAGTTTCTCGTCAAACCGGTATCCTGATTTTGTCGAGCAGGCGCGGCCGTTGAAAAATTCCCCTTCGTGTCAATCCTCAATTCCGTACTTCCACGAATGACCACATCGCTTTTGAGAGGATCGATTCAATGAAACTGCAGGGCAAAGTCGCCATCGTCACCGGCGCAACCACCGGCATCGGCAAAGCCATCGCCACCGCAATGGCTGCGGAAGGCGCCGCGGTCGTGATCGACTACATTGGCGCGCCAGATCTGGCCAACACCGTCGTCAGCGGTATTCGAAGTCAGGGCAACAAGGCGATGGCATGCGAAGCCGACGTTTCCAACCCCGAGCAGGTGAACGCACTCGTCCAGCAGGCCATCCAGGCCATGGGTCGCCTCGATATCTTCGTCAACAACGCGGGTATGGAGTCGAAACATCCCTTCACCGAATATCCATTCGAGCTGTGGCAGAAAGTGATTGCTGTGGATTTGACCGGCCCCTTTCTATGCGCGCAGGCCGCGGCCAAAGCCATGATCCAGCAAGGAAGCGGCGGCCGCATCATCAACATTTCTTCCATTCATGAAGATTTGCCGATGCCCACCAACGCTCCCTATTGCGCCGCCAAAGGCGGTCTTCGCATGTTGATGCGAACCATTGCGGTCGAGCTGGCCCAGTACAAAATCACTGTCAACAACATCGCGCCCGGCGCAATCTACACCCCCATCGATGCCGACGTGGAAGCGAGCAAAAAGATTGAGTCAACATTGATGGCGGAGATTCCGCTGGGCCGCTGGGGCAAACCGGAAGAGGTGGCGGACCTGGCCGTGTTTCTCGCCTCCGATGCCGCCGGTTATTGCACCGGCAGCACCTTCGTCATTGACGGCGGCATGCTGCGCCAATCCGGCAGTCTCTAGCAATGTTTTGCGGCGCGATTCGGACGACAGAATCAGCCCACCCTAGACTTTCATCGTCGAGCGCAATTCAGGCGAGGCTCCGTCCACTAAGTGGATCGAGGGATTGTCTCGCAGAATCTCCATGGCCGCCGTCACCATGCGGTCATCCATGTCCGATCCCTGGCGCAGCGGAACTGGATAGCTGACCACCACTTCCAGGCCGGTTGAAATCAACCGCAGCCGCGCATACGGTTTCGGCACGTCGACATGCACACCCAGCAATTGCTCCAACCCCGCGTGCTGCCGTTCCAGCGAGGGCTTATATCCCGCATACAGCGTATTCGCGCTGGCCAGCAGCGCTTTTTCCGCCAACGCAACATCGCTGTCGGCGCGCATAGGAAATCCGATCTCGCGCCACATGTAATCCGTGCCCGGAAATTGCTTGAACAAAGGGCTGGTCTGAAACAGCACAGAGTTAGGAAACACGACAATCCGGCCAGTAGGCTTCAACTCAATGCCGCTGCCCGTTAGCTCCATCAGGTAGAAACGGACCAGGCCGATATCGACCACATCTCCGGTTACGCTGTTAGGACCGTTGTAGACGACGGTGACTCGATCGCCCACTCGCACTCCATATCGCCCCACCAGGAAGAAATAGGCTGCCACCGAAAGAATGACGGTTTGCAACGCCACCGCAATGCCGGCAGTAATCAGCCCGGCATAGGTAGCCAGAGAGCTAAAGTCGCTGACAAATCCCAGCAGTATGACCACGAACATGCAGAAGCCAGTGATAACGCGGCGCAGCACCAGAAACTGCCGACGACGACGGCCATCGCGAATGTAGCGGAAGGTGGCTCGCCGCCACAATTCAGAGACCAGCCAGATCAGCCCCAGTGCGATCAGCAGAGTTACGACGCGCAGCAATACGGAACGTAAAATCTGGCTGTACTCGTGCCCAACTGAATCGCGCAGCTGTTTCAAATTGGTCTGGCTCTGATCCAGCAAGATCAATTCCTGGCTCAGGGGTATGGTGGCCTCGGATAGCTGCTTGAAATGCCGCACCAACTGGGCCGTCGCGCGCTGCTGTTGCTCCGGGGTCTGGCTCGGCGCAGCCCCATTGGCCGGAGCGGCAGCGGAATTTTCTTCGGCAGTCGAGCCCGAGGCAGCACCGTTGGCTAGTTCCAGCTGACCTTGGTGCAGGGTCGCGCGCAAAGCAGCCAACAGTGGCGTGCGCAGCTGCGCAGTAAAGCTTTGCAGCTTGGTCGTGTCCGCCCGCAACTGATCCATGGAGTGCAGACTGCTCCCCAGGCGGACCATCTGGCCGACTTGCCCAACTAACCCTTCGTTGCGCGCATTGCCAAACGCCGGTAATTGAACTGGCGAAACTATTGCCGAAGTCTTTGCGGTTGATTTGCTGGTCGTCGACCCTGCGGGAGTGACAGCCGCCGGAACTGTCTGCTGCATCGCGCGCAGTTTCGAGCTCAGCTCAGTCGCAACTCCATTGGCCGCGTCTGCGGAACTTACAAACGCGGTGAGCTGTTGCAAATTGTTTTGCAGCGCTTCGGCCAAGGCGATCTGACCCTGCAGTGTGTCTCGCTGCGACTGCAGCGCCGGCCGGTCCTTGGCGCGTGCCGTTGCAATCTTTTTGTTGGTTGCATCCAGTTCGGTGTGGAATGCCTGCAGCTTGGCATCGACATTCTGCTGCAGCTTCAGAAGATTCTGCGAAGCCATCGCGCCCGAGGCAGGCGCTGCTTGCGGTGTCGCCCTGTTCGACCTGTCGGCAAGCAGTTCGGCTTGGGCCAACGCAGATTTGAATTCCAGGCTCACCACCTTCCGGGTGATTTCCTGCCCATTCGCAACAAACAGCTCATCTCCAGGCACCACCGCATACGCGTCCGCACCCTCCCACAGACGCGACCATTGCAACACCCGATTCACGTGGTTCAACACATCCACTTCGCTATTCGGCGCAGCGGCGGCCGGCCCAGCCTGGGCTGGAGCGGTTGCATTCGGCGCGGTTTGAGCTGGCGCGGCGGCGTGCCCGTCAGCAGCCACCCATCCCAGCAACGCAAAGATGCCGGCGGAAAGTACAAACGCGCGCAATCGGTTGGGTAGAACCCGCATAAAATCTCCAGGAATTGAACTCATGATCGATGATGGGAATGCGTCAGCTATCGGCAGAAAGATTTGAAGCAGAGGTTTGATTTCGCCATGGGCTATTTTTCACGGGATACAACGAAGTCGGGAACCCACAACAGCGCCCGCTTGAACTCAGAGTCCGGCAATCCGGAAAGATTGCCGCGCGCTGCCTCGGCATGGGCATCCGCCACTTGGATGGCGTAATCGAGCGAACCATTGCGCTGCAGGATAGCAAGAATGCGCTCGTGCCCAACTCGCTCAAAGCCTCGGTCTTCAATCACCGCCAGGATGTCGGCTCGCTCCTCCGCGGTGCCGTGTTTCAATGCATGCACCACCGACAAAGTGGCCTTGCCTTCGCGCAGATCGCTGGCAGTCGGCTTTCCCAACACCGCTTCGCTCGCCGTCAAATCCAGCACATCATCCACAATCTGGAAAGCAAGACCGACGTTGCGTCCGTAATCTCCCAGCGCCTCTTCCATCGCCTGCGATGCCTCGGCCAGCACACAGCCCAGTTGCATCGACACGCGAAACAGGCATGCCGTCTTGCGATAGATCAGCTCAAAATAATCATGCTCGTTCAGCGCATTGCCCAGACTTTCCATCTGCAGCAACTCGCCCTCCACCATCTGCTGCGTCAAGCCAATCAGCAGGTCCAGGATGCGAAAATTGCGCTCCTCCAGTGCCACGCGGAAGGCCTGCATATACAGCCAGTCCCCTGCCAGCACGCATTTGGAGTTGCCCCACTGGGTGTTTGCCGACGGTCGACCGCGGCGTATATCGGCCACGTCGATGATGTCGTCATGCACCAGCGTGGCGGTATGAATCATTTCAATGACTGCGCCCAGGCGAACGCTGCTGTTTCCGTTGTAGCCCAGCGCTTTGGCCGCCAGCAACAGCAGCGCCGGACGTATTCGTTTGCCGCCGCCTTCGCGGAGATACCCGGCAATTTCCGTGATGGAATCGACCTCGGACGCAGAAAGGCGCTCGAATTCCTGCTCTACCGCGACCAGTTCATCGCGCAGCAGGTCGAACACTTCTTTCGCGGTCGTAATGGCCGTTGTGCTCAAACCCTTTCCATCCTCGCTGGCCTGCCCGCCAAATTTCGCCGAACGCCCCCACATAAAGGATGCAGCAAAAGGCGCTATCGGCTAATTGGAACGATAATTCGTAAACTGCAGGTCGATCCCAAAATCGTGTTTCTTCAACATTGCAATCATATCCTGCAGCGTATCCCGATCTTTACTGCTCACCCGCACCGTATCTCCCTGGATCGTCGCCTGTGCCTTGCTTTTTGATTCCTTAATCAGCTTGACGATCTCTTTCGCCTTCTCAATGGCAATCCCCTGCTGCAGGGTTATCTTCTGGCGAACACTGGAGTTGGCCGCCGGCTCGATCTTGCCGTAGGTCAGCGCCTTCAGCGACACCCCGCGCTTGGCCAGCTTCTGCTGCAGGATTTCTGTCACCGCCTTCAACTTGTACTCATCGCTGGAGGCCAACTGGATCGTCTCTTCCCCCTCCAGCTTGATTTCAGAATGCGAATCCTTCAAATCGAACCGCGTGCGAATCTCCTTGGAGGCCTGATCCACCGCATTCAACACTTCCTGCGCGTCTACTTTGCTGACAATATCGAACGAATTCTCTGTCGCCATACTTGCCTGTCCTTGCTGATTTCAATTCTCTACTTGAAGCTTGATGTCTGTCGCGCGGTCATGGGCCGGGATGCCGGATGTTCGCGACAGACCAAAAAACCGATAGAAGTTTTCTGTCGTCGTCAAAGCCATGGTCTCATAGTCCGAGCCACGCAGCTCCGCCAACTGCTCCGCCACCCGTTGCACCATCGCTGGTTCATTCCGTTTGCCGCGATTCGGCACCGGCGCCAGAAAGGGCGCATCCGTCTCAATCAGTATTCGATCCGCCGGTAATTTGGCGGCCACGTCGCGAATCGGTTGCGCCTTAGGAAAAGTAATGTTGCCGGCGAAGGAAACGAGAAAGTTCATCTCCATCGCCTGTCTGGCGTGCCCATACTCCCCCGCAAAACAATGCAGCACCCCGCCCAGCCCGGTCCCGCGCCAATGTTCCTCCAGCAGCGCCAGCGCGTCGTCCCAGGCATTCGTGCTCTCCGCCGAGGCCCGGCAATGAATCAGGATTGGCAGCTTGCGCGCCGCCGCAATCTTCATCTGTTCGATGAACACCCGCTGCTGCACGTCCCGCGGCGAGTTGTCATAGAAGTAGTCCAGCCCAATCTCGCCGACCGCCACCACTTCCGCTTCCCCCGCCAACGTGTCCAGCTTTTTCAGCGCATCGTCATCCGCCAAATTCGCCTCGTGCGGATGAATTCCGGCGCTCACCACAATCTGCGGCATATTCGCTCGCGATCGATACTCCCGGCTCAGGTCAAGCGCGGCATGCATCGTGTCCGGCCCTTCGCCGATCCCCACCGCCAGAATCGTTTCCACACCCGCCTCGTAGGCGCGCACCAGCATCGCTTCGCGGTCTTCCGCGTAGCGATCACTGTCTAAATGCGCGTGCGAGTCGACCAGCATGGGGAGTTCTTTCTTTATTTCAGCCGTGCACCGATTTCGACGTCTTCCAAAAATCCCGCCAGCACCGGCTTGCCGCTTTCGCCAAGCGAAGCCGCGACAATCATTCCGTTCGATTCCAGGCCGCGTAGCTTTCTCGGCGCCAGGTTGGCCACAATGACCACCTTGCGGCCGATCAGGCTCTCCGGAGTGTAGGCTTCGGCGATTCCCGCGAGGATCTGACGCTGCTCATACCCCAGGTCGACTTCAAGGCGCAGCAAGCGATCCGCT
>JAZKAG010000057.1:0-295 GCA_040389265.1 Acidobacteriota bacterium
AAACACGCACGGCGGAGGAAGTCGAGCAGGCGCTGGCCAAGCCCGGCACCACGATGGTGATCGTCAACTCCATCTGCGGCTGCGCGGCGGGTAAGATGCGCCCCGGCGTTCGCATGTCGCTGCAGCACCCCAACCTGCCCGATCAGAAAATCACTGTCTTTGCCGGCCAGGATCGCGAAGCCACCGATAAGGTTCGAAGCCGACTGGCGGGGGCTCCGCCCAGCAGCCCGGCCATCGCCATCTTCCGCAATGGAGAGCCGGTATTCCTGATGCAGCGCTCGGTGATTGAAAGCTG
>JAZKAG010000057.1:305-2486 GCA_040389265.1 Acidobacteriota bacterium
AAGCTGCAGCGCGCCGCAGATCGCTCAATACTTGACCCAGGCCTACGACGAGATTTGCGCCAAACCCAGCGCCGTCACCCAGTAACAAAGGGCACAATCGGAGACTAGAGTTTTATGGCCAATATAGTTGCTAAACGCAGCTATATTGGCCATTTTAGTTGCCGCTGCAACTATCGCAAGACGACAGCTTTCATTCCTTAAATTAACCGGTGGTTTACGCGCCGGCGCAGGCGTATCTTTCTCGCGCAGCCGAGCGCCGCTTTGCCAGCCATTGTTGCCAAAGATTGAAGCCTTCGCCGGTCTGACATGAAAGCTCAATAATTTCGATATCCGGATGTACCTGCCGCGCATTCGTCCTGGCCTGTTCCACATCGAACGGCACGTACGGCAATAAATCTATTTTCGTCAAAATCATCAATGCCGCCTTCGAAAATATTGACGGATATTTCAGCGGCTTGTCTTCACCTTCCGTCACACTCAACACGACAATTTTCGCTTCTTCGCCCAGATCGTAACTCGACGGGCAGACGAGATTGCCGACGTTTTCGATGAACAACAGGTCGATTTCGTTCGATGCCCATGGCTCCAGCGCGCGCTCAATCATTCTGCTGTCCAGATGGCAAACCGTTCCGGTCACTATCTGCTGCACTGGAAATCCATAGCGGGCCAGCCTGCGCGCATCGTTTTCGGTTTGCAAATCGCCTGTCAAGACTGCCACTTTATCTTCTTGATGAAAGCCGGCCAGAGTTTTTTCCAGCAGCGTGGTCTTCCCCGACCCTGGCGAGCTGATGATGTTCAGACATAGCGTGCCGCGTTTGGCATAACGTTGCCGCAGTTCTTCCGCAATGCGCTGATTCTCATTCAGAACTTTCTTTTCAACGGGAACAATGGTTGTCATTCTTCTACCTCCACGCTGGCCAACTGCATTTCATCTCCGCTAACCAACGTACTCTTATCGCTGGAACACTCTGGACAAGGCTCGCTGTACATTTCGGTGACGAATTCGCATCCGCAATTTTGACAGCGGTTGCGACGCGGCATGCTTTCAATCCGCAATGTCACTGGATAGCTTTCAGCCTGCTGTGACATTACGTCCCAGGCGAATTGCAAGGCGTCGGAGTCGACCCCAGCGAGGACGCCGATCCTGACGGTCACTGCGACCAGGCGCGCTCCGGGTCTGCACGCTGCTTCCGCCTGACTGGCATGCAGAATCTCGCTGGCGATTCCAACTTCATGCATCGAATCCGCGCTTCCTTGTCAGCCCGCTCTTCCAGGCCACAACTATAGCCTATGAGATACAGCGGCGACATGTTCGTGATGGCCGTCACGAAGAGGCTGCTTCGGCGGTGCTATATCGATGTCTTGTCGATATCATCCACTAATCAGGGAAACGTTGATATTGGATCGACAGCGTCAAACGCGACTCAGCGCAAGATCAATCAGCGTTTTTTGCTCCATCGCATGTGCCTTCGCAGAACCAGTCGACGGACTGGCAGCCGCAGATCGCTTGACGCTGCGCACCTGCCGATCGAAGGCCAGTTCCCGGAGGCGCGGCAACACATAGGAATAGGCGCCCATGTTCTCCGGCTCTTCCTGCACCCACACAAGATCGTTTGCATCTGGATGCTCCTCGATTGCCGCACGCAACTCCTCTTCTGGCCAGGGATATAACTGTTCCAGAAAAATGATGCCGGTGGAGGTATCTTTTCGTTTCTGCCGCTCCACTCGCAGCTCGTGGCCAATTTTGCCGGTACAAATCAGCAGACGCGTGACGCTCCGCAACTCTGTTTCCGGCAGCACATTCAAAAATCGCGGCCGGCTCAGATCGGCGAGAGGAGAGACTGCATCCGGATGTCGCAGCATACTCTTGGGAGTGAAGACAACCAGCGGTTTACGCCAGGGCCGCATCGCCTGACGTCGCAGCAGATGAAAATATTGGGCCGCGGTCGACGGTTGCGCCACCTGGATGTTATCCCGCGCCACGATTTGCAAATATCGTTCCATGCGGGCGCTGGAGTGCTCCGGACCCTGGCCTTCATATCCGTGCGGCAACAAAAGAACCAGCCCGCTCAGCAGTCCCCACTTGTCTTCCGCGGAGGAAAGAAACTGATCGATGATGACCTGGGCGCCGTTGGCAAAATCTCCAAACTGCGCTTCCCACAGTACCAGCGCTTCCGGAGT
>JAZKAG010000057.1:2496-3285 GCA_040389265.1 Acidobacteriota bacterium
CCATACTCGAACCCCATGACTCCCGCTTCCGACAGCATGGAGTTGTAGACCTCAAACTTCGCCTGCTGCGGTTGCAGATGGTTCAGCGGCACAAACTTTGTTTCATTTTCGATATCGATCAGCACGCTGTGGCGTTGATTGAATGTGCCGCGCTGGCTGTCCTGGCCGCTAAGACGGACATGCGTTCCCTGGGTCAGGAGTGAGCCAAATGCCACCGCTTCCGCCATGCCGTAATCGAAGGGCCGCTCGCCGCGTCCCATTTCTGCCCGCTGTTCCAGTAGCTTTTGAATCTTGGGATGAATGTGAAACTCCGACGGAAAAGCTGTCAGGCCGTCCGAGATGGTGCGAATCGTCTCTGTGGAGATGCCTGTGTCCATCTCATACTTTTTGTGGTGCGGGCCACCTTTGTAGGGGGACCAATATTCCGGCAGATCGGCAAGCACGGCTTTCTTTTTCATCTGCCGCGCTTGCTTCAACTCTTCTTCATATTTCGATTCCGCCTGGCGCACGCGAGCGGCTGGATCTACGCCGATATGCTTGGCAAAAATTTCATACAGGGGAGGATGTTGCTGAATCTTCGCGTAGCGCAGCGGTTGCGTAATGGTCGGATCGTCCACTTCGCTATGACCGTGGCGGCGATAGCCGATTAAATCGATCACGACATCGGTATCAAATTGATAGCGATATTCCACGGCGAGAGCAGCGACGCGGATCACCGCATCCATATCCTCTGCATTCACGTGAAAAATAGGAATGGGCAAACGTCGCGCCAGGTCGGAAGAGAAGCGG
>JAZKAG010000057.1:3295-15695 GCA_040389265.1 Acidobacteriota bacterium
TCCGGCTCTGCGGTAAATCCAATTAAATTGTTGGCAATGATCTGCAGGCTGCCGCCGACGGAGTACCCTTCAAGCGAGCCAAGATTCATGGTCTCGGCCCAGATGCCCTGCCCGGCGAAAGCCGCATCTCCGTGGATGATAATCGGGAGCACGCGATCGCGCCCTTCAGCGCCATAGCGCATCTGTTTCGCATAGGCGCGGCCCATGGCAACCGGATCGACTGCCTCCAGATGGCTCGGGTTGGAGGCAAGATGCAGGCCAAGTTCCTTCCCTGACTGAGTCGTGAAGGTACCGGTTGCGCCCACGTGATATTTCACATCGCCGCTTCCCAGGCTACTGCGAGGGTCGGCGTCTTCAAATTTCGAAAAAATTGCGGACGCGGATTTGCCCAGCGTGTTCACCATGACGTTCAAGCGGCCACGATGACTCATCGCCATGACTACTTTTTCCGCGCCTCGCTCGGCAGCGACATTCAATACTTCGTCTAAAAACGGGATCAGCGCCGTGACACCCTCGAGAGAAAAACGCTTCGTGCCGAGATATCGCTTCTGGATGACCTGCTCAAAGATGTCTGCCTCAATCAGCAAATTAAGAGTGCGCTGCGGATCTGGAGCGGCTGCGGGGGCTTCCATACGCTGCTGAATCCAGCGTCGCCGCTCCGGGTCGGCAATATGCATAAACTCCACGCCAACGGAGCCGCAATAGATGGCTCGCGCCTGCTCCGCAACCTCACCGCTCAGCTTCAACTCCGCAAGCGGCTGAGCCGGGAAATATTGTTGCAAGGGATCGAGCTGCGCCTGCAGATATCCCCAACGGCGAAAGCCGCCAAAGACCTGCTCACGCGTGGCCTGGGGGCTTGAATTGGATTGGGCCGCGCTCGTTTCCAGGGTGGATGCGCTCATAAACAATCGAATGGCTCTACTTCAATTGTCGCAGAGCCAACCGGCGACGGCAACGATGCTATCGGCACGGCTACCCACAGAATGGTGTGTTAAGTAGAGTTGAAAGGTTTGAATGAAACAGCTGGCGACTGTACTGGCTACAGCTTTGTAGGGACGCTGCCGCTTAGCCTCGTGGCCAGCGAAACCAAGTCGTTTGGAAGAATCGGCTTGGCGCGGAATGTGATATCCAGACCTTCGTAGTCTGCTTCGGCTTCCGCCAGGCCACTGAGCACCATCACGGATAAGCCGGTCCTGCGTTCCCAGAGCCGCTCCACAAAGTGGTGGCCGGATTCGCCGGGCATAATGTGATCGGTAATGACCAGATTGATTTCGCGATTTTTATCGGACTCGAGCGCGTCAAAGGCAGCCTCTGCGGAGTAGGCTGTCCGAACCTCCAACCCGGCACGGTTGAGGATGGCTTTGCGCGTCAGCGCTTGCACCGGATTATCGTCTACGACAAGGATCACGGAGGAACTTTCTTGAACTATAAGGACTGATGTTGTTTTCTACGAAAAAGATGTCTGGGTCAATCAATAACCGCAAATCATAGATATCCAAGTAGATTACCTAGGGGCTACTACCTTCGACACCAGAAACACTATACGCCAGAAAACTCTTACTGAGTTGGGCCGGAATTGCCGATATTTGCTCCCCGCATTACCCGACCCACTGTGGATGTAATCCAACGACGAGGTAACAGCGTCAGGGCCACAGTCAACATGCGATTCGATGCCCCCGTGACCACCGAGGACTTCTTGCGTTCGAAGGCGCGCAACGACTCCCGCACCACTTCCGCCGAGGTTTGCATACGAGCAGGATGGCTGAAGGGACTTTCGCCGGCTACATGAAAAAAGTTGGTTTGGGTCGACCCGGGATTCACGGCCATCACATGGACTCCACGCTGACGCGCCTCCTCAAACAAGGCGTCGGAAAAGCTCTTCACAAATGCCTTGGTGGCGGCATAGACGGTGGAATACGGAAGTGGTGCGAACCCGGCGACGGAAGCAATATTGATGATTCCACCGCGACGACGCTGCATCATCGGTTGCAAGTAGAGATGCGTCAGCTCAACCAACGCAACAATGTTCAGGTCGAGCATCTGGCGAACACGCCCGAGATCGAGAGAAGCGAATTCCGCGAAGGCGCCCACACCGGCATTGTTGATGAGCAGATCCACATCGAGATTCGTGGACCGCGTCCTCTGAAACAAATCCGCAGCAGCACCGGGGGAGGTCAGGTCCAGGGGAATGGCGACCACGTCAATACCCATATGAGCGGACATGAGTTCGCCACGAACTTTCTCCAACCGATCCTGGGAGCGCGCTACCAGGATTAAAGACCAGCCCTGCGCGGCAAGCTGGCGGGCAAACTCTTCGCCAATGCCAGAGCTTGCGCCGGTGATTAGTGCGTATCCTTGCGGTTGCATTTCTTCGTTCCTTTCTGTTCTCTTGCTGGGGCGTATTGCGAGTCAGCAGGCTCGAACATTTCTCTGTCTGAACACAAATGCGCCTTCAGCATCAGGAGATTGAGCGTGCCAGCAGGAAAGCTGCAACGCCTAGAAAGAAGAGTACGCGATATCGAATTCCGTGGGCACGGTTGACTTCCGGCAGCAGGTCGGTTGCAGCCACGTACAGCGCCACACCCGCAGAAAGCGGCAGCCCAATGCCCGCCAATGACGGCAGAAAATGAATGGCTGTCACGCCGGCAACTGTGGCAGCGCCCAGTACGCAGGCGGCGGAAACAGCAATCCGTGCACTGCGACCGCTGGCCAACATGACGCTGCCGACGGTGAATCCTTCGGGCAGTTTATGCAGCAACATTCCCGTAAAGATGAGCCAGCCAAGAGCGCTGGAGAACGCGAAGCCACTGGCGATGGCGATGCCGTCAAAAAACGTATGCGCCGCCAGGCCGAAGGTGACGGAGTATGCGGTCGAGCGATGCAGAAACTCTTCGGAGTGCGTCTCCTCCCCGAAGTGAAAATGCGCAACCAGGGTGTGTTCCAGCAGATGCACGCCGCAGAAGCCGGCTAGAATCCACAGTGGCGCCGCGATTGGGGAGGCGTGAAAACTCTCCGGAATCATTTCCACCAGGGCGACGGCGATCAGAAAGCCCGCACCGAAGGCGACGAAACCATGCAGGAAACGTTCTGCCCGCATGCGCAACAGCAGCAGTCCGCCGACCACATCGGCCATACCCGCGACCAGGCCGAGCAGCAGAACCATCCAGAAGGGTGTCGTGACGTGCGTCATGATCTTGCTATCCGCTGTGACGAATGTGCATTACGTCACCATCCTGCACAATGTAGTCCTTGCCTTCAAGGCGCAATGTGCCATGCGATCGCGCCACTGCTTCTGAGCCTGCTTCCAACAGCGTATCCCAGTGGATAGTTTCAGCGCGGATGAAATGTTTTTCCAGGTCGGAATGGATCGCTCCCGCGGCCGCTTGCGCACGTGAGTTGACGGGAATTGTCCAGGCGCGGCATTCGTCTTCGCCGACGGTGAAGAACGAAATCAATCCCAGCAGTTCATAGCTTTTGCGAATCAGCCGACGCAAACCACTCTCGCCTAATCCGTAGCTGGACAGAAATTCTTCCGCTTCTTCGTCGGACATCTCGGCCAACTCGGCTTCCACCTTGCCGCAGATCGCTGTCGCACCTGTGCCGGGCCGTTTCGCGATCGTTCCCAGACCATACTTTTCGACCGCGGCTTCAAGATCAGTGCCAAGCGTTGTGCTCTCAGAAATATTCAGGACATATAAGACGGGTTTCTGGCTGAGGAACATGTAGCCGCGAATCAACTTCTTTTCATCGGCGGTCATTTCCATGGACCGCAACGGTTGCTCCGCCTCCAGATGCGGCTTGGCTCGCAACAGAAGTGCCTGCTCGGCTTCGAGCTCCGGAGTGCGGCCTTTCTTCAGGTCTTTTTCCAGCCGCTCCATGCGTTTCTCAATCTGCGTCAGATCGCTCAGCATCAGGTCGAACTCAACATCCTGGATTTCCTTCAGCGGATCGATGGGACCGCTCAGCGGCACCGACGGATCATCGAAGACACGCAACACGTGAATCAACGCGTCCACGTTGCGCAGGCTGGCGAGCAGGCTTGGCTCCTTCAACGCTTCCTGTCCAATGGCGCCCACGTCCGCATACTCGACGGTGGCGAAAACAGTTTTCTTGGGCTGATACAGCGCAGCCAGCTTCTCCAGTCGATCGTCGGGCACGCGCGCCATGCCCAGGTGAACTTCCTTGGGATTGGAGTAGCCGCGGTCTTCCAGTTTTGCTTTCGTGAGAATCTTGAACAGCGAGGTCTTGCCTACCTGTGGCAGGCCGATAATTCCGGTCTTCATGCGTATCCTGTGCGGGAGATTGTTGGACGGTTCCTACGAAAGTTTACGCTGTTTCTAGTCGTCAGACTCCTCGTGAGGACCGCAGCGATGGTTCCGGCCGCGCGTATAAGACGATTAGCCCGAGTCCGCACAGAAGCACAATGCCTTCGAGCGAGGTGGAAAGATTATGCAGGCGATTGAAATCGACGCGGGCCGGGTCGGCCGATGTCAGGTCTGCCATGGCTGGACCGGCCTTAAGACGAAGCGTTTCCATACGCGGGATGACGGAAAACTGCGAATAGGCTGTCAGGGCCATCATCACAGCCACCAGCAACACGGGCGGGCCAATGGAACGACGGGTCGCTCGTGTCACCCTCTCAAACATAAAAAGCAGCAACAAAATCGCTCCGCAGAACAGGCCGATGTCGTGCAGATGCATTAAGGAGTTCCGCACCATGGTGCCTGCCGCCTCAAGGCCTAACGCCTGATCCTGAAACATCGGCATCAGGTGCTCGAAGGCCACGGGCGCTTCCACCGCGCCGAAGAATAACAGTCCGCCCACCCAAACCACGATGGCTAGCAAAATCAGAGTGCGTAGAAATGTCCTCATCGGCTGCAGACGGCCAAAGGCGGCCTCCCTTTCTTCCAGTTGAGTCGTACGGCAGGATCAGAAGCTTTTACATTCCGCTGACGGAGCTGCGGCCAATGAGGCGCTCAATTCGTTTCTTCATCGGCGGATGGGTGGAAAATAAGTTGGTGAACATGCCGCCGCCTACGAGTGGTTGCGCAATGAACAGATGCGCACTCGATGGAGACGCCACCATGGGTAATCGTTTGGAGTAGGCATCGATCTTTTCCAGGGCACTTGCGAGTGCATAGGGATTGCCGGTAGTTTTCGCGCCGGTCGCATCGGCCTCATATTCCCGAGAACGAGATACTGCAAGCTGGATCAACATGGCTGCGATGGGAGCGAGGATCAGCATGAACAGCCCGCTCATTCCGCCACCTCGTTGCCGATCGCCACTGCCACCGCCGCCGCCAAAAATTTCCGCCCAGTAGCCCATGCGCGCAATCAGCGTGATTGCACCGGCCAAGGTGGCGGCGATGGAGCTGGTCAGAATGTCGCGGTTCTGCACGTGGCCCAGTTCGTGCGCCAACACGCCTTCCAATTCCTCATCATTCAACAGTCCCAGGATTCCGTGAGTCATGGCTACCGAAGCGTGCTTTGGGTTTCGCCCGGTTGCGAACGCATTGGGCGATTCGGTCGGAATCACATACATCTTCGGCATTGGAATGCCCATGCGCTGCGTCATCCGCTCTACCACTTCATACGCACGCGGCAGTTCTTCTCGCGTCACCGGCTGGGCTTTGTACATTTTTAGCGCCAGCTTGTCGGAGTAGAAGTAGGTGAAAAAGTTCATGCCGGCTGCGAACAGAAAACCGAGGATCAGTCCATTCCGTCCGCCAAAGTGCTCTCCAATCAAGACCAGCAGCACGGTCAGCAGGGTAAGAAGGAAGGCAGTCTTTACAGTGTTTCCCATATCATCCTCATTCTATTCCTTCGCTTGGCATGACAGGTGAATGCGAAGTGCAGGGGAAACTTGTAGCATCTGTACAGGCAGGCGGAGCCTTTCTGGCGACCGTCCTCGTCTACATGTTTATGGTGGAACGTAACGCAATCCTGGAGCAGTGGCGCAGCCGGCTGGATGATTCGGCCGTGCTGGCGACCCTGGTGCGGGTAGAAGGGTCCTCGTACCGTCGCCCGGGCGCGCGCATGTACATCCATGCGACGGGATCCGTTGGAGCGATCAGCGGCGGGTGCCTCGAGGGAGAAGTCTCGCGCAAAGCAGCCTGGGCCGCGCGGAATGGTCCGGCCGTGGAACGATATTCCACCCTGTTCGACGAAATTCTGGACGAGAACAACTCGCTCGACACCCGCGACATTCCGTATGGCCTGGGGTGCGGCGGAGTCATGGATGTGCTGCTGGAGCCGCTTGCATCTGCGGAAGCCGACGCCATGCTGCGTGCGCTGGAGGCAGCGGAGCGGGGAGAAACCCTGTATTCCGCGACGGTTCTGCCCTCTGCCACGGGTCAGGAGTTCGGAGTGGCCCGTGTGATTATTCGCGAGGATGAATCTATTTTCTTTGCGAGCTCTACCCTCGACGACGAGGCGAAGTCGAGATTGACCTCATCTGCAAACGCGAAGGAAGAGGCCGCTACGGTTTCCATTCCGTTAGGAAATGAAACTCGCGAGGTCTTCGTTGAGCCGTTATTGCCGCCCCAGCGGCTGGTAGTTTTTGGTGCCGGTGATGACGTGCGGCCGCTGGTTCGCATGGCGGATTTGCTGGGATGGCGAGTCACCGTGGCCGATGGACGAGCGTGGCTAGCGCAGGCCGCGCGCTTTCCTGAAGCGGAGCGGGTTCTGCCGCTAAGTGAGAATGCGGGGAACCTGGAGCAGCTTGCTTTGTCGCGGCGCGATGCCGTTGTGTTGCTAACCCACAGTTTTGAACAGGATAGAAATCTGCTGGGGAAATTACTGCCGGTCGATCTGCGCTATTTGGGGCTGCTGGGGGCACGAAGTCGCAGCCGGCTATTACTGACGGAAGCGGCAACGCGGCTCGGCTGGGCTCCCGAGGCTGCGTTACATCGCGTGCACGCTCCCATCGGCCTGGATCTCGGCGGCGACAATCCGGAATCGGTGGCGCTAGCAATTCTTGGGCAGATTCAGGCGGTGCTTCACCAGAAAAATGCGGTCTCACGCGGCATGTCGATGGAAGAATTTTTGGCCGTGCCGGAACGTCCTTACATTCCGGTGCAATGCAGCCTCGACTCGCCTCGCGCCGCGCAAAAAGCCGGGGATCCCGCGCATGCCCTCGAAACCACTCGCTGATCCGATGCTGATACCTGTGATTCTGCTTGCCGCCGGCGGCTCGACTCGTCTGGGCCAGCCAAAACAACTATTGCGGCTGCCGAGTTTCGGCGGCGCTACGTTGCTCGACCACTCGGTGCAGCAGGTGCAGGGAGCGGGGGCGGCGCCCATTTTCGTGATCCTGGGAGCACATGCGGATGACATTCTTCTCGACTGCGCATTGCTTGACTGCATCCTGATCCGCAACGAGGCGTGGGCGGAAGGCATGGCTAGCTCCTTGCGGGCGGGGATTGCGGCGGTGATGGAGAATGCGCCTTCCGCGCCAGGCGCGATGCTTCTTGTTTGCGACCAGCCGGGATTGTCCGCGGAACATTTGCGCTGCCTGCTCGACGCTTATGCGGCGGATCCCGGCCGGATCGCAGCGTCAAAATATGCTGGGCGCCTCGGTGTGCCGGCAATTTTCCCCCGGGCCTCGTTCCCCGCGCTGCTGCGGCTAGATGGTGACCAGGGGGCTCGCGCGCTACTGCGACAAGCTGGAGTCAACATACATGCAATTGATTTTCCGGGCGGCGAGTTGGATCTTGATTCTCCGGCGGATGTGGAGCGCCTGAAGATGAATGCAGCTTGTGAATCATCCAAGAATCTCAGCTAATTCGTGGCAATGTTTTCTTCCTGCTCTTCTTCGATCGCAACTGGCGGTGCCACCGGGAGCGTGAAGAAAAATGTGCTGCCGCGATTCAATTCACTTTCCGCCCGAATAGTTCCGCCGTGGGCAAGGATGATGTGCTTGGCGATCGAGAGGCCGAGACCGGTACCTCCAGACTCCCGCGAGCGAGCTTTATCGACACGGTAAAAGCGTTCGAAGATGCGGGTCAGATGCTCGGATGCGATGCCCGCGCCAAAATCCTGAACGTAGAATTCGACCGCACCGGCAATGGGTCGCGCTCCGATGACGACGCGTTCGCCGCCTCCATATTTGACGGCATTCTCCAGCAGATTGGAGAGCACCTGGAGAATCGAGTCTGTATCCGCCATGACCTTTTCGCGGGTAGTCTGACCTTTTTCAAGCACCACATTTCTATCCATCAGGAGTCCGGCCAGAATGGCTGCGGCTTCGTCGATCAGTAGTTCCGATTCAACCGGCCTGCGATTGAGCTTGTACTCCCCGGACTCAATCCTCGCCAACGCCAGCAGATCTTCCGTCAGGCGGGTCATGCGCGCAGCATTACGACAGATGACGGAGAGAAAATCACGCGCCTGAGTGGGCAGGCCGTCGTTCTCTTCCAGCATGGTTTCGGCATAGCCTGAAATTGAAGTCAGGGGCGTGCGCAATTCATGGGAGACGTTGGCAATAAAGTCGCGCCGTGTTTTCTCCACGCGATCGATTTCGGTCACGTCGTGCAACACCACCACCGCGCTGCCTCCCGGCATGGGTGCGGCACTCACATCGAAGATCCGTCCTGGAAGCACGGTACGAGCACGTACATGCGCCGTGATGCGGCGGCTCAGTGCCTTTTCCACACAAGCCAGCAGATCCGGATCACGAATGGTTTGGACCAATGCATTTCCTGGTTTCACCGTGCCGCCCATCATTCGTTCCATCACGCAGTTGGACCAGTGGACACGGCTTTGTGCGTCGACCGCGATCACGGCCTCTTCCATGCTGTCGAGCACCGTTTCCATTTCTTTGCGGCTATCCTGCAGGGTACGAAAGACAGATTCCACACGCGCGGCTGTCGCATCCAGGGCATTCGCGACCGCGGCAATTTCGTCGGCGCCGTTATCGACAATGCGGGCGCCAAAATCTCCACGCGCCAGCCGATGAGCAAAGTCGACGATGCGGGCCAGGCGGCGGGAGACAGCCTGTGCCAGCAGGGCCGCCAGACAAATAGCCAGCAGCAATCCCAGCAACGTGGCCCAGAGCAAGCTGCGCCGCACCATGTGCAGGGTTTCATCGACGTCATGCATTGGGTAGGCCAGACGGACAATATAGTCGCCCGCCGGGGCAGTCACGTAGAGAGTGCCCTGGTGGACCGCTTTCCCGAATGCGCGATGCTGCACCGTAAGGGCGCGCATCTCAGAACTGTCCATCGAAAGCTTCGAGGTGGCATCCGCACCCGCTGCTAGATCGGCGGTGGAGTTGGCGATTACGCTGCCGTCTTTTCTCAGGATGGTGACACGCGCATCGACAGCCTGCGCTTCCTCCTGCGCCAGCATTCCCAGGTTAGTTGGAGGGCTGACGACAACGCGCTGCGCCAGCGCCTGAGCGCTCTCCGACAGGGTTTGTACCCGTTCATTTTGTAAGGAAGATTGCAGGATGTTCTGCTGCGAGATATCGAGCATTGCGGAGGCGGCCAACACCACCAGCACCATCGCCGCGAGAAGCTTTAAGAAAACTCTTTGCCTCATGTAGCTATTAGCTCCCAGCCATTAGCTTCTAGCTGACGGGGCACGTAGAAACGTCAGCCACAGGCTCTCTGTCCGCGCTGCAAGCCTTTAGCCAGACGCGAAAAGCTAACGGCTAGAGGCTGTCTTTTAGAGGCTTTCCTTGGGCATCTCAAACCGGTAGCCTGCTCCGCGCACGGTTTTAAGATACTGCGGATTTTCGGGATCTGACTCAATTTTTTCGCGAATGCGCCGCACGTACACATCGACGGAACGTGGCGTAACGAAGCGCGCATCGCCCCAAACCGCATCCAGCAGATGATCGCGGCTGAAGACCCTGCCGGGATGACGTGCCAGATATTCCAGCAGGCGAAATTCAGTCGCCGTGGTCGCCATCAGTTCGCCGCCCACTTTCAATTGCATGGCGCTGGCGTCAATCTCCACCGGTCCAAAATGGATGGCAGTCGGAGTGGTCGGCCGCTCGAAACGCCGCAAGACGGCTTTGATGCGCGCCACCAACTCTCTTGGGGAGAATGGCTTGGTGATGTAATCGTCGGCGCCTAATTCCAGGCCGAGGACGCGATCACTCTCGCTGGTTCTTGCCGTCAGAAAAATGACAGGCGTCACAGCCAGGGCGGGGCTCTTGCGAATGCGCCGGCACAGGTCCAGTCCATCGCCGCCGGGAACCATAATGTCCAGGACGAATAGATCGGGGGTCTTGCGTTCGGCATCGGCGAGTACGGAGGCCGGACTGACAAAGGTTCGAACCGCAAACCCGGCAATTTCCAGGGTGTGCTGCACTAACCGGGAAATGTCATGGTCATCTTCCAGAACGAAAATCGTTTGACTCAATTCCGCTGTCCTCTCGATTGCTTCTGTCATCGGTTCTGCAGTTTCCATGGTGCGCCTACTCCTCCGTCGAGGCCAGAGTATCGCAGGCAGGCGAATTTCCTGCAAAAGAACCGTGAACGCCATGTGACAATTCCGTGAATGCTGCTGGCGTTCACACCACGCGCCGATTTTATTGCGACATTTCCTCTGCAATCTGCGCGGCGGCCTGCTCGCACTGGGCCCGATCCACATCATGGTGGGTGACCAGGCGGATCGCATCCGGCCCCGTGCTGCCGACAAGAATGCCTCGCCGCTTGAGGCCCGCGACCAGCTCGGATGCAAGCTTGCCACCTTTCAGCTGGAAGCGAACGATGTTCGTCTGGACACTTTCCAGGTCGACTGACAGACCGGGAATCCTGGCGAGAGACTCGGCCAGTCCTCGGGCGTTGCGATGGTCTTCTTCCAGACGTGTGGTCATGGTTTCGAGCGAGATCACGCCTGCCGCCGCCAAGACGCCGACCTGCCGCATGCCTCCACCGAGTGATTTGCGGATGATTCTTGCGCGCTTCATTAAATCTTTGGAGCCGACCAACATGGAACCGACCGGCGCGCACAGTCCTTTCGACAGGCAGAACATCACCGTGTCAAAGCCGCGCGTCAGCTCTACCACCCCCACCTTAAGATAGGCTGCTGCATTGAATATCCGCGCGCCATCCAGGTGCGTCGGTAGACCGGCATCTTTCGCGCCTGCCCATATTTCTTCCAGCACCGGCAGCGACGTCACCGTGCCGCCAGCCATATTGTGGGTATTTTCCAGAGTGATCAATCCGGTTTGCGCGCGGTAATAAATGCTCGGCGCAATTGCCGCCTGAATTTGTTTCCAGGTCAGTACCCCGCGATTTCCAACAATGGTTCGCGGCATGCAACCGGAGAAGGCTGAGATCATCGCCATCTCCCACTCCACAACGTGGGAGCGCGCTTCGCAGATTACCTCCTGCCCATGCTGGGTATGCAGGCGTATCGCAACCTGATTGCCCATGGTTCCGGTGGGAACAAACACCGCCGCCTCGCGCTCGAACATCTCGGCGGCACGCTGCTCCAGACGATTGACGGTTGGATCTTCTCCGTAGACGTCGTCGCCAACTTCTGCCGCGGCCATAGCGGCTCGCATCTCTGGTGTAGGTTTGGTGACAGTGTCGCTGCGCAGATCAATGGCACCGATGGCTTTGGACGATGTGGTTGCTGGTATTTCGGCAGTCTCGATGCTCACGCAATTACTCCTTGTTGCTGGATCAATGTTGCGGCAGTCTCCTCAGCATCGAGGACGCCGAGAAATCTCTGGAATACATCATTGGCGAAGAGTCGCCCCTGCTGGGTCAATCGGACTCGATCCTCATCGTATTCCATCAGCCCTTGCTGCTGAGCCTCGTGAAGAATTGGCTGATAGGCTCCAATCGCCGACGATCCAAACTGGTGCGCGAAATCCACCAACGAAACTCCATCGTTCAATCGCAGACCCAGGAACCAGGCTTCTTCCAGGGCTTCCGCCGGAGAAACATGCGTCACTGCCTCATGGTGCTCTTCCGCGGGGTTCGGATCCAGATACGCCGTGAGGTCATCGGTGGTGGCAACCCGGATGGCTCCGCCGACCGCTGTCGGCAAAAAAGAATGCGCATCGAGACCAAAGCCGAGATAGGGCTGGCGGGTCCAGTACTTGAGATTGTGGCGCGATCGTTGCCCGGCACGCGCGAAGTTGGAAATTTCATACTGCGCTATCCCAGCAGCCGCAAAGGTCTCGCAGGCTTCGGTATACATATCGGCGATAGTCGACTCATTCGGCACCATTCCGACGCCATAGCGTGTGCCGCCGGCGAGTATCTCGCGGCCGAGGCGACTATCCTCATCCACGTCGAGCATATAAACGCTCAGGTGAGGAACGGCGGTGTCGATGGCTTGCGACAGCGACTCTCTCCAACTCTGGCGCGTTTGGTGCGGCAGCCCCGCAATCAAATCCACGTTGATGTCGTGAATCCCTGCGGTTCGAAGCCGATTG
>JAZKAG010000057.1:15705-23437 GCA_040389265.1 Acidobacteriota bacterium
GCCGATTGATGTCATTGAGTATGATGGCTCGCGTATGGGCGCGTCCCACGGCGGTGGCCTCGCGATCCACGAACGACTGCACTCCGAGGCTGACGCGGTTGAAGCCCATTGCAGGCATGGAGTTCAGAAGCTCGTCACTCAATTGGTCAGGCGCGCATTCGAGGGTTATCTCCGTAGAAACGGTTGCGGAAAATTCCTCCCGTATTACTTTAAGTATAAATTCTAAATACCTAGAAGATAGCAGGCTAGGAGTTCCGCCACCGAAATAGATTGAATCAACCTCGTTCGGTAGTTCTCCGCCCCACCTGCCCACTCGTTCGCGAGCTTCACGAATTTCGCCTGTCAGCTTTTCAACATATGCGGCCATGCGATCAGCGCTATACACTCCGGAGGCGAAATTGCAGTAGCTACACTTGGCGCGGCAAAATGGAATGGAAATATAAATTCCCATTGCGGGCGCAAGATTTTGCATCGATTCGGGTTGCGTTCTCATCGAGAGTTTCACAGGCTTCGTTCTTTGCGTGTGCGGAGAATGGACGGAAACTTCGTACAATAGCAGTGTCGCATGGCAGACCCCCAACAAAGCACCCAGCAGCAGGACGACGACGTCATCGGCAAGGCTTACGACAGTCGCCTGATGCGGCGGTTGCTGGTCTACCTGAAGCCATACCGGCTGCAGGTCGGCATCTCCTTGTTCGCCATTCTCTTAACCGCCTTTGCGGATGTGCTGGGTCCGTACCTGACCAAAGTTGCGGTTGACCTATACATGACGCGGACAACGGACCTGAACCGGTCGGCTTGGACGCGGCACCTCAGCCACAATCCCATGACCGGCATCACCCAGATTGCCGGGATTTATTTTGGCTCCCTGATCTTTATTTATGTGCTGGCATTCATCCAGACCTATCTGATGCAGTGGACTGGGCAGAAGGTCATGTACGACCTGCGTAGCCAGATCTTCCGGCACATCCAGCGTATGCACGTTGCGTTTTTCGATCGCAATCCGACCGGGCGACTGGTGACGCGTGTGACCTATGACGTGGACGCGCTGAACGAAATGTTCACCTCCGGCGTGGTCTCGATTTTTGAGGATGTGCTGGTGCTGGCCGGCATTGTGTTCGTGATGCTGCGGATGAACTGGTGGCTGGCACTGCTGGCCTTCTCCGTGATCCCGCTGATCATGATTGCGACCCAGATCTTTCGCAAGTTTGTGCGCGAGTCGTATCGCCGGATTCGAACTGCAATTGCGCGGATCAATTCTTACCTGCAGGAACACGTCAGCGGCATGAGCGTGGTGCAGCTGTTCAATCGTGAAGAGCGCGCATTCCAGGATTTCGAAGTGGTCAATCGGCAGCACATGAAGGCGTTCAAAGACGCCATTATGGCGTATGCGCTGTATTACCCGGTGGTGGAAATTCTGAGCTCCATCGCAGTCGCCATTATCATCTGGGTGGGCGGCGGTGGCGTGCTGCGTGGTGTAGTCACGCTGGGCGTGCTGGTGGCCTTTATCCAGTATTCGCAGCGCTTCTTCCGGCCGATTCAGGACCTGAGCGACAAGTACAACATTCTGCAGGCAGCCATGGCGGCGAGCGAACGCATCTTCAAGCTGCTCGATACGCCGCCGGAGGTCGTGTCACCGGCCAAGCCGGAGGTCGGCGATGGTTCGGGCCGCATTGAATTTCGTCAGGTGTGGTTCACCTATCAGCGGCTGGATGACGCCATGCGGGAGCGTCTGCGCACCAGCTCGACACCAGAAAAAGAGGGCGTGGAATGGGTGCTGCGCGATGTGAATTTTACGATTGAGCCGGGCGAGACGGCCGCGATAGTGGGACACACAGGCGCAGGAAAAACTACTTTAAGCAGCCTGATGATGCGGTTTTACGATGTGCAGCGCGGCTCGATTCTGGTGGAAGGCGTCGACGTACGCGACTGGGATGTGCAGGAACTGCGCCGGCGTTTTGCCGTGGTGCTGCAGGATCCGGTGCTGTTCACCGGCACCGTCACCAGCAATATCCGCCTGGGAACGGAACGCATTACGGAAGAAGAGATTGAAAGCGCAGCCGACCAGGTGAACGTTGGAGACTATATTCGCTCGCTTCCTGGTGGCTTCGACGAACCGGTGCGCGAGGGTGGCAGCACGCTTTCTACCGGGCAAAAACAGCTGATCAATTTTGCCCGGGCGCTGGCGCATAATCCGCGGATTCTGATTCTCGATGAAGCCACATCCAGCGTCGATACTGAAACGGAATTGCGGGTGCGATCGGCGCTGACCCGGCTCGTCACCGGCCGCACCTCCGTGGTGGTGGCACACCGGCTATCGACGATTCAGACGGCCAATCGAATCCTGGTGATGCATAAGGGCCAGCTGCGAGAGATTGGCACGCACCAGGAACTGCTGGCGCAGCGCGGACTGTATTGGAAGCTGTATCGTTTGCAGTACAAGGACCAGGAGATTCCAGAGCCGATCATCCGGTCTGACGATCCGCTGGCGGTCACCGGCGACTAGCTGAGAACCATCTGACTACTCTGTCGGCTGGGAATTGAGAGTGGCTGACCCTGTGTTCCGATACGGCTGGATGTAATACTCGAACGCATCTCTCAGATGGGCATGTCCGCAGTTGCCTGGATGAAGAGGTAGATGATCCGACGGGGCGCATGTCGCGCCCTGAACGGTTCCACCCACGAAGTCAACATCCGTGTTGAGCCATCCCGTTCCCAAAGGTCCTCCGCTCCCACTGGCGGCAGCATTTTCCTGGACGTGGACGATTGGCAAGCCGTCTCCCTGCAACTGTTCGATGACTGCCATTAACGCCGCGTTATAGGTCGCAATCAACGAGCCATTTCCATTCGCCTCTTGTACCGGAACATCTGCGATGAAGATCCTGGGAGGCAGATTGTTGCTGATCGGATAGGCCGATCCCAGCCAGACGGGCGCGATCGTCCCCGTGGCACCGGCGGTCCCGGCATAGGTCACTGTGAATGTATGGGAGCCGGCGGCCAGTGGATAGCGGACCGTGGTGAATTTGTAGGTTTCCTGACTCCCATAGTAGTTCTTCGAATGGATGGTCGCGCCTGAACTTGGAGACGCTCCATCGATCAAAATTGTCATGCGACCGGCGGTCCAGCCGGTGTCTTGCATGAAGCCGAAGTAGAGCGCTGGGCCGGTCGTAACAATTGCGCAGGTATAGGTGCTGCTCGGCGTGGTTGATTGCTCTACTCCTCCGGGAAATCCATAGGTTGCCACATTCGACCAGGCGCCAGTGGAGGTGCATTGCGCGTCTGTGAAGAATACCTTGGCATTTCTGGGCACGGTGGCCCATTCCATCATGCCGGCGACATCGGCCTGGAACACGCGGTAATTTCCGCCGTAGATAAATAAGTCGTTTGTCCCAATCATGGAAGTGACAGCCGGATTGTTGGACTGCTGCGGGTTGTAGTTTTTCAGCATCACGTCTGATTCGTCGGCGGAAGATGCTCCCGGCACAGCGAAATTCGTTCCCCCTCCGGCAAAGTCGGCGATCAATAAACTGCCGTATCCCATGGAAAGACGAATAGCTCCTTTCCCGTGGGTGATCGAATCGCCGAACTCGTAGATTTCTGAATAGGTCGGCGGAGGGGAGATTGGAAGTTGGGTAAACGCGGCGGTAGAGTTGGCACTACCACAGCCCGTGCCAGACAGCATTATGGAGAGAGCGAAGATGGTTGACAGGCAGCACAGAACGGGACGCAACAACTTGCAGGAACTGAAGGCGGGCAGCATGAATTCTCCGGGAGCGTATTCGGACGCATTCACGAGGAGCTGATTCGAGCCCACGTTCGGCTAGAGCGAGATCACTCCTGGTATTTTTGAGGCTACGGTTACACGAACGTATAGTTTTGTGCAAAATCAAGGTCAAGAAAACGATTACATACACGTCGCTTTTTTTATCGGCATCGATATCTAGTTTTATCTAAAGCGGAATTTTCTCCTGTGATGTAGCGCACATGGAACCGAAAATTGTCCGACAAGCGTAGTCGCGTAAGGAGGCCAGGCCTTGAGGAAGGGGTTGATTGAGATCTTTCCTGGCGGTCGTTCACTCACAGCGATATTCTATCGCATTACGATATATGCGATTTTCTGGACTGGGAAATCACTGCAGCAGCGGTCCAAATTCGCGAGAAATGTCCTGAGTGCGAGCCAGGAGATTCGTCAGCGGCGCCAGTTCCGGCAGCTTGGCGCCTGCGCCGCGAAGAGCCTCGAGCGCCTGCTCCGTCGCGATATTGCCAATCATCGCATCTTGCGCAAACGGGCATCCGCCGAGCCCACCAAACGCCATGTCAAACCGCCGACATCCGGCGTGAAATGCGGCCAGGACTTTCTCCTGCACCCGATCCGGGCGGGCATGTAGATGCACCCCGAACTCCACGCGATCATCTGTGGCGATGGCGGCGGAGACAACCGAGGCAATTTGTTCCGGATCCGCAACTCCAATGGTATCGGCCAGAGAAATATGCTCAACGCCCATCTCGGTCAGGAGACTGCAGCCTTCGATGACCTCTTCCAGATTCCACGGATCGCCGTATGGATTGCCAAAGGCCATCGACATGTAGACGGCCAGGTCCACGCCCGCCTTATATGCCAGTTCCGCAATTGCGTCGAGCGCATCCAGCGATTCTTCCGGAGTTTGATGTTGGTTGCGCTCGAGAAAGCCCGGCGAGATGGAATAGGGGAATCCGAGGGTGCACACGGATTCTGTCGCGATGGCACGTTCTGCGCCTTTTTCATTGACCACAATGCCAATGATGTCGATCTCCTCCGGTGGCTGCAACAATAGCAAGACTTGCTCCGAGTCTGCCATCTGCGGCACGGCCTTTGGCGATACGAAAGAGACCGCGTCGATGTGCTGAAACCCCGCGGCAATCAATTCGCGCAGGTAGGATGCCTTCACGTCGGCAGGGATAATTTTCGGCAACCCCTGCCAGGCATCGCGCGGGCATTCGATGATTTTTATTTCGTCGCTTGTCATGGTTGGGTCGAATCTACGTGCCAACTACGTCTGCAGAATTCCCGGATTGAATCTTGGGACGTCTGGGTTGAGCGCGGCGGCTTCCAGAGCCATCCGCAAAACATCGCGCGTTTTTCGAGGATCGATGATCGCATCCACCCAGAGCCGTGCCGCTGCATATCGCGGATCGGTCTGCAGGTCGTAAGCGGCCTTGGTGGAATCGAACAGCTCCTTTTTTTCTTTTTCGCTGAGTGCGTGCCCTTTGCGCTCCAGCTGCTTGATCCGCACCTCCACTAGAGTATTGGCGGCGGAAGCCCCGCTCATCACCGCATATTTTGCGGTGGGCCAGGCAAAAATAAAGCGCGGATCGTAGGCCTTGCCGCACATTGCATAATTCCCCGCCCCGAAGGAGCCACCAATAATGACAGAAATCTTCGGCACCACGCTGTTCGAAACGGCGGAAACCATTTTAGCGCCGGAACGGATGATGCCGTTCCATTCCGCATCTCGTCCCACCATAAATCCATTCACGTCGTGTAAGAAAATCAGCGGGATCAGGTTCTGATTGCAATCCATGATGAACCGTGCCGCTTTGTCGGCGGAATCAGGATAGATGACGCCGCCGAACTCCATATGTTTGTCGCCGGCGTGAGTGACCTGGGTGCGATGAACCTTCTGGTTGGCGACGATTCCGACGGCGAAGCCACCTATGCGCGCGTAACCGCAGAGCAGGGTCTGGCCGTAGTCCGGCTTGTATTCGTCGAAGCGCGAACCGTCCACAATGCGAGCAATCACGGCGTGCATATCGTAGCTTTGCGAGACGGCCGCAGGATCGGGGTTGACGATGCCGAGCAGATCTTCCGCGGAATATTTTGGTGCATCGCTGGCATCGTCATAGGCGACGCGATCGAACTGTGCAGTTGCGGGATGGCCCAGTCGGGAAACAAGGGAGCGTAGCCGCGCGATGCAAAGATGATCGTTCGGCTCTTTAAAATCGACGGTACCGGAAATCTCGGCATGCATGGAGGCGCCGCCTAACTCTTCCGCCGATACCTTCTGGCCAATGGCTGCCTGCACCAGCGCGGGCCCGGCGAGGAATAGCCCGCTGCCCTCCGTCATCAACACGTGATCCGTCATGACCGGCAGATAGGCGCCGCCAGCCACACACATCCCCATGATGGCGGTCATCTGCGGGATGCCGCGCGCCGACATCACCGCATTGTTGCGGAACACACGGCCGAAGTCATCCTGATCCGGGAAGACATCTTCCTGCAGCGGCAGAAACACACCGGAAGAGTCGACGAGATACAGCGTGGGGATGTGATTGTCCAACGCGATGTGCTGGGCGCGAAGCACCTTTTTGGCTGTCATCGGAAAAAACGCGCCTGCCTTCACCGTAGCGTCGTTGGCGATGATCATGACCAACCGGCCTGCGACCCGACCTAGGCCGGTTACCGTGGCGGCGGCCGGCGCACCCCCATATTCGGTGTACATGCCATGTGCGGCATAGATGCTCAACTCATGGAATTCCGTGCCGGGATCGAGCAGCAGGTCGAGGCGCTCGCGAACTGTCAGGCGCTGCTTTTTGTGTTGTGCTTCAATCGCCTTGCTACCGCCGCCCTGACGGATCACCGCCTGCTCCGCGTCGAATTCGGTCAGCAGGCTGCGCATGGCGGCTACATTCGACTGGAACCGCTCACTCCCCGTATCGAGTGCGGACGAAAGCACATTCGGCAGCGGATCGTTTGCCGGGTGGGATGAAGAGTTCGTCATAGGTCACGAAACACAGTCGAAGCCTGCTCAGCATAGAACACCCCACGGCCATGCGCAAATGCAGCCAGCCGTTGGGCGGGAGTAGCGATAGACTCATGTGTCAGGAGCAAATCATGGCGGAACAGCAGGCGGCGGGATTCTCTGACTTTGAACGCGTTCAGGTGTTGCTGCATGAATACGATTCGCTGCGCGACGAAATCCAGCAGCGTATCGCGCATGTCTACCAAGTGGTCATTATCTGCGCGGTGCTGGCAACGTGGCTGTTGGGACGCACCATGGACGGGCGGTTCTGGGTTGGCGCAACCTTTATTCTGCTCATGATCACTGCCTTCGGCTGGTTCAATGGTGAGGACATCAAGCGCGCTGCCGCGCAACTGCGTTCCATTGAGCAGCATGTCAATTACCTGTCGGGCGAAGATCTATTGACGTGGGAAACACACTACGGTGGCGCCATCGCCGGATACTGGGGACGACCCAGGCCGAAACATGTGGGCCGGCGGGCAAAAAAACTTCACGCCAAAACTCCGGAATGAAATGCGGCAAAATTCCCCAGTTAGGTCAGCAGCGTCACCGCACCACTGCCGATGTCGTAATATCCGGCGACGACCTTCAGAGCGCCTTCCTTGATTTTTTCTGCGATCACAGTCGAAGCCTGGCTTAACAGTTTTGCCTGAATTTTCGCATTCGTCTTGGTAACGGCTTTGTAGTCAGGGCCCGCCTGGTCCACTGCGGGTTGAATATGCGAGTAGAGGACGCTGATCTGTCCGGGCACCGCTTTGCCTGCAACCGCAGCTTTCACCGCGCCGCAATTGCTATGGCCCAGGACGATGATTACCTTGGTGCCGAGCACCGCGACTCCATATTCCAGGCTGCCGATAATCTCCGGCGTAATAATGTTGCCGGCGACGCGCGTCACAAACAGATGGCCGATCGTCTGGTCGAACACTATTTCCACGGGAACGCGTGAATCCGCG
>JAZKAG010000057.1:23447-46330 GCA_040389265.1 Acidobacteriota bacterium
CGACAATACAGCCGCATAGGGCTCCTGCTTTTCTTCAAGATGCTGCTTCAAGATCACCAGGTCATGTTCATGCGCGGTTGTTTTGCCGCTGACAAAGCGCCCGTTGCCGTCCATGATTTCCTTCAACGCCGCGTCTGGCGTCATGGCAGATTGCGCCCGCACCGGTTGCGGACTCAAAAGACTGTGCGCGGTTTCTGCAGCAACACCAGCGGTCACAATGCCGGCGACAGCCACGGCAGAATTGCGCAAGAAATTTCGGCGCGACGAACTTACGGTGACTTCGGCAAGCTGCGAAATGGAGTGGGACGACGATGCATCAGACATGGACGTACTCCTTTGGTTGTGCTCCGGATTTTCGAAAGAAAAATGGTACCCGCCCTTCGCATCGCAAAGAGCGGGCGGTGGTTGGCACGAGGAAAGACTATGCCGAATGGCGGCCGCGTTCCTGCTGCTGGCTGCCGAGAGCACGTTCTGCCGTGCGTGTACTAATGACGCGTTCTTCAGGGGTACGAATCACCGTATAAATGCCGGCGGCAATCGCTCCTCCAATGAGAGGGGCAACAATGAACAGCCAAAGTTGTTGCACCGCCCATCCGCCAACAAACAGGGCGGGCCCGATACTGCGCGCCGGATTCACAGAAGTATTGTCGATGGGAATTCCAACCAGGTGAATCAAGGTGAGGACCAGGCCGATCGCAAGGCCGGCAAAACCCACGGGAGCTTTGATGTCCGTCGCTCCCAGAACGGTCAACACAAGAAATGCTGTCAGGATGATTTCCGCAACGAAAGCCGCCTGCATGTTGTAGAGGTCAGGCGAATGCATTCCAAAGCCGTTGGCGCCCAGGCCACCGACCGAAGCATAATAGCCACCCGGCACACCTCGAGCAATCGCCAAAATCAGAGCGGCCGCGATGACTGCGCCAATGATCTGCGCGATGACATACATTGCGGCATCCTTACCGCCGATTTTCTTCGAGAGCAGAACGCCAAACGTCACCGCGGGATTCACGTGGCAGCCGGAGATAGGCCCGATGGTGTACACCATGGCCAGCAGCGACAAGCCAAAGGCAAAGGCGACGCCTTCAAATCCGATATGTTTGCCGGCAAACACAGCGCTGCCAACCCCGCCGAAGACCAGCACGAATGTCCCGACTAACTCCGCAAAATACTTTTTCATGAAGTATCCTCCTGGGGGAATCGAGCAGGAAATCAACTGAATATACACCCGTGCCAACTGCGGATACTATGAAAAAACTGCATAAAACGCAGTTTCATCGCCCTTGAAGAAGGATCGAGTGGGCTGGCGGAGTGAAAGATTGTGCGGCGCGATGCTGCGGGCTTGTCGTATCTTCCGCCCCTCTATCGCCGGCGCGCGTCAGCAGCATATCGTACCGCGCAGCCTATTCGGGGGTGCCAGCCAGACCTAATTCTTCCGCGTACTTCTGCATCGCAGCCAGACAAAATGCGACATGATCAGGCAGCGGGATGCCAAGTTCCGCAGCGCCTTCGATGATGTCGTCGCGATTTACGCCACGGGCAAACGCCTTGTCCTTCATCTTTTTCAGAACGGAAGTAACATTCACCTCGCGGATGGATTTCGTGGGTTTGACTAGCGCATTTGCGGTGAGAAATCCAGCCAACTCATCGCATGCAAACAGGACTTTATCGAGATGGGAAACGCGGGGTGTGTGAGTGTACTCGGCATGTCCCATGATGGCGTGGCGCACTTCTTCCGGCCACTCCTGCTCGATCAGAATGCGATTGCCAATCCAGGGATGTTCCTGCGGTGAGGGATATTTTTCATAGTCAAAATCATGCAACAGCCCAGTAACAGCGTAGGTTTCAACTAGAGATCGCGCTTCTTCGGGTGAAAGGCTCAGTTCGCCGGCGCGCTGCTCGCCGTAAGCGCGGACGCAGACCTCGACGCTGAGGGCGTGCTTCAGCAGACTGGAGGACTGGGTGTATTGATTTAGCAACCGCCAGGCGGCTTCGCGATCTTTGGTTTGACTGCTGGCATTCTCGGCTGGCTGACCCTCGGTCGATCCCTCATGGAAAGAGTCACTTGGCATTACTTTGGTCATCTTTGAGGTCTCCTTAACACAGAATTCGTGGATTTCCGAGCTTTTTGACTCACATTTTGAATTATTTAAGACTTTTCTTCATTTTTATCTTGACAAGTCGCTGATATACCAGCAACTTATCAAAAGACGCATGCCGTACGCATGCGACGGACGTCCGCTCTGGCCTCCGTAAACAAATATATGGCAACTATGATGGCTCCCGTTGCTTCAAGGGAGGTTCTACGTTGCGATCGGTGCAGTCTGGTGCAATTTAGCACCAGCAATCTTTTGTGTCGACGCTGCCGAAAGCCCCTGGAAGTAGCTGAACCCGAACCGATGGTGTCCTCAGAAGTCGAGGTAATGGGGACGCGTGTGCCGGGCAACCGGCAGTCCAAAGTCGCCGTGCGTCTGCGAGAGATTCGCAATGCCCGGCACTTAAGCCAACGCCAACTCGCAGCCCGGTTGGAGGTACCGCGCACCTACATCTCGAAAATCGAGAATGGCCGCGCGATGCCCACCTTGTCGAGCCTGCAGCGGCTGGCCAATGCACTAGCCGTACCCATGTCGGAAATGGTGCACGACGCGCGGTATGAGCGGGAGCGCGAAATTGCGTCCATGATGGAAGATCCTTTTCTGTCCGAAGTCGCACAGTGGGCTGCTGGACTCGACAATCTGCACCGAGCCATGGTCCTGGGTCATATTCGAGAAATGGCAAGCGGCGGTCGCCGAACGGCCTAGACCCTGCTCCCCCAGCAGGCTTTACGACCCGCCGCACATCCATTGCAGCCAGGATAATTTTTATCGAAGCCGTGGCTGACGGACACTGTAGCAGCATCCTATTTGCGACCCCTCTTCGCACTATGCTACGGTCGAATCAAGTTGAGGTATTTCCCCTTGTCCAGTACAACCGGACCCAGCCGAATTCATGAATTGTCCGCGGAGGAGCTTGCCATTTTTCGGCAACTCGACCCCGAGCAATTACCCAAACACATCGCCATCATCATGGATGGCAACGGGCGATGGGCGGGGCAGAGAAGGTTGCAGCGCTTCTTCGGCCATCAACAGGGCGCGGAATCTGTTCAATATGTCGTCGAGACCGCTTCGCGCATTGACCTGCCATGGCTGACGCTGTATGCGTTCTCGCTGGAAAATAATTTGCGGCGCCCCGAAACTGAGGTGAGTTTCCTGATGCGGCTGCTGCGTACCTACCTGGTGAACAACGTCAAGCGGATGAACGACAATAATGTTCGCATCGCCTACATCGGCCGTATCAAAGACTTGCCGCAGGAAGTACAAGAAACCATGCAGTGGGCCGCCGAGCAGACCGCACCCAACACGGGCACCACTTTGACCCTGGCCTTGAACTACGGTGCGCGGGTAGAAATCGTCGATGCCGTGCGGGAAGCTCTGCGCAAAATCGCCGCGGAGCAAAGCGGTGAGCTGACGCTGAATGGTTTGCTTTCGAAACTGAGCGAGCAGCACATTTCCCAGGCGCTCTATACTGCCCACATGCCCGATCCTGACCTGGTCATTCGCACCAGCGGCGAAATGCGCATCAGCAATTTTTTGCTGTGGCAGATTGCGTACGCCGAAATCTACGTTACCGATCGCTTCTGGCCCGACTTTCGCGGCACGCATTTTCTGGAAGCGATTCGCGAGTATCAATGTCGCGAGCGACGCTTCGGCGGCCTTGGTAACGCACCAAAAGCGAAACCTGTCGAGCCGGAGCAAGCCCTTGTGCGCTAGCACATTTTTCTGAGCGTTGCTAATCATGATTAGCCCGCGGCTGCAAACCACTGCAAGCGTACGACACCGCTGAAAACCACTGCACCAATTCCCCATTCATACGATAATGGTGCACAGACCCCATCGATTCCCAAGCAAGGTCGTCTGCAGCGCAAGCTCGCGACAGGTAGAGAGAACTCGATTTAATGAAACGAATTCTGACGGCGGTCATCTTAATCCCGCTGGTGCTGTCGTTGATTCTGTGGGGTCCGTTGTGGCTGCAGATGTTCGCCGCATGGATCGTCGCAGAATTAGCACTTTATGAATTTTTGGTGTTGGCGGATGCCTCGGGCGCTCGGGTTCCCCGTTGGCTGGTGATGGCGTGGTGCGCCGCCTTATTTGCTGTGGCTTATTGGACGCCGCCATTGCTGCTGGCAGCCGTTGGAATGTCCGCATTAACGCTTTTGGGAGTTTGCTCGCTGCGGTCACCCTTGGAACGTATTTTGCCTGACGCCGCTGCCGGCTCGTTTGGCTTAATTTATATAGCGCTGCCATTAATCTTTGCACCCTTGTTGACGGTGCAGGAAAACGGAACTTCCCTGCTGCTGTTCCTGCTGGTGGTGGTGTGGGGCGGAGACATCGTGGCCTTGTATGTCGGACGATCCATCGGTCGTCACCTCATGGCGCCGCAACTCAGTCCAAAGAAAACCTGGGAAGGTGCAGTTGGATCAGTCGCAGGCAGCACCGCGGCCGGGCTGGGAATTGTCTACCTTGGAACCCATCTCGATCACCGCGGCATTGCGCTATTGTTCTATCCTCAACCGTGGTGGTATTGGTTCGGTATGGCGATACTGTTAAACGTGGCTGCGCAAATCGGAGATCTGCTGGAGTCTGCGATTAAACGCGGTGCCGGGGTCAAAGATTCCGGCACATTGCTGCCCGGACACGGCGGCGTGCTCGATCGTATTGATGCCTTGCTGCTGGCGCTGCCCGTGTTATGGTATGCGCTGCTGTTGCGGCAGGCGTATTGAGGCGGGCGATTGCCATCTCCAGTTGAAAAGACCACGTCAGGAAAATCTTTGAAAAAGCTTGCAATTCTCGGTTCCACCGGCAGCATTGGCCAAAGCACCCTGCGCATTGTGGAAAGCTATCCGGACCGCTTCAGCGTGGTCAGCCTGGCAGCGGGTCGCAACGTGGATGCGGTTTTCGAGCAGTGCCAGCGCTGGCGACCGCGGGTCGTTTCCGTCGCCGACGAAACGCTGGCGGAGAATCTGCGGCAGCGGTTGAGAACCGCAGGCATCACTGAGATAGAGGTTGTCTACGGATCGGCGGGTAGCGTGCGTGCAGCCACGCTGCCGGAGGTCGATTTTGTGGTGAGCGCCATCGTCGGCGTCGCCGGCCTGGAAGCCACCTACGCGGCGATTCAAGCCGGCAAGACCGTCGGTGTTGCCAACAAGGAATGCCTGGTGGCTGCTGGCGAAATCCTGATTGAGGAGGCACGTCGCCGCAATGTGAAGATTCTGCCCATCGACAGCGAACATAACGCCATCCATCAGTGCATGCGCGGCGGAGACCCGCAGGAAGTGCGCGCCATCTGGCTGACCGCATCCGGTGGACCGTTGCGCACTAGGCCGCCGGCGGAATTCGCAAACATTACCGTCGAACAAGCCTTGCGTCACCCAACTTGGGTGATGGGCCAGCGCATCACCATCGACTCCGCCACCATGTTGAATAAGGGTCTGGAGATCATCGAAGCCTGCCGACTGTTCAATCTGCCACCCAGTGCGGTACGTGTGACGGTACATCCCCAATCGACGATTCATTCCCTTGTGGAGTTTGTCGACGGCAGCATTCTGGCGCAGCTTTCGGTGACGGATATGCGGCTTCCGATCCTGTATGCACTGACCTATCCGGAACGCATTCCCTCGAATTTGACCTTTGATATGCGCAGCCTTGCGGAGCTGGATTTTTCTCAGCCAGACCTGGAGCGTTTCCCTTGTCTACGGCTGGCGTATGAGGCTGCGGAGATCGGCGGAGAGCACTGCATTGCACTGAATGCGGCGGATGAAATCGCGGTCGAGGCGTTCCTGGCAAAACGCATCCCCTTCCCTGCCATCCCGCGTACAATTGAAAGTGTGCTGCGGCAAACGCCGCACCGGCATCCCGCCACCATTGCGGAAGTGCTGGATGCAGATGAACGGGCACGGGTCACCGCCCGCGAGTTGCTCGCAAAGGACCAGAGAGCGTAAAACCAGAGAACGGATACCCCCAAACCAGCATGTCATTTGCCTTCATAAGTACGGTCTCCATGCTTGTTGTCCTCGGCGTGCTAGTTCTGGTGCATGAGTTCGGGCACTTTGCGGTGGCCAAGCTTTTCGGCGTCCGGGTTGAAACTTTTTCCATTGGATTTGGGAAGCGATTGTTCGGCTTCCGCCGCGGCGACACCGACTATCGCATCAGCCTGCTGCCTTTGGGCGGCTATGTGAAAATGGCGGGCGAACTGGGAGGGGATGGGACAATTCCCGTCAATAGCTCAAGCGCATCGCAGAGTGCGGCGCGCGATTCCGGCGACCTGAATTCCAAGCCGCGCTGGCAGCGGATTCTCATCGCCTGCGCTGGTCCCTTCTCCAATTTTATTTTGGCGATTCTGTTGATGACCGCCATTTACATCGGCCATAACGAGGTTGAAAATTACCTGAGTGAAGCCGCCACCATCGACTACGTGGTACCAAATTCAGTCGCCGCCAAAGCCGGGTTGCAGCAAGGCGATCGCATCCTTCGTTTTGAAAAAGTTGACAATCCTAATTGGGACCAGGTGCTGGAACGTTCGGTATTGAACCTGAATCATTCTGTGCCCATTGAGGTACAGCAACAGGATGGTGCGCAGAAACAATCATCGCTGTTTCTAAAATCGCCGGCAAATCCCGATGACTTCAGTCTGGCAAATGTGGGGATGACGCCGAAAATTCAGCAATGGCCGCTGAAAGTCGCCATGGTGGAAGCTGGAATGCCGGGCGCAAAGGCCGGCTTGAAGTCGGGCGACCAGATTGTCTCCATCGACGGAACCCGCCTGCATTCGCTGCCGTCGATGGTGCTCTACCTTCAACACAATGGCAATAAGCCTGTTACGCTTTCAATTCTTCGCGATGGAAAGCCAACTACAGTGACGGTGACGCCGGAGAAAATAGCCGGCCCGAACGGAAGTGCTCGCTACGAAATTGGATTCAATACCGATCCACCGCCGTCCCACATCGAGCGGCTCTCCTTTCCCCAGGCTTTCAGCAAAGCTGTTAAAGAATGCGTGAACGAATCGACAATGCTGATGGACGTGCTGCGTCGCGTGCTGACGCATCAGATGTCGGCCAAGACGTTGAGCGGCCCAGTTGGGATTGCCCGTCAGACCGGCTATGTGGTCTCGATGCCAGGATGGTCGCCGGTCATGGCATGGACGGCATTCATCAGCGTGCAGCTTGGCATCTTGAATTTGCTGCCCATCCCCATCCTGGATGGTGGAATGATCCTATTCCTGCTGATTGAAGCGGTGATGCGCCGCGATATGAATGAGCAGTTGAAGGAGCGCGTGTATCAAACCGCGTTCGTGTTCTTCATCCTGCTGATGGTCTTCGTGCTGTTCAACGATCTATCCAAGATCCCCAGCATCGCGCGGCTGAAGCTCTAAAACGCGGGTAGAATTCCCTGCAAACAAAAGAATTGTCATTCCGTGTCAGAACTTCGGCCATTATGGTTACGGTCAAGAGGAGGGCGCCCCGCCCGCTATCGTTGTGCCATAAAGTAAGACCCGATCACGGCAACGCCCGCAATGGTCTGTGCCAGCAGCGTCTCAACTGTGGGAAACACAGAGAACCATAATCCCATCCAGCCAGGGAATCGGTGTTGTCGGCAGCCAGTGCGCTAATTGCATTTCCTGCGCCTGCTCCCCAACCATGATCAGCAGCACGCCTCCCAGCATGATTCCGGTCAGCACCAGCATCCTCTTGTAGGGCAGCTTGCGATGAGCCACAAAGGTGAGGCCGGCAACAATGCTGGTCAAAAGCAACCCGAATATCACTCCATCGAGGACTGGCTGGCCGCCTAGCCGCAATCGGTAGCTCTGCAGGAATAACACCACTTCCACTCCCTCGCGATAGAACGAGGTAAATCCCAGCAGCGCCATGCCGAAGAAGACCTTCCACAGCGAGCTATTCTGCTCGGCTGGCTGCTTTAGCAGGTCATGTTTGCGCTTGTTGTGCATCGAAATCCAGCCGGTCCAGTAGAGCTTGTGGAAGAACCAGTTCATCACGATTAGAAGCACCACAATCGCCAGCAAACCCGTCGCAGCCTGTAGGTAGAGCGCGTTCACGTTCTGCGCCAGGTTGTCGATGATGCCGACTGCAACAAACCAGGTCGCCAGTGTCGCCAGCAGGCCCACGCTGACACCAACCGCTACAGGCCGCCAATAGGCATCCTCCGACTTCATCAAACTGGCAGTGATGGCCGATAGAACGAGAATGCATTCCAACCCTTCCCGAAACACCAGGATAGCGATGTCAACGACCTGAGCGACGGAGCCCCGGCCGAAAGCCGTGGGATCGAGAACGTCAGAAGATGCGAGGGCCTGCCAAACTACCACTCCGACTAAAAGGCAGGCTCCAATAGCCAAAGCGATAGGGAGAAAGCGACTTCTTGCAGGATGGGTGTGGACAGTCGTGTCTGAATACATGAAAAATACGCTTCGTTCCAAATCTAGGACTATTATAGTCGTATTTCGCAGGCCGTCCCTGTCCTACCGCTTGGAAATTCCAAATTGGGGATTTAGCAGAGCGGCAGCTGTCAGCCGTTTTACGGGAGAGAGTGCACTTGTTGCGGGTTGTCGGGATCCTGGCGGGTGGCCTCGAGCTCCTCTTCTTCCATCTCCGATTCGCGTGCCACATTCCGCAGCGAAACCTGCTCCACACGGGCAAACGCCAGTCCTGCCGGTATCACTGTGAGGAAGGTGGTCACGTAGAGGGTCAGTGCGCAGGCTGTTGCCGCCTCCGGCCCGACATGCAATACGCTGGTCAGCACGTAAATGATGGCGACCTGGGAGCCCCCGCCGATCGCCGGCAATTGGGCAAACGAGCCAAATAAACTTCCCGCCATTAACAGGATGGTCTGCGCCGCAGGAATGGAGGCAAGTTCGGGCACGGAGAAGGAGTGCACCACAACCACGTAGGCCCACGCGATCAAGCCCCACGTCATGAAGGAATAAAACAGGGCCTCCAGGAATGCGCCCCATCCCGCGATCGCATCCAGTCCGTAGCTGAAAGCGAGAATTTTGTCGTGAATGCCGTGGGCCAGTTTTTTTGAAATCAGACTGAACCAGCGGCTGGCCAGATCGGCAATTCGCGGCCCTGAAAATCGAATGGCGACAGCGATCAACGCAAGAACAAGCGCGGCTGCAATTCCCAAATACCCCGCTCGCCGAAATTGTTCGTGGTACGGAAGATTTTTGACGGAGGGACTGATGGACAGCGTGACGGCGATGATGCCGGCTGCTGCCAACAAATCGAACACGCGTTCGACAGCATATATCGCCAACTGCGATGTAAATGTCAACTGCTGACGACGGGCGACAAGATACGGGCGGACAAATTCCCCCAGACGGCCCAGGACCGCAACCGAGGTAAATCCGATGAATTGAGCGGGAACCATCTGGGCGGGGGTGGCCGGCTTGGATGGGCGCAAAAATACGCTCCAGCGAAATGCGCGGGCAATGTACGCCCCATAGATCAGCACTGTAGCCAGCGCCAGTCGAGACCAGCGAATGGAATCGAAGGTCTGGGTCAGCGTCGACCAATCAAAACTTTTCAATGTCCGAAACTGGATGTAAACCAGAACCACCAGGAGGGCAAAAATTCCGCTCATAACAACCCATCGATGTCGTTTCATGCAGGTCTTTTCAGAATTTCCTTGTCGGAATTACTTTGCCGGCGCGGTTGCCATGGCCGCCACTGCGGCCCAGGCTGCGTGGTTGGACTGCCGTTGCGCTTCACGCAACTTCCGCTGATTAAAATCATGGATCACGCGTTCGACGTAGCGACGGGTTTCCGCATAAGGTGGGATGCCGTGATAGCGGTTTACGGCTGCCGGGCCCGCATTATAGGCGGCCAGGGCGAGAGCGATATCCTCGTGGTAATACATTAAAAGCGCATCCAGATAGGCAGTTCCGCCGGCAATATTCTGCTCTGCGGCAAAACTGTCGCGCACCCCCAGGTCTTTCGCCGTGGACGGCATCAGTTGCATCAGGCCGCGGGCTCCCGCACGAGAAACGGCATGAGTTTTGCCGTCGCTTTCCGCGTGGACAACGCTGGCCAGTAAGTCTGGATCGAGATGGTGTTGCGTGCCCGCCTGATGCAGGAGCGTGGGGATATCCGCGGGCGCAGCCGATGGCGCTGGCTGCTCGGTAGAAGCGACGGTCGCAAAAGAAGGTTCCTCGGGGATGGCTTCGACCCCGACGATATCGGCGGCTGCTACATCCAGATAATTTTCGTCGGTCGCCGTCAGGTACAGCCGAACCTGCCCATCGAAGTTTTTCTGATGATCGCAGACCAGGGCCGACCCGTTGCGCAGTGTCACGCGCACCGCCGCGCGCGCAACCGTGACCGACCCTAGCAGGGCCGCCGACACAGCCATCAGCGCGATTTTGTGGAACGGTTTCATGCAGATTTGGTAACTTTCATGATTCTATTCTGCAAACGCTGGGGCAGTCTTTTCTTCATCCGCCGGAAAGTCCTCTTCCAGCATACCCAGAATCGCCGCAGCAGCACCATCCTGGTCGTTGCTGGCGGTGACGCCCCAGCCGTTTGCAATGGCCATGGCCAGTAATTCAGCCGGCGAATTTCCCATCACCACCGCGCGACCCGCGTACGCCAGCATCTCGGAATCATTCATATTGTCGCCGATGGCAGCCACATCCGCAGCCTCGACCCCACGATCCTCCGCCAGTCGTGCCAACGCGCTTCCCTTGGAGCAGCCGTTCGGCATCAGGTCCACAATGGCAAGGTCGCGGGCAGCATACTCTGTGCGGTGGATAGATATCTTCCGGCGCAGGACCTCTGCGTCGGCGCTGGCTTCATCCAGAACCGCCAGGCCCTCGCGCATTACGGCGAGCGTACCGCAAATCATGGCCTGGACCGGCTCTTCGCCACCAGCAAACGCGCGCTCCAGAGGCAACACTGCCTCCAGCTCGTGCAGGTTTGCCTCCACCCAGCGCGTCAGGCGTGCATGCAGCGCCGCGATATCTTCGACCACCAGGGCGCCGGGGCCTGTGCGATCGAACGTGAACACCAGCGAGTTGCGAAAATCATGCAATCGGCGACAGAGTTGCAGCGCAGTTCCCACCGGCATGCCGGTGCGATTCATGGGACGGCCGCCGAACGTACGGGTAATGGCTCCGTTGGAACTAATCAGCACCGTCTCCGCGTCCAGGCCCAGTGGCGCCAGCATGGTCCACGCAAAACTGTGACGCCGGCCGGTGGCAAAAACCACCTCCACTCCGCTGGCGATGGCTTTGCGCAAGGCCGCGGCGGTGGCTTCGGTCAGAACTCCTGTGCCGTTGAGCAGCGTTCCATCGAGATCGCAGGCTAGGATCCGGGGAGGACCGGGCTGACGAGGTAGCATACTTCTAGTCTAGAGCGGATTTCTCATTCCTATAGCTATCCGAGTTCAACGATGAGCGGCTTTTCTTGAGAAAAAGCCGCGGGAAGAGTGGCCGTTTCGACTGCACTTATGAGAATTCCGCTCGAATCGGCGACAATGAGATTTCGATGTGTGGGGGACTTGCGAGATGACACAAGCGGATTCGCGGTGCCCAACCTGCGGCCCACCCGTAGGAAAGCAGCCGCTATTCCCGGCCGATGCGAGTGATGCACAAAAGAAGGAAGAAGATCGAGAAACCGATCATCGCGGCGTCGTGATGCCGAAACGCACACCTATCGGCGGCATCATCATGCCGCAATAGCCGCGGCGAAATAACCAGGAGATCATGACAGAGCGCCTCTACCGCACCGACTCATTTTTGACGAATTTCGATGCCGTGGTCACCGACATCCAGGAAGTTTCGCGCGCCAGCGGGCAATCGCTTTGGCGTGTGGCGCTGGATCGGTCAGCGTTCTATCCCACCGGCGGCGGCCAACCGTATGACACGGGAACGCTCATCGCGACCTCCCGCAGTGGCGCGGAGCTGATCGCGGAAATTGTCGACGTGGAAGAAGACGATCACGGTGAAGTGTGGCATCACACTCTAAAGCCGCTGATCGCCGGCACGGAGGTCCGAGGTCGGGTCGATGCGGCGCGGCGAATCGATCACATGCAGCAACATTCTGGCCAGCACCTGCTGTCGGCTGCGTTCATCGAAATTTGCGGCGCGCGCACTGTTTCTTTCCACCTGGGCGAAACTACTTCGACCATTGATCTCGAAGTCGACAATCTACCGACAAGCATTCTGCAGGAAGTGGAAGAGCGCGCTAACCAGATCATCGCAGAAGATCGACCAGTCACGATGAGTGTCGTACCGCGCGAGCAAGCGGAAAGCTTGCTGGCTGCGGGCGAGTTGCGAAAATTGCCGCCGCGTCAGGGAGACCTGCGCATCATCACTATCACCGACTTCGACCGGAATGCTTGTGGGGGCACGCATGTCCGCTCGACCGGCCAGATCGGCGGCCTTCATCTGCGCGGATTAGAGAAAGTGAAGCAAGGGCTGCGGGTGGAGTTTGTCTGCGGCCTGCGTGCGGCGCGCACGGCGCGTAACGATTTCAACCGGCTAACCGAAGCGGCGCGGCAGCTTTCCGTGGGATTTGAAGAAGTGCCGCAGGCGATTCAGCGTCTACAGGCAGACGCGAAGCAGGGGGTCAAGCACACCCTGAAGCTGACCAATGAGTTGGCACAATACCAGGCGGCGGAGTTAGTGGCGCGGACGCCGATTGAAGCGGGTCTGCGGATAATTCAGCTGCAATTGACGGCGGCAAATCAGGTAGATGCTTCTTACGCGAAAATGCTGGCCGGCAAAATTGCGGCGGAGGCCAAGCTGACGGTTGCCCTGATCGGTTGGAAACCAGAAGATGCTGCAGCGCCCGCGACGGTGGTTTTGTCTCGTAGCCGAGATCTTGAGTTCGACTGCGGGACCCTGTTGCGAACCACCTTGGCCGCGCACAGCGGGCGTGGTGGCGGATCGAAAGACATGGCACAGGGCTCAGTGGCAGTGGAAAAATTGCATACGACCCTCAATGAGCTCGCCGCACAAAGCCGAGAAACGCTCGCTACAAGGTAGCACTGCAGGCGCGGCCGCGAACAAAGGTTAGTGACCGCGCGGACGGGTGGGCGCAGGAAGTTCGCTGGAAGGATTCACAGGCGGGGCCTTAGCCGCCCGGCGGCGATCGAAATAGGCCAGCATCAGCATGGCTGCGCCAAATAGCAGCAATACAAATCCCCACACCAGGTTGATATCTATGTCCATCGATTTTTCATAGATTGCGCTGCCTTGCGTGAAGAGGCCGTAGACCGCCATCATGCCGCCTGTCACCACGAAAAGCAGCCCGAGCGGCAGGCGAATATCAAGTCCCATCGCAGTTCCCTTCTCCTACGAATTACAAAAACACCAGGTTCAAGACCACCACCATTGCCAACACCAAAATCGCGAGCGAGGCCGGCCGCTGATACCACAGCAGATGCCCTTCTGCGGGCTTGGGCGTCAGCGAATAGACTAAGCCGACCAGATCATTTTCTTCTCGAGGCTTTGTCAGCCGACTCAAGCCGATTGTGATGACGAAGCAGACACCGAAAGCCCAGATCGCTGTCCAGAAAGTCTGCGCCATGGTGCTTGGGTACACATGCAACACAGCAATCCATCCACCATGAATACCGACGCCCGCAACATCCGCGGGCAGCGTCAACCCCGTATGCAGGGCCGCTGCGCAGGTGCCGGAGAGCAATCCCCAGAAGGCGCCGTTCGCTGTGGTGCGCTTAGAAAACATACCGAGGAGAAACGTGGCTAGCAGAGGCGCATTCACAAAAGAAAATACAATTTGCAGCGCGTCCATAATGTTGTTGAACGAGGTGACAAAATAGGCCGCGCCAATCGACAGCGCCACCCCGCCTATCGTCGCCATTCGCCCCATCCACAGGTAGTGCTGATCGGTGCCGTTCTTATGGATGTAAGACTGATAGAGGTCGTAGGTCCACACCGTATTGAAGGCGGTCACGTTACCAGCCATGCCGGACATGAAACTGGCAAGAAGCGCCGTCAATCCCAGGCCCAGCATCCCCGTCGGGAAAAAGTGCAGCAGCATGTTGGGCGTCGCCAGGTCGTAATCGAGCAGCGGCTTGCCCTTGTTGTCCGTCAGTACGCGGCCATTCACCGGATCGATCTTCACCGGCAGCAGTCCTCTGCCTACCGGGATCGAGGAGGCATCGGAAGTCATCGATGCAGCGGCTGCTCCGCCGGCGACCCGAGGTGCCGGCGCAGTTTGTACCTGGGCCATCATGTGCTGAGTGACGGTGGGAACTGAGATCGCAATCAATCCCGGCAAGATCACCAGAAACGGAAAAAACATTTTTGGAATGGCGGCGATCAACGGCACGCGACGCGCAGCCAGGTGCGATTCTGCGGCCATCGCGCTCTGGATCACCAGGAAATCCGTACACCAATATCCGAATGAAAGAACGAAGCCCAGACCGAATACCAGAGCGTACCACTCGGTGCCCAGCGGGTTGGTACTGGCGTGGGCCATGCCGCGCCAGGAGTGAGTGTATCCCGGACCCAAAGCACGCTGAATGCCCTGCCAGCCGCCGACGTTCTTCAGCCCAATCCAGACTAGTGGCATGAACCCAGCGACGATCAAAAAGAATTGAAGGACTTCGTTGTAGATTGCACTGGTGAGTCCGCCCAGCGAAATGTAGCCCAGCACAATCACAGCGGACAAGAAAATTGAAAAATGAAAAATCCAGGTGAGCGGCAGGCCGAAATGGATAAATACACCGTCGAAGATATGCAGCACCTGGATCAGCTTGGCCATGGCATACATGGAAATACCAGAGGAAAACACGGTCATGATGGCAAAGGAGCCGGCATTCCACGCGCGCGTCTTTTCGTCGTAGCGAAGCTTCAGATATTCCGGCACCGATCGCGCTTTGGAACCGTAGTAAAACGGCATCATGAACACCCCGACAAACACCATTGCCGGAATGGCGCCTATCCAGTAAAACTGGCTGGTGACGATCCCATACTTCGCGCCCGAGGCACCCATGCCGATGACTTCCTGCGCGCCCAGGTTGGCGGAGATGAACGCCAGTCCACATACCCATGCCGGGAGCGCGCGACCTGCCAGGAAAAAATCCGTGCTGGTCACCATGTGGCGTTTCAGCAAAAAGCCAATGCCCAAGACAAAGGCGAAATAGACCAGCATAATCAGCCAGTCAATGGCGGTCAGATTCGTATTCAGGCCGATGGCCAGCGCAGAAGCAGTGTGCACGATATTTCCTCTGAAGGGCGCCGCGAAAGGTTCGTCGTCCCATCCCAGATACGACGACGGCACAGCAAATCTGAATCTTACACTGGGCTTTCTCCGGCTGCCCACTTCCTTCGCGGCAACTTCCCTTCTACTCTGGTAAGGTGCCTATACTTCTTCATCGATTTTCCTGGGGTATTGCCGCGTTGGTGATTGCCACTTGCGGTTCCGCCGCTCGCGCTCAAAGTTCGCCCACTGGCGCAGCGACTCCGGGCCCGGCGGTCTCGCTCGCCACGCAGCCGATGTATCCGTTGTCTCAGGTACGCGCCGGTCAGCATGGCACCGCATATACGGTCCTTGAAGGAAGCAAACCGGAAGCAATTGATCTGGAGATCCTTGGCGTACTGCGTGACGCGATCGGCCCCGGCAAAGACATGATCCTGGCGCGACTGCTCGGCACCAAGGCGGTCTACGACGGGGTGGTCGCCGGCATGAGCGGCAGCCCAGTCTACATCGACGGAAAATTGGTCGGAGCCATCGGATTCCGTATCGGCCAGTTCACCAAGGAACCGATCGCCGGCATCACGCCCATTGCGCAGATGTTGGAAGTGGCCAAAGAAGACGACCGGCCGTCGGCGGCCAATGCAGTAATCGCCTCGGCGCCAGCCATGTCGCAAGATTCGATGAGCGACATGTCCGCGCCACCCGCAAGCACATCCAACGCGATGCCCTGGTCGACGGGAGCTGACTCGGTCGTGCATCCGATCGAAACTCCGCTTGTCTTCGATGGATTCTCGCCCCAGGCGATTCACATGTTTCAAGACCGCTTTCATTCTTACGGGCTCACGCCGGTTTCGGGATTAGGAAGCGCAACGCCGAACGTAGTTGATCCTGCGCCCGTCGTGCCGGGTTCTGCGATCAGCGCCATCATTGTCTCGGGCGATTTTGACATGGCGGCCACCTGCACCGTCACCTATGTCGATCCGAAACGATTGCTGGCCTGCGGACATCCCATCACGCGGTTCGGGGATGTCTCCCTGCCCATGACCAAGGCCCAAGTCGTCGCCACCGTGGCGTCCTCGCTGGAGCCGATGAAGATTATCAACACGACAGAAACTGTGGGATCGTTTACGCAGGATCGTGAATCTGGCATTCTTGGAGTTTTCGGGAAAAAGGCCAGTATGATTCCAGTGACGCTGGCGTTGGGCGGAATTGCCCAGCCTCATACCTATCACTTCGCCGTTGTCGAGCATCCACGACTCACTTCCGCGGCGCTGCTGGCGACGGTGTACCAGGCGATGCAGGACACCAATGGCTACAACGATCCTTCTACCGATGAGCTACGCGGGACTATCTCCATTGCAGGCTTTCCCGATGTGCACATTGACGATTGGTTTGCGGCCACCAATCAGGAACCGGCCAGCCTGGCCGTCGCGATTGCAGTGGCGCAGCGCTTTGAAAGCCTCTACAGCAATCCACGCCAATTACCATCGATTCGCAATGTCTCGTTAGCGCTGGACACATCACCCGGCAGACAGTCTGCACGACTGGACGGCGCGCATGTATTGGAAAGCCGAGTCCATGCCGGCGACCATGTTACGGTGGAGGCGACGCTGCATCCCTATCGCGAACCGCAGCGCATCCTTCGCTGGTCGGTCGCCTTGCCTGCCACGCTGCCGCCAGGACAAGTTCGCCTGCTGATCAGTGATGGCACCACGCTCGACCACACCCTGCATTTGATCGCGAACCCTTCCGCACCTCCTCTCGGCCTGGGCGCGACGATAGCACGGCTGAACCAGATGCATCCGAACAATTTGCTGTACGCCACGTTGCTGGCACCGGTGCCGCAAGCCATGGTGCAAGGCCAGGATCTGCCCGCAGTTCCACTTTCCATGGCGAATGTTTTGCAGCCGGTGGAAAACGATGGAAGCTTCTCGATCGATGGGGAAACCGCCATCTCGCTGGCCCCCCACGAATTGAATATGGCTGTTTCCGGATCGCAGGTCGTGACCATCAACATTCAACCCTGACATCCGATTCACGCTTGTGGTGTACTTTAGGGGATACACCTTTCGCTTTCACCTCACCCCGAAAGAAGAGAATAACTTCGATGAGCACCATTCATGGCTACGCCACCCACGCTGCTGGCGCTGAACTTCTTCCGTACAAATATGAAGTGTCGGAATTGAAACCAAACGAGGTCGAGATTGCGATCACGCATTGCGGCATTTGCCACAGCGATCTGCACCTGATCGACAATGATTGGGGAATCACGCAGTATCCCTTCATCCCCGGGCATGAAATCGTAGGCACCATTTCCGCTTTAGGCAGCCAGGTAAAAGATCGCAGCGTAGGCCAGCGCGTGGCTGTAGGATGGCAGGCGGACTCTTGCGGGACCTGCGAGTGGTGTTTACGCGGCGATGAAAATCTTTGTGCCAGGAGTGTTGCGACCTGTGTGCATCGCCACGGCGGATTTGCGGAGAGAACCCGTGTGAATGCGCGCTTCGCGATTCCCGTTCCGGACGCGCTGCCCAGCGAGGGCACGGCTCCGCTGATGTGCGGCGGCATTACCGTTTACAACCCGATTCGCAGCGCGGGTGTTTTTCCCGGATCGCGTGTCGGCGTGGTTGGCATTGGCGGACTCGGCCATCTGGCGCTGCAATTCGCGCGCGTGTTTGGCGCGGAAGTGACCGCCATCTCGACTTCACCCAATAAAGAAGCTGAAGCGAAATCGATGGGAGCCCATCACTTTGTCAATTCGCGCGAGAACGAAGCCATGAAGAAGCTGGCCGGATCGTTCGACTTGATTCTGTCGACGATCAATCAAGATCCAGACTGGAATACGCTGGTGGCGGCACTGCGTCCGCGCGGAACTTTGTCGGTTGTGGGTGTCCCGCCAAGCCCAATTTCCGTTCATGCGTTTCCAATGATCGCCGGCCAGCGCAGTCTCGCCGGCAGCCCCAGCGGCAGCCCCAGCATGTTGCAGGAGATGCTGACGGTCGCGGCGCGGCACGGGGTGAAGGCAATTACCGAAGCCTTCCCCATGGCCAAAGTAAACGCCGCCACGTCAAAGCTGAAAAAGAACCAAGTCCGATATCGGGCCGTCCTGACGACTTAGGCACGCACCTCCACATTTTCTCTTTGGATTACGCGTACCCGGGTTTCACCAGGCACTAAGATTTCCGAGGGAACTGCAAACTCCCGTTTTCCGGGGCGGGCACCGAATTCTTCCGCTCGTTTTCGGCGAAGAGGTTCTGCTTCAGGAAGCTACCTGGTGCAGCTCCTGTTCCGCTCGCAACCAATCCTGCTCTGCGTATCCATCCTGGTAGCCGCGCTCCGCCCAGAACTTCCGCGCAAGCTGCTCGATCTGCTCGCGAGAAGGCGCCTGCCTGGTTATTTCTACTGGTTGTTCTTTTTTCGCCGCGGTCTTCCGTGGCTTTGCGGGTGTCTTCGTCTTCTTTACTGTATCGGTCATTTCCTCTTCCTGTGTCAGATTCGCCGCCAACCTACGCGGCTCCTCTTCCAGAATACGAAATTTCCCTTGTCGCGCGACCTGCACTTTGATCCTATTTACTTTGTTTTTAACTCGGCACATGCGCTTGCGACAGTTGGCGGATTCTTTACAGTTCTTGCGGCTGTTCGGCAGCCGGATGCGTTTCTGTCGGCTTGAACTTGCGAAGGAACATGCCCAGCGATCCGCCCTGCAATACCATCGAGAACACCACAACAATGTAAGTCGTCGCCAGGATCCAGGTGCGGCCATCGTTCAAAGGCAGAGCCAGGGCCAAGGCCAGCGACAATCCACCATGCAGTCCGCCCCAGGTCAATACCAGCACAGAACTATCCCGCCCCTGCCCAAGCCAGCGAATGCATCGCAGAACCACCGCCACTACGGCAAGCCGAACCACAACCACAGAGATAATCCCGGTCACACCTGATCCGAACAATGCCCAGCGAAACGGAATTGCCAAAACTTCCAGACCCAGCAGTACGAACAACACGCCGTTCTGGACCTCGTCGACCATCTTCCAGAAGTCATCAACCCGTTCGTGCGCAAACAATTTAGCGGGATGCCTCATATTGAACCCGCGCAGTGCAATCGCTGCCGCTACCGCCTCCAGCGGTCCCGACAAGTGCAGAATCTCTGCCAGCGCATACCCCCCCAAGGCCAGCGACAGCGTCGTCAGCACGTCAACCTGATATGCCTCTACGGATCGCATCAAGGAAAACGCAATCCATGCCAAGAAGATTCCCAGGGCCAATCCCCCGCCGACACTGAGCAGCAAGGTAATCAGGATGTGCGATACCGATGGAGTGACCCCATGGGAGACGTCGAGCAAGGTCACGAAGATGACCACGCCCACACCATCATTGAACAGTGACTCGCCGGCCAGCTGCGCCTCGACATGATGGGGCACTCCCACCCGACGCAACATTTCCAGCACCGCAATGGGATCCGTGGGCGAAATCAATGCGCCAAAAAGCATGCACTGAATCCACGGCGGCTGGATGCCTATCAGTGGAAGCGTGAATCGCATCAGCGTCGCAACCGCAAAGGTGGAGACCAGGGTGCCCACGATGGCCAGCGTCGCGACTGTCAACTTCTCGCGTATCAGGGACTCGATATCCAGCAGAAATGCCCCGGCAAACAGCAGCAGGGGCAACATTCCATGCAGGATGAGACGTTCGAAATCGATCTGCCGCGCCAGATGGGTGGCCCATGGTCGCAGCCCCAGAGCGTATTCCCCAACACTCAGCAGGATTAGAGAGCAGACGACCGTCAGAAACATGGTCCCGATGGTGGTGGGCAGCTTCAGCCAGCGAACGCTGATCCAGCCGAACAGCGCGGCAATCGCGACCAGAACGCTGATAAGTTGAAGTATCGTCATCGAGCCAGGGCGCTACCCCCCTCGAGTGTACCCGACGATCAGAGCGTCCCATCTCCCATCAACGAGCTCGTCTTCAAATCTCCTCCATGGTTATGGAATGCGCGGAAAGTGAGTTGCATTCGGTACACTCAAACACAGCATGTGGACCCGTCTTATTGTTGGTAGTGCGATCCTCTCCATTTCAGTTCTTGCGCAGGCTCAGGGCACGCAACTCTGGCAACAGTCGAGCTATGAAAGTTTCGAGGCCGGAACGCCGCACGGCGTCGCCATCCGCAGCGATGGCCGGCTGCAGAGTTCTCCGGTTGCGAGCGAGGTGCTGACTACGGCGGCCTCCGATGTCTGGTCAGTCGCAGTGGACAAGCGAGGCAATGTTTATTTAGGCACGGGCTCGCCCGCGATGGTGTTAAAGGTGACGCCTGACGGCAAATCCACGCCGCTGCTACAGACCAAAGATGTCTCCGTGCAGGTGGTGAAGATTGGACCCGATGGAATGCTGTATGCTGCCACCTTGCCGAACGGCAAAGTCTACCGCATCGATCCGAACGGACCTGAAGTGAAAATCGATAACGGTCCGCACCCTGTGTACAAGCAGGGTAAGAAAGCGCCGACTGCAGACGGGCCCGCACCGAACGTCGTATTCGATTCCAGCATGCTGAATCCCAAGGAAACATACATCTGGGACCTTGCCTTCGATGCGTCCGGAAAGATGTACGTAGCCACAGGCGGTCCGGCGAATATTTATCGCGTCGAACTAAAGAAACCGGGAGCTGCGCCTGAAAAGTTTTTCTCCAGCAGCGAACAACATATTCGCTGCCTGCTATTCGGCAGAGATGGCACCCTCTACGCAGGCACCGATGGCCGCGGTCTGGTGTATCGCATCGATCCCAGCGGCAAAGGCTTTGTGCTTTTTGAAGCGCCCAATCAGGAAATTCCATCCATGGCGCTCGACCCGGACGGGAATCTCTACGTGGCCGCGCTCGGCGAAAAAGGAAAGTCCACGTTGCCGCCGTTGAACGTTCACAGCGGTCCCACTATGACGGCCAGTATCACGATTTTGCTGCCGGGCTCCGTTGCCTCTTCGCACGACAGCACGCTGGTCCCGAAAGGCTCCGTCATCTATCAAATTTCTCCCAACGGCGCTCCGCGACAACTATGGGCTTCGACGCATGATGTGGTATATGCGCTGGCGTGGCAGCAGAATTCCGATGCCCGGCAAAGCGGGCTTTTGGTCGGCAGTGGCAATCAAGGGCATCTCTACCGCATTTCTCTTGACGGCTCCTATGCGGACCTGGCCCATCTGGAAGCCACCGATGCGACTGCCTTTGCGCAGTCGGAAAACAGCTTGTATGTTGCTACCAGCAACACTGGCAAGCTGTATCGCCTATCGACTGGAAGCGCCGGATACGGCGACAACTCCACTTATATTAGCTCGGTGGCGGATGCGAGATTCAGCTCGGAATGGGGACGTCCGGAATTGCGGGGCAGCGGGCATTTCGACCTATTCGCCCGCGTCGGCAATATTGAGCAGCCCAGCGAGGGCTGGAGTGATTGGCTAGCCATCAATCCGTCTGTCGCTCCGCCAAAGTTTCCACGAGCTCGCTATCTGCAATGGAAAGCTGTGCTGCATGGGGACGCAACTTTGCGCCAGGTCGGCTTCTACTACCTGCCGCAGAATGTTGCTCCGGTTGTCGATGACATTATGGTCGAGATGCATGCCCGCGTAATCCCAGGCCTTAACCAGGAAGGCCAGGTCACGCCCGTGCAAATCAACTTCCCTGCCGAGTCGACCGATGCAGTGATCTACGAAGCCCAGCAGCCTTCGCAGCCATTGATGGCGGTCCGCACGCCGAGTTGGGCCACGGTTCGCTGGAAAGCGCATGACGAAAATGGCGATCATCTGCACTACTCCGTTTATTATCGCGGCGCGGATGAAGCCAATTGGCTGTCGCTTGAACGGGACCTTTCGCAGACCTATCTATCCTTTGACCTGACCCGAATTCCAGACGGCTACTACAAACTGCGCATCATCGCCACGGATGCACCCTCCCATCTAGCCGGCAATGCGCTGACTGGATACAAAGACAGCGACCAATTTCTGCTCGACACGATGCCGCCAATACTTTCTCCAGTACAGGCGACGTTGAACTCGCAATCCGCGGACTCCATTCACGTGGTCTTCGACGCGCAGGACAAGCTTTCTACGATCGCGAGCGCCTATTATTCGGTCGATGCGGGTCCGTGGCAATACGTCGATCCGGTGGGAAGCCTCAGCGATTCCACGCACGAGCACTACGATTTCACTGCAGTCATCCCGAAACATGCGGGAGGGACGGATGTTTCATCGGCTGTGCAGGCGGCGTCCCCGCAGCAGCATGTGGTGGCTGTGCGGGTGCTGAATCGCGCCGGCAATACTGCCACCGGGAAAAATGTGGTGCAGTAAGCGAGCCGTGCAACTATGAGCGAGTCATCGTATGCGCTTTGAACTGTTTATCGCCAGTCGCTACCTGAGAGCCAAGCGTCGCCAGGCAGTGGTCGGTGTCATCACTGCGATTTCGATCATTGGAGTAGCGGCCGGCGTGGCCTCACTGATCCTGGCGCTGGCGATTACGAACGGAATGCGCCGCGACATTCAGAAAGGCCTGCTCAGCTCCACCTCCCAGGTTCAATTGATGCGCGTGGCCAACGATGGCATCGAAGGTTGGCGCGCACTCACAGATCGCCTGCGG
>JAZKAG010000057.1:46340-47770 GCA_040389265.1 Acidobacteriota bacterium
GCTCGATCCGGAGGCGCCCTGGTCAAGGGCATTCTGCCTTCAGAAGAGCGTACTGTCAGCAGCCTGTTGGACGACATCAAGCAAGGAACGGCCACCCCTTTGATACCGAAGACCAATCCCAACTCAGACGGAACGCTGCCTCCGTTAGTACTAGGTTCGGACCTGGCAGATCAAATCGGCGCGGGCGTCGGCGACAGCGTGCTGGTCACCAGCCCGCAGGGCGAGTTGACGCCGTTTGGCCTGGTGCCAAAATATCAGCGCTTCCAGGTCGTCGGAATTTTCCACTCCGGGTTCTATCAGTACGACTCCTCCTTTGCTCTGGCGCGGCTGGCCGACCTGCAGCACTTGTTTGGAGAGCCGAACATTGTCTCCGCCATCAGCTTCAAGCTGGACAATCTCTACCACGCCGGCCGCATCGGCAAAGAGATTGAGCAGGCCGCCGGTCAAGGCTACATGACCAGAAACTGGATGGAAGACAACCGGCCGCTCTACCACGCCCTGCGCGAAGAACAGGTCGTCACCTCGATCGTGATTGGCCTCATCGTCTGCGTCGCGGCACTGAACATCCTGATCGCGCTCACGATGATGGTGATGGAAAAAACGCGCGATATTGCCGTGCTGATGTCCTACGGCGTACGCCCATCGCAGGTGCGGCGAATTTTTATTTGGCAAGGCATGCTGATCGGCATCCTGGGCACTTCCATTGGACTGGTACTTGGCTATGCCCTGGCCTGGGCTGGAGGCCATTACCGTATCATCCACTTGTCGGCTGCTGTGTACTCGCTGGATTACCTGCCCTTCGCCCCGCGCTGGCAAGATGGCCTCATCGTAGCCGCAGTGGCGCTGGGGGTTTCACTGCTGGCAACCCTATATCCCTCCTCCTCAGCGGCGAGAATTCTTCCCGCCGAAGCGTTGCGATACGAATAGCACAACAAATATTCTCGAAAATCCGCGGTCAGGGAGTCTTACACTTGTTTGCGGAGAGGACAATGAGCCCACAGATCATCGTCGCTGGACCTGAAGACTGGCCGGAACTTCCATTAGACGCATGGCAGGACACGTATGACACCCTGCACATGTGGACACAAATCGTCGGTAAGGTTCGCCTGGCACTCAGCCCCAGGTTGAATCACTGGTGGGAGGTTCCGCTGTACGTCAACGCCGTGGGTCTCACCACCTCGGCGATTCCCTACGCGAAGGGCATCTTCGAAGTCCAGTTCGACTTCACCGATCACAAGCTGACGGTGCAGACGAACCACTCGACCGGCGCAACCATCAAGCTGGCGCCTCGTTCCGTAGCGGATTTTTATCGCCTGTTTATGGCGACCCTGGCCGAGCTTGGCATCGAAGTGAATATCTGGCCCATGCCGGTCGAGATCCCAAATCCGATTGCGTTCGATCAGGACACACAGCACAAGTCCTACAACCCG
>JAZKAG010000057.1:47780-52378 GCA_040389265.1 Acidobacteriota bacterium
GTTGCGACTTCGTGTTCAAGGAATTTCGCGCCCGCTTTATCGGCAAGTCGAGCCCATCACACTTTTTCTGGGGAAGTTTTGATCTGGCGGTCACGCGATTTTCCGGGCGTCGCGCGCCGGAACGTGTGGGAGCCGATCCCATCACCAGGGAAGCGTATTCGCATGAAGTGATCAGCGCGGGTTGGTGGCCGGGCGGCGGCGACATTGCCGGCCCGGCGTTCTACGCCTATGCGGCGCCGGAGCCGGAAGGCTTCTCAAAGCAGGCTGTGCGGCCTGAGAAGGCTTTTTATCATCCTCAACTAAAAGAGTTTCTGCTGATGTATGACGACCTGCGACAGGCGCAGTCCCCACGAGAAGGTTTGCTGCAGTTTCTGCAGAGCACATACGAAGCGGGCGCAAACACTGGCAATTGGGATCGCAAGAGCCTGGAAAAGTCCTCGGCCTGAAATTGATATGGGCCCAAACCATCTAATCAGTTGCTCGAGGAACTGATTAGATATTTCGCGCGTAGTTTGTTGCCAAGGCAACTATTTTTTCGGGATGTTTCCAGAATTCCGAAAGAGGAGTGCCCCGATGTTCACGAAAATTGCAGTGGCATTTGACGAATCTCCGGAAGCAGCGCGAGCCTTCCAATCCGCACTGGAACTGGCCAAGAACGCCGGAGCGGAACTTACGATGATAACTGTCATTGAGCCACTGCCAGCTTACGTAAGTTACGCATCCGCGGTGTCTCCGGATGTGCCACAACTTCTGCAACGCGAGAAGCAAACCTTCTACTCCCAGTTGCATCACAAGGCCAGACGAATCGCTCAGCGAGCGGGAGTGCAGCTGAACGTTGAGACGATAGAAGCCAACGAGATCGATGGACTGCTTCAACTGATAGACGACGTAATGCCAGACTTACTAGTGATCGGCCTTCGCCGCGAACCAGGTGGATTCAGCGGATTTATCGGAGGCACCGCCCACCATTTGGCGCTGCACGCGAAGTGCAACATTCTTGGTATTCGGTAGCGGGCTTTCGTCGAATGCGAGCGCTCTGCGTGGCAGGTTTATGAATACAATCGTAATCGAATGATTCTCCGTGCCCCACTTTCCATGCTCGATTCTTTAGACAATCAGACCTCAGTCAACGAGCACGTGGACCAGTTGCTCCGGCGCGCTCAACGCGTAGAGAGACAGCTCGAACAATTATTGACAAACATCCCCGCCGGGTACGCCACGCTTGACCGCAATTGGACGTTCACCTTCGCGAATGATCAGGCGGTCAAGGGCAGCCGCCAGCGACCTGAGGATTTTATAGGCAAGAACGTCTGGGAAATTTGGCCGGAGCTGGCCGGCAGCGAACTGGAACGGCACTTCCGCAGCGTCATGGAGACCGGCGTCCCGGCTCACTTCGAGTATCACGGGGAACGGTATGACGCCTGGTTTGAAATGCATGTCTACCCCACCGAGGACGGCATCAGCGTCTACTTTCAGGAAATCACCAAACGCAGGCAAGCCGAAGAAGCCTTGAAGGCCAGTGAACAGCGCTATCGTGCGTTCACCGAACTCAACCCGCAGTTGATCCTGATGGCCGACATACAGGGCATGCTCACCTTTGCCAACCAACGGCTGTTGGATTACACGGGCCTGTCGCTGGAAGAAGTTCTGGGCAAAGGCTGGCGTCAAGCGGTACATCCAGACGACAAGCTGCGTACTATTGGCGCGTGGATGCAATCGCTGGAAACAGAAGTCGATTTTCAAGTGGAGGCGAGGATTCGTCGTGGTTCGGACGGATCGTATCGCTGGTTTTGGATTCGAGGGCTGGCGGTTCGCGATGAGCAAAATAAGACTTTGTATTGGCTCGGCGTCTGCATCGATATCGATGACTACAAGCTGGCCATGGAGGAGCTCCGGAAAAGTCAGCAGGAAGCCGAGCACCAGCGGCTGGAGCTGGAGACGATGTATCGAACAGCGCCGATTGGGCTGGCTCTGTTTGATCCAGTTGAATTTCGTTATCTGCGATTGAATGATCGCCAGGCCGAAATAGTAGGCTTGCCGATGGAAGCGATCCTCGGCAAGACGCTAACGGAAATTGCCCCTATCGAAGGCTTGAACGAGATGTTTCAGCAAGTCGCCAACGGTACGCCGATTACCAACAGCCTGCTCGAAGGCGAATTGCCAATGCAGCCCGGAATCCATCGATATTGGACGGTGAATTATTATCCGGTTTACCGCCCGGACGGAACCATCCGCGCGATCACGGCCGCTTCCCTAGAGATCACCGCGCAAAAGCGCGCGGAAAAGGCGCTGATTCAAAGCGAGAAGCTCGCCGCGGTAGGACGTCTCGCCAGTTCCATTTCACACGAAATCAACAACCCGCTTGAGGCGGTTACGAATTTGTTGTATCTGGCGCTGAATCACGAAGAACTTCCAGGAGACACCCGCCACTATCTTGAAACCGCGCAGGCAGAGCTGACGCGCGTATCGCACATAGCGACCCAGAGTTTACGCTTCCATCGGCAAACGATGAATCCGACGCGGATTGACCCGAACGAGTTGATCGACTCGGTGGTGGATCTCTACCATGGCCGATTGCTGAATTCAAACATTCAGGTAACTTCCAAATTCAAGTCCACCAAGCGAGTCTTGTGTTTCGAAAACGACATTCGACAGGTGTTGAACAATTTGATCGCCAACGCGGCGGACGCGATGCGACACGGAGGTCGGCTGCTGCTGTGCAGCCGCAATGCGACCGACTGGAAAACCGGCCGCTCCGGAGTTCGCATTACGGTGGCCGATACCGGGCATGGCATGTCCGCGGAGGTTAGAAAACGCATTTTCGAACCTTTCTACACCACGAAGGAATTGAACGGAACCGGCTTAGGACTGTGGATTTCGCGAGGAATTGTGATCCGCCATCACGGGACATTGATGCTGAAAAGCAGCGAGAAGCCCGGCTGGAGCGGATCCGTGTTCAGCTTATTTCTGCCGGATGAACAGAATCCCGCCAAGCCCACGCAATAGCAAAAGCTCTGCCAACCCCGCCTCTGGTATTTTAAGAAAGATTGCCGCGATCGCAACAGCGCGTATTTTTAGTAATGGTTGGTTGAGCCGTCCGGGATCATTTCGAATGCAGGAGCGGCTTTGCTTCAACGATGCCAACATTGCGGACCATAAAATCATCCCCTCCGACGGGGTATACCCCTGTCAGGGTGAAGCCTGCGGCCTCAAGAAGCGCTCTCCATTCACGCTCGCTACGTTCTTTGCCGCCGGTGACGGCGAGCATGTTCAGGTCGCTCATGAGGCGACCCTCTAAGTGCGGGTCGGCGTGCGAGACAAGCGGAGGGAGGATGAATTCAATGATCAGCAGGCTGCCATCTGGTGGGATCACCGCATGGCAGTTTTCGAGGATCTTGATGGCCTCAGCATCCTGACGTCCATGCAGGACGTGTTTCAGCATGTAGACATCCGCCCCTGCCGGAACCGATTTCATCAGATCGCACACGATCAGTTTGCATCGGGAAGAAGGATCTTCCTTCGTGAAACGAGACTGCGCTGCATCTACGCTGGGTTCCAGATCCACCAGCATGCCACGCACATCCGCGTTGAGCGCCAGCACTGCAAGGATGAGCGAACCACCACCGCCGCCGAGATCGGCGACCAGCTTGGCACGCGAAAAATCCCATGCCTTGGCGATGGGCGCATAATCCTCCGCCGGAGCCGTGCCCATAACGGCGCGAAAGATGGAGCCGGCTTCGGGATCCTGTGACCAGCGCGAGGGAACGTTGGGGTCGCGAACATCCCGCGCAGGTAACCCGCTACGCACGCAATCGGTAAGCAGGGACCATTCATCGGCGAGCAGATCGGCCCAGAAGACCACGGCTGGCCAGACGGAATGAGGAACGTCTTTTCGCAGGGGCTTGCCCAAAGCGGTCAGGCGAAAATGTTCGGGCGTGGTCTCTTCTGTCACGCCCAGGCTGGCGAGAGCGCGCAGCAATCGATATAACGCGCGGGGATCAGCACGGCACTCGTCGGCGAGAAAACCGACGCTGCGCACTTCGTCTGCGAGCCCGTCGGCCACGCCAAGACGAGCCGCAGCGCACAGTACGCGGCTGCGGGAATAGGCCATCGCCATCTCCACCAGGCGCTGATTAGGAGTAACATTTCCGATACCGCCGCTGGATTCTGCCATGGATCCCTCGATTCCAGAGAAGAATAGCAAAGAGACAACCATTGAGGCTGAATGGGTGTGCAAGCTCCGTGGCGGGGCGCACCTGGCGTTTGTTGGTTGCCGGCGCATTATGATAGAGGCAGGACATGACCCAACAATCCAGCCGCGACATTGCCTCGTCCCCAGGGGTGGAAGGGCCGGCGCCAGCGCGCGAATCTGCCGCGACGGGTGATGGCAACGAGGCGTTGCTCCGCGTCGTAAATCTTCGTAAGGAATACCGCAGCGGGCTGCAGCCACTGGTGTTATTCGACGGATTGAATCTGACCGTGCAGCAGGGGGAGATGGTCGCCATTGTTGGCGAATCTGGTGCGGGCAAAAGTACTTTGCTACATCTGCTGGCGGCTCTTGATCGCCCCTCGGCTGGTGACGTATACTTCGCCTCAAC
>JAZKAG010000057.1:52388-59399 GCA_040389265.1 Acidobacteriota bacterium
CTAGGAAAATTGACTGCGGGAGAGGCTGCCACATTTCGTAACCGCGAAATTGGCTATGTTTGGCAACTCCACTACCTGTTGCCGGAATTTACGGCTCTGGAGAATGTAGCGATGCCGCTGCTCGCACGGGACGAACCGAAACCATCCGCTTTCGCGAAGGCGCGGGAACTGTTGCGCGAAGTGGGATTGGAAGCCAGAGTGCATCACCTTGCCGGAGAGCTATCCGGTGGGGAACAACAGCGCGTTTCGCTGGCACGGGCGTTGGTCACACAACCCCGGTTACTGCTGGCCGACGAGCCGACGGGCAACCTCGATAACCGTACGGCCGAAGCTGTGTTTGGCCTGTTGGAACGGCTGCACACCACGCATCGGTTAACCTCCATCCTCGTCACCCACAACATGGAAATGGCAAAACGTTGTGGACGGACGCTCCGGCTGCACCAAGGCCGGTTGCACGAAGTTTGGCTGCACAGCGGTGTGTCGAAAGAGGAATCTGAAGAGGGGCGCATTGCATCCTCTGACACGCCGGGGCATCCAATTGTTCGTACCGCAGTTCCAATTGCAGAACGCACCGGAACGGCATGAGCCAAGGGGGGAATATGTTCGAACGGTACACAGAGAAAGCGCGGCGCGTGATTTTCTTTGCGCGCTACGAGGCCAGCCAATTCGGCTCGCCCTACATTGAAACGGAACACCTGCTGCTTGGACTCTTGCGCGAGGATAAGGCGTTAAGCAATCGCTTCCTGCGCTCCCATGCCTCGGTGGAATCAATTCGCAAACAGATTGAGGCGCACACCACGATTCGCGAAAAAGTTTCGACCTCGGTGGATTTGCCGTTGTCGAATGAATGCAAAAGAGTGCTGGCCTATGCCGCGGAAGAAGCCGAGCGGCTGTCCAACAAACATATCGGTACAGAGCATCTGCTGCTGGGATTGCTGCGAGAAGAAAAATGCTTTGCTTCCGAGATTCTGCTGGAGCGGGGCTTGAGGCTCTCCACGGTTCGCGATGAGCTGGCCAAGACGACGCAGGAACGGGCACCGCAGGCGGCGCGGAATCGCGAGTCGAGCATTCTGGCGGAGTTTTCGCGCGACCTGACGCAGGCAGCGCTGGACAACCAACTGGACCCGCTGGTAGGCCGCGACGCAGAGGTCGATCGCGTCATCCAGATTCTGTGCCGGCGCACCAAGAACAATCCAGTGCTGATTGGCGAGCCTGGCGTGGGCAAAACTGCCATTGTTGAAGGACTGGCGCAGCGCATTTCTGACGGCGATGTACCCAGTTTTCTGGCGGATAAACGAGTGCTGGGACTGGATCTGTCGCTGATCGTTGCGGGCACAAAATATCGCGGCCAGTTTGAAGAGCGGCTGAAGACGATTATGAAAGAGCTGATGGAGAACCAGAATTCCATCATCTTTATCGATGAACTGCATACGCTGGTGGGCGCAGGTTCGGCGGAAGGTTCGCTGGATGCCGCCAATATTTTGAAGCCGGCTCTGTCACGTGGAGAAATCCAATGCATCGGCGCCACCACGCCTGCGGAGTATCGCAAATCGATTGAAAAAGATCGCTCGCTGGAACGGCGTTTTCAAGCGGTGAAAGTGCCGCCTCCGAATGAAGAAGATGCAGTGAAGATCATCATGGGGATTAAGGATCGCTATGAGAAGTTTCACGCGGTCAGCTACACGGATGATTCCATCCAGTTCGCGGTGTATCACTCCAGCCGCTACATTCCGGATCGCTTTTTGCCGGACAAGGCAATTGATTTGATCGACGAGGCGGGAGCTCGCGTGAAGCTGCGCCAGACTTCCCTTCCCGAGGAAATTACGGAAATTCAAAAGCGGATCAAGTTCATTGTGCATCGCATGGAAAACGCGATTGCCAACCATGAATTTGAGAAGGCCAGATTTTATTCCGATGAAGAGCGGAAGGAACGCGAGAACCTGCGTGCGCTGCGCGACAAATACCATCTGGATGATTCGACCGCCGGCGTAGTGACGCGGGAGGACATTGAAGATGTGGTGAGTCGCTGGACGGGCGTGCCGGTCACTTCTATCAAAGAGGAAGAGACACAGAAACTGCTGCGCGTGGAAGAAGAACTCCACAAGCGGATCATCTCGCAGGAGAAGTCCATCTCTGCGCTGGCGCGCGCCATTCGTCGCTCTCGTGCGGGCCTGAAGTCGCCGAACCGGCCGATTGGCTCGTTCCTGTTCCTGGGACCGACCGGCGTGGGCAAAACGGAAGTGGCGCGTTCACTGGCGAATTTCCTGTTCGGCAGCGACAAGGCTCTCATTCGCTTCGACATGTCGGAGTACATGGAGAAGCATTCGGTCTCGAAGCTGATCGGATCGCCTCCGGGCTACGTTGGTTACGAGGAAGGTGGACAGCTGACGGAACGCGTGAAGCGCTCCCCGTACTCGGTGGTGCTGCTGGATGAGATTGAGAAGGCGCATCCGGACATCTTCAACATCCTGCTGCAAGTATTTGAAGACGGACAGCTCACAGATGGATTGGGCAACACGGTCGACTTCAAGAACACGATTCTGATCATGACTTCGAACATCGGCGCGCGACACCTGCAGAAGAGGCAAGGGCTGGGTTTCCAGTCCAATCTGGAAGACACCGTGGCCGAAAAGGTCGAAGACCTGGTGCGGAATGAGGTGAAGCGGACCTTCAATCCAGAATTCCTGAATCGGCTGGATGAGATCATCATCTTCCAGGCGCTGACGGATTCGGATCTGATCCAGATCATGGAGCTGCTGGTGCAGCAGCTGAACGCCAACCTGGCGCAAAAGGCCATCACGATTTCTGTGATGGAAGATGCGAAGAAGTGGATCCTGGAAAAGACCATGGTCGACCGCACCTACGGCGCGCGGCCGCTGCGCAGAGCGCTGCAGAAATACGTGGAAGATCCTCTGTCGGAGGCACTGATTGCCGGCAGTATCCAGGAGCGGCCTGCCTTCCTTGAGGTCTATCTGGACAATAATCAACTGTTCTACCGTCCGATCGGCAGCGAAGGCGCAGAGCGGTCATCGGAAGGGATCGCACTCTCCAGCAGCTAAGCAAAAGCAAAGCAAAAACTAAAGAAGCTCCGCCGTAGCGGAGCTTCTTTAGTTTGGCGACAAGGTTAATCATGCCGGAACACGTTGCACCGACTCATTTCGGCGGGCAATCAAACGATTGTCATGGCATGAAGAACCAGTGCTGCATACGAATTACATGAAGCGTGGGACTTGAACCCCCTCATACTCTTCGCGAACTATATCGGTGCCATACTTGCGCTCGAGTCGGCGAATGGTGAAGTGACCCTCTGCTAAGGATTGGAAATGACGCGCGAAGAGGACGTTCAGGGTGAGGCCGCCAGCCGAGCCGGCGATAGGAACCAACTCTGCAGCTGCTTTCTCACTAATTTCAAGCCCAAATCGTGAGCTTATTTTTGCCAGCAGGGAGAGCATCGGAGGAGCCGATTCCCTCGCCAAACCTTTTTCTGTCACGTATGTCGCAGCTTCTCGAATTACCTGCGCCAGTGCAGCGCGGGTCGCGTAGTACGCGCTGTCTAAAGCATCGCCCCGGCGGCCGGTTGGGCCCAGTGCGAACACCGAAAGACACGCCAGAGCGCTTTCTGTATTGGACAGGTCTTCGCCCTGACTGCGCGCAATCTCGACGATGGAGTGCAGGATCACTGTAGTGGTTATCGGAAGCTCGACGACCAGGCCGGGCAGCCCGAAGAAACCTCCAACCGCACCTGTCAGCGCCACTGCCACCGTGTGACTGTGTTTACTACGAAGGACTGCGGAGTTGGATTCACCCGCCTTGATTGCCATTCGCAGGCACTGCGCGAGCGCCTTATTGGTGGCAACTCCCACCAATTCATGGGCATTGTTGGGTAGCATCCGCAGCAGCGCTTCTACAGGCACCCCGACCTTGGAGGCGACGGTCATGGCAAAGCTTTGCGTCTCCAGCTTTGTCGCTGCGCTGCGAAGGTCCAACTCATCCGACGTTGAGAGTTTAGTCATATTCGAGCGTTCTTTCAGTTCGATGTTCTATCGGCAGCGTGAGTTGGACTCGACTGTATCGTATCGAAGGCTAAATACGAGAAATTTTTTGCAACTTTATGATCGTTGCCGCGGCGTGCGACCTGCTACCTAATCTTGATTAAGACTGCGGTCACAGTTCTATACGTTGGAACGCCGCAGGAGATAGTCCAGCCCGCCAACTCGAAACCATCGATAACCGTAGGGTTCAAGGACCAGGCAATGACGTCCGCCTTCATCGGCTTCGCTGTTGTCCCGCGAAAGCAGGTTCACCAGCAGTCTCTGGTCGCCGGGCCATGTTGCGGGCAGCCGAAAGCGCACCTCCTGCGGTTCGGCGATAAGATTGTGGAGGAACAGAACGCAGTTGTTTCGCCACTCATAGGCCATTGCCAGCACATTCTTCTTTCGCAGCGGAAGTACGGAGAAGTCTCCCCATCCGACTTCGGGAATCTCTTTGCGCATGCGAATAATTCTCTCCATCCAATTGAGGAATGAGTCAGGATCCCTGCGCTGGGCGGCGACATTCACCCGCGCGAATGCATAAGGCCCGTCGGTGATTACAGGCATGATCGGCTTTGGATTCGTAGTGAAACCCGCATTCTGTTCCTTTGACCATTGCATGGGAGTGCGGGCGCAATTCCGCTCCGGCAACTGCAGATCGTCGCCCATTCCAATCTCATCGCCGTAACGCAGAACTGGCGTTCCCGGCAGCGTCATCATCAAGCTGTATGCCAACTCAAGTCGCCGTCGATCACCATGCAGCATCGGAGCCAGCCGGCGCCGAATTCCCCGGTTGTATAACTGCATCGATTTCTCCGGCCCAAACTCCGCGAACACCTTGTCCCGTTGCGGGGCTGTCAAGCGCCCAAGATCCAGTTCGTCGTGATTGCGCAGAAACTGCCCCCATTGTGCTGTCGCGGGACGGGGCTTCGTATCCTGCATCGCCCGAATCAAAGGTTTCGAATCGCCGCTCGCCATCGCATAAAACAAGTGCTGGTTCACTTCAAAATTGAACATCATCTGCAAGCGTTCGCCGAATTTCCCGAAATACTCCAGGTCATTTTTCGGCACGATATTGGCTTCACCAAGAATGATCGCGCCGCTTTTTCTCCAGGAGAGAAACTCTGAAAATGCCCGAAGCATGTCGTAGTGCTCGACGGAGCGGGTTAGATTGGCCGCCTTTTTGGCAATCACAAAAGGAACGGCATCCATGCGGAATCCATCCACGCCCAATTCGAGCCAGAATCCCATAATCTTCAGGATTTCTGCCTGCACGTGTGGGTTGGCCGTGTTCAGATCCGGCTGAAAATCGTAAAAACGGTGAAAGTAGTAGACGCGGGCAGTTTTCTCCCAGGTCCAGGTAGACTTCTGCACTCCCGGAAACACGACTCCCGACTCGGCATTTTTGGGCTTCGTCTTCGACCACACATACCAGTCGTGATATTTGGACTTAGGATCGCCGCACGCTTCGCGAAACCAGGGATGTTCATTCGACGTGTGGTTGATCACAAGATCGATCAACACGCGGATGCCGCGCTGTTTACACCCTTGCGTGAACTCGACGAAGTCGCCGAGCGTTCCATAGCGAGGATCAACATTGTAATAGTCCGCGATATCGTAGCCGTCATCGCGATGCGGCGATGGCTGAAAGGGCATTAGCCAGATCGCTGTGATCCCCATGCCCTGCAAATAATCCAATCGACGCATCAGGCCGGCGAAGTCACCGATCCCATCCCCGTTGGCATCCATATACGTAGCAACGGACAGGCAATAGATAACCGCATTTTTGTACCACAGGTCGTTGATCATACGTCTACTCTGTTGCAGCGCGACTCAACCACAGGAGCTAATGGTCTGATGCAGGAATTGGATTGGTGGAAGCGTGCCCTGATTTATGAGATATATCCCAGGTCGTTCCAAGACAGCAACGGCGATGGAATTGGCGATTTATACGGAATTCTTGACCGCCTCGATTATCTGTTGGACCTGGGAGTGGACGCGGTGTGGATCGCACCCATCTATCCCTCTCCGATGGCGGATTTCGGATACGACATCTCAGACTATTGCGGGATCGATCCGATGTTTGGCAACATGTCTGACTTCGACCAGCTGCTGGAGCAAGTTCACCGCCGCGGGCTCCGCCTGATTCTGGACTTTGTTCCCAATCACACCTCCGACCAGCATCCATGGTTTCTTGAAAGCCGTTCCTCTCGCGACAATGCAAAACGCGACTGGTACATCTGGCGGGACCAGCCGAACAACTGGACCAGCAACTTCGGTGGCTCTGCATGGGAATTCGATGAGGCAACCGGCCAGTACTACTATCATTCATTCCTCAAACAGCAGCCCGATCTGAACTGGAGAAATCCCGCTGTGAAGGCGGCAATGTTCGACGTTCTGCGGTTCTGGTTGCGGAAAGGTGTGGACGGATTCCGCGTCGACGTGATGTGGCTGCTGATCAAGGACGATCAATTTCGCGACAATCCTCCCAATCCCGGATATCACGCCGGCCTGTCCTCCAACCACCGTTTCCTCGCGGTTTACAACTCGAACCGACCCGAGGTACATGCGATTGTCGCCGAGATGCGCAGCGTGATTGACGAGTTTTCCGATCGCGTGTTGATTGGTGAGATCTATCTGCCAGTGGCTCAATTGATGACTTACTACGGAAAGCACCTGGAGGGCGCTAATCTGCCATTCAACTTCCATCTGCTGCAATGCGCCTGGTCCGCGGACGCGATCGCCCAGGTGGTTCGCGACTACGACCACGCGCTCCCGCCGGGCGCATGGCCCAACTGGGTTCTCGGCAATCACGATCAACCCCGCATCGCTTCGCGAATCGGCAAGCAGCAGGCCCGCATTGCCGCTATGCTGCTTCTTACCTTGCCCGGAACGCTCACCATGTATTACGGCGAAGAGATCGGCATGACGAATGTGGCCATTGCCCCAGAGCAGGTGCGGGACCCAGCGGAGAAGAACG
>JAZKAG010000058.1:0-397 GCA_040389265.1 Acidobacteriota bacterium
CTACCAGAGAGAATTGCATTCCTTCGCTGCATTCCTGGCGAAATGCTGCGGCGAAGGCGTCGTGCCATCGCAGATCGAACATCCCGTGATCCGGGAATACCTGGGGACGCTTTACGAGAAGAATTTGTCCAAACCCTCGGTGGCGCGCGCACTGGCGGCGATTCGGTCGTGGTTTGGCTGGCTGGCGAGGACCGGCCACATTGAGCAAAATGCTGCGCGCCTGGTGTCCACGCCCAAGCTGCCCAAGCATCTGCCGCGGGTGCCGGGAGCAGAGCAGTTGAACCAGGCATTGAACGAGGTGGACGCAGAGACAGCGTGGCCGGAGAGGGATCGCGCGATCCTGGAGTTGCTGTACGGCTGCGGCATCCGCAACGCGGAGTTGGTGGGGCTTAATTTG
>JAZKAG010000058.1:407-2638 GCA_040389265.1 Acidobacteriota bacterium
CGATATCCAATGGAGCAATGAATGCATCCTGGTGCGCGGCAAGGGGCGCAAGGAACGATATGTTCCGCTGGGTGATGCGGCAGCGGCAGCCATTCGCGCCTATTTGCCGCAACGGGGTCGGAAGCTGGTGGATGCGAAACGAGCGTCCGAGGCGCTGCTGTTGAACGTACGACTGCGTGGGGATGGGCGGCTGACTACGCGCAGCGTGGGGCGAATTGTGAAGCAGCTGGCGCTGTCTCATGGGCTGGCGGCAGATGTTCATCCGCACACGCTGCGACATGCCTTCGGGACGCACATGCTGGAAGAGGGTGCGGATTTGCGCGCCATCCAGGAGATCCTGGGCCATGCCCGGCTTTCGACGACCCAGCGATATACCCATCTGACGTCAGGACAGGTGGCGGCGGTCTATGATCGGACGCACCCGAGAGCGAAAAGCTAAACGCCGGCAAAATGTTAGGACTAAACCTCGAAAAGATGTGTCCGCGCCTCGCCGTTTTGCGACTGGCGATACGGCTATCTGACCGTTACAATAGAGATGTGGCCATTCCTGTGAGTCGCTGACAATAGGCGCGAAGTCTCCGCCGCGACAACCGCTTACAATTTACTGTGTACGCCGATTTTAAGGGATAGTGCGGCGGCGAATATGCAACAGCGAAAGACGCTGCAAGACAAAGGTTGGATTTTCTCGTGATACAGCTTGGCGAAGCATTAACTAAGGTCTTCGGTACCAGCAACGAACGCACGGTAAAGCGCATGTTGCCGGCGGTCAAAGCGATTGGCGCGCTGGAGCCGGAGATGCAGCAGCTTTCCGATGAGCAGATGCGCGCCAAGACGGATGAATTTCGCGCCCGCATTGCGGCCTACATCGCCGACATCAAGGATCCCGAGGAACGGTACAAGGCAGAGCAGGATGTGCTGGAGGAAATTCTGCCGGAGGCGTTCGCGTTGGTGCGCGAGGCCGGGCGTCGAGTCGTCAATATGCGCCATTTCGACGTGCAGTTGATCGGCGGCATGGTGCTGCACCAGGGCAACATCGCGGAAATGAAGACCGGCGAAGGTAAAACGCTGGTAGCCACGCTGCCTTGCTATTTGAACGCACTTGCCGGCCATGGCGTGCACGTGGTCACCGTCAACGATTACCTGGCGAAACGCGATGCGGAGTGGATGGGCAAAATCCACAATTTTCTAGGCCTTTCGGTGGGCGTGATCGTTCACGACTTGAGCGACGAGCAGCGTCGTGCCGCCTATGCCGCGGACATAACCTACGGAACCAACAACGAATTCGGTTTCGATTATCTGCGCGACAACATGAAGTTCGAGCTCTCGGAATGCGTGCAGCGGCCGCCCTATTTCTCCATTGTCGATGAAGTAGACTCTATTTTGATCGACGAAGCCCGGACCCCGCTCATCATCAGCGGCCCCACCGATCAGACAACCGACAAATATGCTCGCGTCACCCGCATCGTTCCGCAGTTGGAACTGGGCGAAGAGACTGACTCAATCGAGCAGAAGATTTTGACTGGCGATTATGTCGTTGATGAAAAACACCGCACTATCGGCGTTACCGATGAGGGCTGGATCAAGATTGAAGGGTTGTTGGGAATTGAGAGCATAGCAGATCCGGAAAACTGGGACCTGAAGCACTACGTGGAAACCGCGATTAAGGCGCATGCGCTGTACAAGCGGGATGTGAATTACGTCGTCAAGGATGGCGAAATCATCATCGTCGACGAGTTTACCGGCCGCCTGATGCCGGGTCGTCGCTGGTCCGATGGCCTGCACCAGTCGATTGAAGCCAAAGAAGGTGTGAATATCCGGCGCGAAGATCAGACGCTGGCGACCATCACGTTCCAGAACTATTTCCGCCTGTACAAGAAACTCTCCGGCATGACCGGCACCGCCGATACGGAAGCCGCTGAATTCGAAAACATCTATAAGCTCGACGTGGTGGTAATTCCCACGAATATGCCGATGCGGCGTATCGACAACACCGACGTGGTGTTTCGCACGGCCAAGGAAAAATATTTTGCGGTGGCTGATGAGATTGCCCGGCTGAATGAATTGAAGCAGCCAGTGCTGGTCGGTACCACTTCGATTGAGAAGTCGGAGTTGTTGTCTCAGATTCTGCAGCGGAAGAACATTCGCCACGTGGTGTTGAATGCCAAGTTCCACGAGCGTGAGGCAGAAATTGTTGCGCAGGCCGGGCATTTGGGCATGGTGACAATCGCCAC
>JAZKAG010000058.1:2648-3956 GCA_040389265.1 Acidobacteriota bacterium
CCGACGAGTTCGCACCCGACCCAGAGACCGCGCACACCGCCGACCGCGTCGTGCTCGCCGGTGTGTATCAGCAGCAGCGCATCCCTGTGAGTGCGGCGGAAGGCGAGATTTCTCCCACTGCGGCGCCGGGGATGATGCGTTTCTATTATCAGAGTCAGGAATTTGAAACGCCTGAATCGGACTGGCATGAGATCTTTGCTGGGTATGCGGCGCAGGCTGCGAAAGAGCGCGAAGAAGTATTGGCGGCAGGTGGCCTGATCATCCTGGGTACTGAGCGGCATGAATCGCGGCGCGTCGATAATCAGTTGCGAGGCCGCGCAGGTCGCCAGGGCGATCCCGGAGCCTCACGGTTCTTCCTGTCGCTGGAAGACGATTTGATGCGCATCTTCGCCAAGGAGTGGGTGTCGACCCTGCTGCAGCGCCTCGGCATGGAAGAAGGCGTTCCCATTGAGTCAAAGTTGATTACGAGGCGAATCGAGGCCGCGCAGAAGGCAGTTGAAGGTCAGAATTTTGAATCGCGCAAGCATGTTCTGGAGTACGACGATGTGATGAACAAGCAGCGCGAGGCGGTATACGGCACGCGTCGCCAGTTGCTCGAAGGCATCGATCAGAAAGAAATGATCACGGACGACTACGTGTCGAACATCCTAAGCGCCATTCTCGACACCCACGCGCCGGACAAGCTGCACCCCGATCAGTGGGACATTAAGGCGCTGCAGGATGCGGTCGTCATGCAATTCGGCATGGACATCTCGGCCGAAGGAATTCCGGTTCGCGAGCTGAACCGGCACGAACTGGGCGAAGCACTGTTCTCGCACCTGAAAGAGCGGTACGACGCCAAGGAGCAGATCATCGGCGCGCAAGCCATGCGCTATCACGAACGCATGATCATGCTGAGCGTACTCGACGGCCTGTGGAAAGACCACCTGCTGGCGATGGACCAATTGAAGGAAGGCATCGGACTGCGCGGCTACGGCCAGCAGGATCCGCTGATTTCTTACAAGCGCGAGTCGTTCGAGGCATTCGAGGCGATGATGAATCGCTTCCAGGAAGATACGGTGCGGTTCCTGTTCCGCATGCAGATCATGGGGCCGGATGGAAAGGAAATTTCGATCCCGGCGCGGGTTCATCCGCAATCGATTGTGTTCAGCGGTGGATCGTCCAATGCGGCCGAGCCAGGTCCTGCAGCGTTGCCCGGTGTTGTGGGCGGAAGCAACGGAGCTGGGATGAACGGCGGGTCGTCCAATGGAGTCGCATCGTCCATTCCAGTTCCGACCCGAGCGCCTTCGACCACCATCGATTCCCTGG
>JAZKAG010000058.1:3966-7239 GCA_040389265.1 Acidobacteriota bacterium
AGGCACGCATGGCCGGCGGCGGCGAAGCCACGGAAACCGCGCAGCGCCGAACGGGAGAAAAAGTTGGGCGCAACGATCCTTGTCCTTGTGGGTCGGGAAAGAAATTCAAGAAGTGCCACGGCGTGGACGCGTAGGACGGATCGAGAGCGATGATCCTCTGGATTCTTCGCTGCGCTCAGAATCACCGACATTAATTTCCAACCACTATCTGGCAACCTGCTCTACACGGACTTGGCCGCGGCATGTGATCAGGAAAGTGCTTTGCCGCCGCGCGGCGAGCGATAAATCTGGCCGCCTAAAACGCCGCCTGCGATCGCGAATAACACAATCAACAAGGATAAGAAGGCCATGGTCAGCAGGATCAGGCCGATGCGGCCTTCGGCGGACAGCCAGAAATTTGTGAAGGCTTTTACAGGGGCCTGCGGGTCCATGGTGGCGGCGCGCGCGGCGGCCTGCTTCACGATGGCGGTCAGCTGCGTGTCGATCTGAGTGCCCTGATGTAACCCATAGCGCTGGACGATCAAGAGTGCGGAATTGGCGGCGATGGCCACCGTAGCTGCAATCAGTCCCAGCAGCGCGCCTACGCGTGCACCGATTCGAGGGCCGAGCTTGGCAAGCGGGCGGCGTCGATGATAGATACCCATGGCAAGCACCGCGCCCAAAGCCACCCACAGCACACTGCCGGCGGCCAGTAAGGCCGACAGAATTCCAACGATCGTGCCCACCACCGCGGCGATCCGGATGGCCATTTTCCAGGACAGGAAAGCCCCGCTGGTAGCCGCGCCAGCCTGGATGTCGACGCTGACTCCCGGCACGGTTTGCGTGGATTCGCCCTGCTCAGCGACATAGCGAATCTGGGGCGCGCCACATTCCGGGCAGTAATACGTTTCCGGTTCGAGGGTGGCGCTGCAGCGATGGCAAACCAAGTCCATATGTTGAAGCTAAACTACCCCGGCATTCGCCGCAATCAAACTGCGGTTCACGGCTTCAGTTGGTTTGACGTTTGTGGGGCAGTTCCACGTCGACGATGGAAAATTTGGTTCCGTCAGAAACTGGCGTGAACTCGATAATGTGCTGATTTTCCGGGGAACCCGCCAGCAGCTTAATGTCGCCGGCTATTTTCGGCGTGCCGATGTTGACGTGCTTCTTGGAAGATTCGGCATCCATGCTGACGTCGTACTCATGATCGTTGGCGCAGGTGAGGCCCTGACGGGTGGCCACCGGCTGTCCCACAGGCTTTTTATCTTTGCAGGTGAGCACATCGCCGTAGGAGCCCATGGCTTTTTTGTAGAAGGCGACGAGCTTGAATTCGGGATCTTTACTTTGATATTCCGCTGCTTTGACACGCAGCTGCCACTTACCAAAGCTCATATGGATGTCGGCCGCACCTGAGTCCTTTCCCTCATCGCCGGTGGCGACCGCTCCGGGGTAGACGGGCAGGCCTACGTCGACGGCCGCTGCGGAGTTGGTGCGGACATCTAACCCCCCGAGCGGGGTGTGCAGGTGCACATTTTCCGCATTGCCACTTTTCTGCTCTTTGACGGAGCAGCCGGAGGCGGCAAACATCAAGACTCCGAGCGACAGGGCTACCATCGGAAACGTTCTGGCGCTCGGCTTGTTTCCCTCCAGGCTTCGTCTCTTCCGACCGGCAGGCGGACGGCATATCTCAAGTTGTTTTGCGACCATACAGAGCCCTCCCACAGCAATACGATACTCGTTTCTCTGACGAAAGATACGCCGCGTAAATGGATGAAGTTCATGTCTGGGCCGGAGAGCGATACATTTTTCGGTTGACATAGTCACTCGGACAGCCCTATATATAGTGGGACGTCACTCATAAGCGCAATTGTTGGGGTCAGCTGGACAAACAGCTTTTCGGGAGAAGAAGCTGCCGGAGGCAAATGCTCCGAATCGTGCTGCGAGTGGCGAACTTCTGCAATACACCAGGCAACGGCCTTGCAATCTTTTGCGAGGCCGTTTTTTTCGTGCGATAGATCGGCGTGCCGGGGGCTGGAATGGAATCTTCGGGAAAGTAGAGTATTCCTGGTGATTGAATTTCCAGGGGCTGAAACAGAGCAATGCAAACCGGGATGCTCCTGCAGATTGGTGACTCGTCCAATGAGAATGCGGAGGGAATTGGGGTGAGGAGTCGTTCGGACGCGCGCTTGTTCCGGGCATGCATGGCCAGCGTGTGGATGATCGTGACGTCGGCGGGGTCGATGCCTGCGTGGGCGGCTGCCGGGGATCCGCCGGTACGGGTGGCGCGGCTGACGCAGATTGCGCCCCAGGTGTCACTGGAACCGGCGGGAACCGAGCGATGGACGCAGGCGTTGGCGAACACTCCTTTGACCACGGGAGATCGCCTGTATGTGAATCACGAGGGCCACGCGGAGCTGCAGCTGGGTGTGCTTGCAGTGCGGCTCTGGAAGTTCACGGATTTGTATATTGTGAACCTCTCCAACGATCTCACGCAGCTGGGTGTCGCGCAGGGAAGCGTACATGTGCGGACATTCGCTCTGCGTGCGGACAAGCCGGTGGAAGTGGACACGCCGAACGGCGCGATCACAGTGAAGCAGCCGGGCGATTTTCGACTGGATGTATATACCAATGGCGGCGGCACGCTGGTTGCGGTCGATGCGGGTGCAATCCAGATCAGTGGACCGGGAGTGGAGAAGGTATTAGGAGCGGGGGAAAGCGTACATCTGGTGGGCAGCAATCCGACTCAAGCGCTGGCGCAGCGGTTACCCGGGAAGGATCCATTCGATGTCTGGAGCCTGCAGCGCGACCGCGCATTCTTGAGCTCAGACGCGCGCCGATACGTGAGTCCTGACACCGTCGGGGCAGAGGATTTGGATAAATACGGGAAGTGGTCCGACACTCTCGAATATGGTCCGGTGTGGTATCCGTCGAGTCTTCCGGTTGGGTGGTCGCCGTATTCCAGCGGCCGCTGGAGCTGGATTGCGCCCTGGGGATGGACCTGGGTGGACTCGGATACATGGGGCTTTGCGCCCTTCCATTATGGGCGGTGGACAGACCTGGGGTCGCGCTGGGGATGGATTCCCGGGCCATCGGGTGCCACACCCGTCTACGCGCCGGCCATGGTTGCATTCTTAGGTGGGAGCGCTTCCGCGGCGGGAGGCGCGCCGCGAGCCGGTCGAGGTCGAGCGTCATCGGATTACTTGAAGAGCGGGAAGATCCGGCGCATCAGCCGGTCGCGGAGGTCTACGAGCACCCATGACGCGTCGGCATCGGGACCGGTCCCCCGGTCGCCAT
>JAZKAG010000058.1:7249-9061 GCA_040389265.1 Acidobacteriota bacterium
GGTGGATTCCGCTGGCAGCGGGGGAGCCGTTCTATCCTGCGTACGCGTGCAGCGCGGCGTGCTTTACGGCAGTGAATCTATCGAACTTGGGCGCGGCTCGTTCCCATCCTGCCCACGTGAACGCCGCAAACTATTTCAGCTACTATCAGACCCGTGCAGGATTTCACTCGGTCCGCTATGTGCACGAGAAGACGGCGACGATTGCGGTTGCAGTAAGTGCCCTTGCTTCAGGAGGAGCGATGACGCCAGAAACGGCGGTGCATGCACTTGCAGCGTCAGGGTCGTCGCGGCGGATTCTTTCGCACCCTCAGGTTGCTCCTACCATCCAGAGCGTGCAGCCCCAGCCGGTGAATCAGGTTCCTGTGCCAGCGGAGAGGCCGGCGGTCGTTGTGGCGCTGCATTCTGGCGGTACCATCGCGCTGCAAAGCGGTACCGGAGAACCTGCGCAGCAGGTTGGGGAACGGTTCTATTTGATCGCGCGGACTGCGCCTCCGGTGACTGGCCCGACCTTGGACCAGCAATTGCCGGCGCTGCGCCAGAATGAAGGTCGCCCGCTCGATCCGGGCCAGTTACAGAACCTGGCAGCGGGTCGTCCGGCGGGTCGCGCGACGATGCCGGAATTTCCGCCAGAGATTTGGACGTCGACAAGAGGTGCGGCAGTCAAATGATGACCGGCGATCGATGGAATGAAACGACGCAATTTTCAATTGCGATTTTTTTTGACGTATGCAGCAAAATAGGTGCTGCGCAATTTGCCTGTAACAACTTATACTTTGGAGAAGGTCGCGCACCGCGGCCGTCGATAGGCGCAGGGGATTGAAGCGATCGAAGTCAAGTGCGGCACAGCCGGCACAAGAGAATGAATTCTGTTCTCGCTTCAAAGGTGAAACGTTTGATGCATCTCTGCCTGGGGAATTGGGGATTCTGATGGCACAACCGCAACCCGCCCGACGCAAGATGCAATCCATAAAGACTCCTGTCTCCATCCCAGACAAACTGTATTTTCGCATTGGGGATGTTGCACGTCTGTGCAGCCTGCCCGCGTATGTGCTGCGATTTTGGGAGACAGAATTCCCGCAGTTGAAGCCGCACAAAGGTGGCAGCGGGCAACGTCTCTATCGCAAGCGCGATGTGGAGATGGTTCTCGAGATCAAGCGGTTGTTGTACGACGAAGGATTCACCATTGCCGGGGCGCGAAAATCTCTGGCTGAGAAACGGACAGCACCCACGGTGGTGGAATCGCAGAAGGCGACGTCACAAAACGGAACGGCGCCGCACCCGATGCGACGCAAGACGGACTTTCTGCCCACGCCGGTAGCGACGGGTCGCGGAGCTAGGATTGCGGCTGTGGGATTGAAGTCTGCTGCGGTGAGTCCAAAGTTCAACGAGCTTCGCAAAGAGATGCGTGCGTTGTTGTCGATGCTTGGGTCGGAGGGCGGCGATAAACCTGCGGCGGCACATACCGTGGTTTCCTCGACCAACATTCCGCGTAAGAAAAAAGGCCGCGCTGCTGCGAACGAGCCGACTTTGTTTTAGGGGAGTTTGATCGACGCCCCGCAGCGGCTGAAAACTCGTCACTCAGATGGACCGGATTCCCCGGACTAAACTCCAGGGTCCACCCAGCAACCTAAGCTCATCCTTCTGTGGAGCAACGTCCCGGGTCAACCCACCAACCTGTGCCCATCCGGATTTCCCGGACTCGAGTCCGACGTCAAATCAGACGTCACCTATCGAAAGCCTTCATTCAACTTGCTTCGCTAGAGAGAGGGGTGGGCAGATACCTGGCGTGCGGAATCGAGATGAAAGCAGCAA
>JAZKAG010000058.1:9071-11365 GCA_040389265.1 Acidobacteriota bacterium
TCTCTCTTGTGTGAGAGCTTTTGAGTCAACCTTTGTTATTCGGTGCTTGGCTGCGACGCAGTCCCATTCGAGGAGGACTGCGCGTTACCGGACTGCGCCGCGCCGGTTGTTGAGGCACCGATATTCGACGCACTCAAGGTTGACAAACTGTTATGCATCAGTGTGACTTCCACGACGCTGCCTCGGCGGGTCTTGCTGGAATCGCTCACGGCAAGAGGAGCATTTCCCAACCCGATTTGGCGAATCTTGTATAGCGGAACCTGCTTGTCCGTGACCAGGTAACGTGTCACGGCAGAGGCCATATCGTGGGAAGCGGTAATGCCCGCTTGACCACGAAGTGGAGAATAACCTTGAACATCAATCAGATATCCGCGCTGGCCCTGCAGTTGGCTCACCAATTGATCGAGCGCATCTTTTGAGTTCTGCCCGAGGGCACTGTGGCTGCTGCGGAAGCGAATCTCCACGGTGTTCACAGTCTGATACTGATCCAGGTTGCTGACTGCGGTACCGATGGTGGCGGTCTGAGTGCTGGCCTGCTGGGCCGTCTGTTCTGCTTGGTTCGCCGTATTTCCCGCGGCTGTAGCATGCTGGTCGGCGGTGTTCGCCGTGTCCTGAGCTTTGGAAATTCCTGCCTGAGCCCGAGCATCTACATCCTTGATGTCGCGGGCATTCACGGCCGAAACCTGATCCAGTTCATTCAGGCGATCTTTTACCGGGTTCAACTGCCGATTTACCCACTTTTTGCGGGCCATCGGGTTCATGTGTCCCCAGAAGCCTTCATGCGACTGCGTTTCCAGCGGCGGCTGACCGGTGCCAGTCATCGTTGTTGTGCCGGAAGTCGATGCAGTTGCAGAAGTTCCCGTTTGAACCTGGGCGTTTGAAGCCGAATTTTGGTCGGTTGATTGTGCGATAAGCGGGAGTGCGGTACTGGCAGCGAGTACTACCGTTGCAATTCTGAGCAAATTTTTTGAATTGGACGTTTTCATCACTTTTCCATAACCGTGCCGCGCTACTGGCACTGGGGTACGCCATCCCTAATTGCAAGCACGGTGCCAAAGGTGCAGCCTTGGAAGAGGGGTAGGAAAAGTGGGTCAACTGGCTGATTCTAAAGAGAGGATGAAGTAAGCTCTGAAAGCTGGAGATTTTGAAGAAATTAGAGCCCGGCGGGAATCGCGTAAAAGCTTCTGGTAACCCGGCAAAAACTACCCTCTAACGCAGCTCAATCGCCCCCAAAAAACCCTGGGCGGGTAGCCTACTGGCGGGTGGCAATGTCTACAATTTGAAGGGCGGGCGGGGCCTGGTTCCACATCGGTGATACGTTATCGAAGACCAGGCGAAAGTCCTGGGATTTGCCCGGCGGCAACGGAGCAGCACTGATGGGTTGGGTGTCCAGGTAGGGTTCCCGCGAGCGGACCAGGCCGAGTGGGGCCTGCAGGATCTGGGGCGCGTCGCCGGTTTCATTGGGGAAGGCGGCCTGCAGGGTCATCGACGTGATGGTGCGATTCCCCCGATTCAAGATAGTACCGTCGACATACGTGAGTTGATCGCCTGCGAAGTTACTGGCCTGGCTGACCTGCACATGGTTCAGTACAACGTTCTTAGCGTACGGGTCGACACCGTTGCCGTTCGAGTTCGAGGTCGGCCGACCCAGCCAGTATGCCAGTCCAAGCCCGAAGCAGATGACGACCAGGGCAACAATCCACGGAACCCAGTTACGTTCTACCCCCCCAACTGCACTATTCGCTGAAGGGGTTTCCGTGACAAACAGAATGGGTTCGCGCGGTGGGGTGGGAGTTGGAGCAGATCCCGGTCCTGGGTCGTTCATGCGCCGATTGTAACTCGCAGGGAGGATGGCGGAAACAATTCCTGCATGGTAAGGCATTATGAAAAAAAACAGAAATATGATTCAAGCTTCGAATCCCTTTCACCGATGCATACGTCATAGATACAGCAAACTGAAGCGAATGAAGGCGGCTGCGGGCGGCGACCTTCGCGCGGATGGGAGCAGCGGGGAGCCAACATGTTGCGGCTTTTGAAGAAGCAAACGCGAAAACGATCTGTGCAGCCACAAGGGGATACGATCTATCGTGCTGCCGCAGTCGCAGCGGCTCTTGCAATTCTGGCAGCCGCGCCATTTTTCTAGGCCGCCAGAAGTGCAGTGCGGAGCGACCCAGATTAGGCGCAAGATGCATAGCCGGACTGAGCGTGGCTGCCCGAAACTGTTTCGCGCTACAGAAAACTTGCGCGGCGTACCGTCCGCCGAAAATCATCTCCCTGCATGACAACCGTGATGC
>JAZKAG010000059.1:0-5279 GCA_040389265.1 Acidobacteriota bacterium
CTTGATGCCACAGCCGAAGAACTGTACGCCATCAACAGCCAAGCCCGAATCGCCCGGGCGCGCCTTGCTGCCGCTGAAGGCGACATCCTCACCTGGGGCCAATGCCTCTTCCCCGACAAGTTCGGCCTGCCTTTCTGTTACCCGCTGCACCAATATCTCGTTGATATACGCGGCCTGCCTTTTACTTCAACAAAGGCGCCGCGCTACCATTCCAAAACCACCATCAAAGGGTTCCTCATCCCCATCTTCCAGGCGATTTATGAATTTACGGATTTCCTCCACTACATGCACGTACAGGCTACTGACGCGAAGGCGAACGCGGTCAATCGGTCGATTCGTTATGAGTTTGAAGAAAACGCGGAGCTGATCGAATTATGCGGCGATCTGGTGGGGCCACGATGGACCGACGAGCAGTTTGTCCTGGCGAATGGAGTCTGCTTCACCGCCGTGGGTGCGGGCCAGAGCATCCGCGGCATCAACTGGCGCAATCGCCGGCCGGACTACATCATGCCGGACGACCTCTACGACGAGAAGGACATCTACAACCCGGAAGCCACCCAGAAGAAGAACGATTGGTTCTGGTCCACGCTGTACCCGGCGCGCGCGCAGGGACGCCGTACCTCGATTCAGGTGACGGGAACAGCCTCGAACGAGTTGGACCTTTTGAACCGCTTGGAGAAGTTGTCCTATGTGAAGGCGCGCACCTTCAAGGCGATCACCGATTGGCAGAAGAAGACCGTGTTGTGGCCGGAGAAAAACACATTCGACTCTTTAATGCAAGATATGGAGGGCATGACTTCCGCGATCTTCATGCGGGAAATGCAGAACGAGCCGCGCGACGATTCCAGCAGTATCGTCAAGAAAGCGTGGATCAAAGAGTACGATCCTCTGGCGTTGCGCCCGGGTGGGAAGTTTGAATACGTCAGGACCATCCTCGGTTGCGATCCGAGCATCGGCGCCAAAGCGGAAAATGATTTCACGGGCATCTGCCTCATCGATGTGTTCCGGTACACCGATTCAAAAGGTTATTTCTACTACATCCGTGGGCTGTGGAACGAACACCTTAGCCTTGATAAACGCATCGCCAAGCTCCAGGAGATTCAGCGGGCGCAGCCGGCTGACAGGCCGTTAGCGCTGGCGTATATCGAAGGGATTGCCGGTTTCAAGGATTTCGTCGCCGAGGTTAAGCGGCAGACCACCATCCCGACGCGCGAGGTGGACAAGGTGCCGGATAAACTGGCGAACCTGGAAAACAAAGCATGGTTCTTCGAGAACGGCCGTGTTTTTATCAGCCAGTACATCGACCGGAAGCTGCGCGAGGAGTGGGAATACCAGTTGACGACCAACCATCCTAAGTTCGATGATATGCGCGACGCAACGCTATTACCGATGGAAATGATCAAGAGCAGCGCGATGGCCTACGCGGAGTGAGGAGGGACGCTTTGAAGAACCTATGGTGGCTGGTGCTGTTTCTTTTCGTGGGCTGCATGACCAAGCGTCAATGCGTGAACACCTGCGCCTCGGTGGTGTTGATGGACCGCGCGGAGGAATCGAGCAAGCGGTTGAAGTCTGATTTGAAGTGCACCACGGCCACCTTTGACCTGGAAATGTGCCGTGAGGAAGTGAAGACCCTCCAGCGAGCGTGCCGCTAAATGTGCGACCCCTGCCAGATCGAAGCCCGGATCGTTTCGGTAGATGACGAAGTTAAAGCCTATTTCAAAACCACCTTTGAGCGCCTGCATGCGGAACGTGTGCAGATGGAAGTGCAGGTCAACCGGATGGAAAAGCTGGTAGAACGCATGGAGGCCGCCAATGGGAAGTGAAACGCATCGGTTCGGACGCCAGCAATTAAAACTTCTCAAAGAACAGAACAAAGAGTTGCGGAATAATAACCAGCTTATGAACCGGGAGTTGAGCAACGGCCTGTCGGGGGTGTTGGCGTCAGCGGCCGCCAGCCAGTTCAATATCACCAGCTTTAACCCGTTGTTTCAGGCGAACATAGCGGCGCCGATCACGATCAATTTCACCTTCTTGAACTATTTCTTCAAGACCCATGGGATCATTCAGACGCTCGTGATGCAGCCGGTGCTGGACGCTCTGCGCGGCGGGTTGGATCTCCATAGCGACGAGGCCGATGAGGAGGACCTGCAGGAGTTGTGCACGTTCTTGGAAGAAGAAGACATCCTGAATGGCGTGGTTGGCATCGGGGAGTGTTGGGCGCGCCTGTTCGGCGGGGGAGCAATCGTGGTGAATGATGGCGGCGATTTCGAGAAGCCGCTGGAAGAAGATACGCCCATCCGTTTCCTGAAGCTGTATGCCGCCTCGCGCTGGGAGTTGGGTTCGCCCACGAAGTTGTCCAACCCCAAGGATGTGGCCACCAACAGCAACCCCTGGCAAGATGCGGCCGCGAAGGAATCGGAGTTCTATAACTACTACGGGCAGCGTCTGCACAAGTCCCGGGTGATCACCATGACCGGGATCGAAGCCCCGTGGATGGTTCGCTGGCAGCTCCAGGGATGGGGTATGAGTGTGGTGGAGCGCACGATCGAAGATTTCAACCTGTTCTTGCGGACGCGGAATGTCCTGTACGATCTGCTGAACGAAGCCAAGGTCGATGTGTTCATGATTGATGGGATGCGCGAGCTGTTGCTGAACGCGGAAGGCGATCAGGCGATGCTGCGCCGGATTCGTACAGTCCAACAGGCCAAGAACATGAACAACGCCCTGCTGTTGGATAAGAACGATATGTATGAGCAGAAGCAGATCACCTTCACTGGGATCGCCGATGTGATGAAAGAGAATCGCATGGGGATCGCCTCTGCCTGCCGCATGCCGATCAGCAAGTTGTTCGGTGTGGCCGCCACCGGGTTCAGCTCGGGGGAAGACGATATCGAGAACTACAACGCGGTGGTGGAATCGGAAGTCCGCGCGCACATGCGCAAGCCGCTGCGTAAGGTGATCGATTTGGTGCAGCGGTATCTGTGGGGTTCGACATTCAAATATAAGATGGCGTTCAAGCCCCTGCGGGTGATGAGCGCGAAGGACGAGGAAGATATCCGTGATAAAAAATTCAATCGCATTATTGCGCTGTACGATCGTGCTCTTATGGACAGCGAGGAAGTCGGCCAGGCCCTGCACAAGGACAGCTTGGTTTCGGTAGACACCAAGGCGCAGAAGGGCCTGTTGGAGGAGTTCCCCGAGAAGCCCATGGGGAGTGAAGGCGAACAGGAAGGCGACGAAGAAAAAGGCAGTAAGAAGCAACCCAAAGAGGACAAGGAGAAATAACGATGGCTGCAAATCTGGAAGTGAAAGAGCCCGGCAACAAGGTCGCGAAGTTGATCATCACCTGCAACGTAGAGACCGGCGCGATGACGCTGGCCGGTCACCTGGACAACCTGGACCTGATCCTGAAGATGACGGTCGAGGCCGGCCACATGATCCTCGATCTTGGCCAGAAGCGCGCGAAGAAAGCCCTGGAAGACGCCAAAAAGACTTGAAAACGCTCCCCCCTCAACACCTCCGCGAAGCCTATTGGGACGACATGGAGTCCCAGTTGAAAGCGATCTTTTACGAGATCGTGTTCGCGCCTATTGTGGAGATCCTTCGAAAGGCCAGTCCGCAAGGGCGGGAATTTCAGGAAATGATGAACGCCCAAGGCGGTGGGGTGGGGTCGTTGATGATGGCGTTGCGAACTGGCCGCGTTCAGTACACGGATGGCGTTTTCAGTGGTGATTTCAGCGTCGCGATCTCCAAGGATCTCCGATCATTGGGCGCCTCGTTCGATCATCGCGCGCTGGTGTACCGGCTGGATGTCGGCCGTGTGCCGGAACAGGTGCGCGCCGAGGCCGCCAATTACCAGACCGTCGCCAAGGCCGCGCATGACGCGGTGCTGCGCCAATTGAACGAGGTGCAGAAGGATTTGGAGCGGTTGGTGAAGTCGAAGCCGGTGGATGCCGAGGCCACCATAGGCAGCATCAACAAAGGCTTCAAGAAGTCCGCGGAGTTGTTGGAGGTCCGGCCGGAGCTGGATAAAAAGCATGTGGAGCAGCTGGCGAAAGATTATTCCGCCAACATGGAGTTGTACATCACCGATTTTTCCAAGCAATCGATTGTCACGCTACGCGAAGCTGTGGAAGACAACGCGATGCAGGGGTTCCGATTTGATCGCCTGACCGAAATGGTCCGGCACCGGTATGGCGTGACAGCCAACAAAGCGAAGTTTCTGGCGCGGCAGGAAACGGGTCTGTTCATGGCGAAGTTTCGGAAGCAGCGCCTACAGCAATCCGGTGTGAAGCGGTACCGCTGGAGCACGGCGCATGACGAGCGCGTGCGCGACAGTCACCGTCGGTTAAATGGACAGACCTTCACCTATGACCAGCCGCCGATCACGAATCGCACAACCGGCGAGCGCAACAACCCGGGGGAAGATTTTGGCTGCCGGTGTGTGGATATCCCCATCCTTGAAAAAGATGCCGCCTACGTTTAATCCCTTGCATTTAATTCCCAAATACTGTATCAATTGAGCGTGACCAAGCAATTGCTGCCCGCTTCCGTGTTGGAAAATCCCGCCTTGGAGAACGCTTCCCGTGATGGGTGGCCCCAGGAAGTCGACCTCAAATTCATCGTGCCCGGACTGGTCTATTACCAGGATTTGAAAAACACGAAAGGCGAAACCACGGGCGGAACCGTGTTGGTTCGCAAGGAAGCGTTCGACAAAATGAACGCCTCCGCGAAGGGCAAACCGATCGTGAATTGGGACCATCGCAAAGTGAACGCGAACGAGTTTGATCGCGGCACGTTTCAGGGAGTGGTCACTGGCCCCGCCTATTTCAATGCCGCCGATGGATGGTTTCACGCGCCGGCGCTGGTGTGGAACAAACAGACCCTGAAAAATATCGAGAATGGATTTTCGGTGTCATGCGCCTATCAGCCCGTGCTGGACACCAAGGCCGGGTTCTACAACCAGGTGCCTTATCAGGCCGAAGTGTTGGATGGCGAGTACACCCATTTTGCTGTCGTATCGGTTCCGCGCTACGAAGAAGCGCGCATCGAACTAATGAACTCGGGAGGAAATACCATGGGATTGCTAAGCTTCTTTCGCAAAGACAAGCCGGAAGAGAAGATCGATTTTGACCCCGCGACCGCGAAGGTTGCGGTGGAAGGCAGCGGGGATGTGCCTCTCGCCGAGCTGATCAATTCGTTCCGCGCCACCAAAGCTGCCAATGTGAAGGTCGGCATGGAAGACATGATCGATGTGGATGGCCAGAAAATCTCGGTCA
>JAZKAG010000060.1:0-2121 GCA_040389265.1 Acidobacteriota bacterium
TCCTCGGGCGTCGGCATTCGATAGGGAATATCCGGGCCTGGATTCCACACGATCAAATTGATTTTGACTGGCAATCCAGAACGTTGCAGCAGCGCGCTCAACTCACGCGCATCCCGCAGAGAGTCATTGACTCCACCGAGCAACACATACTCGAAGGTGACTCGCTCCCGGGGTCGCAGCGGAAGCTCCCGCAGCGCCTCGAATAAATCTTCGATCTTCCATTTGCGGGTGACTGGCATGATGCTCTCGCGAATGGAATTGTTGGGCGCGTTCAGGCTGAGTGCCAGCTTAGGTCGCACTTTCTCCATTACAAACCGCTCCATGCCAGGCAGGATTCCAGAGGTGGAAACGGTCATGCGCGACTCGGGAATACCCATCCCTTCGACCAGCAGATGAACCGCCGCCATGAAGTTGTCGTAATTCAGAAACGGCTCGCCCATCCCCATAAAGACCAGGTTAATGCGATCGCGCCCGATCCGGACCTGGTGGCGATTGAATACAGCAGCGACCTGTCCGGCAATTTCGCCTGCGGTCAGGTTGCGCTTCACTCCCAACTTTGCGGTCAGGCAAAACTGACAATTCACCGCACATCCCACCTGGCTTGAAATACAAATCGTGGCACGGCGATAGGGAACTGCCGAGCCGGTCGAATCGCTTCCCACTGTCGAACCCGCGTCGGCTTCCTCGGTAGCCGCGTCGGATCCATCGCCTAGCTCTCCGTCATCCCCATTCGGCATCCAGACGGTCTCGACGGTCTCGCCGTCGCTGCATGCGACCAGGTATCGCTCGGTGCCGTCGCTGGATACGAAGGCTTGGGCGATGTTCGGCATTCCTACCTCAAACCCCGACTCACGCAGCAATTCACGCACGGATTTTGGGAGCGCCGTCATTTCTTCCAGGGAGGCGACGCGCTGTTGATAAAGTGCGTGCCAAAGCTGCCGGGCGCGATAGCGCTTTAAACCCACGCCTTCAATTATTCCTGTAAGTTGTTGCAGCGATAGAGAAAATAGAGGGCGTGTAGAATTTACAAGATTCTTTTGCCGATCGGGGTCGAATTGTGGAAAACTTTGCATCTAATGTGGATAACTAGTTGCAGCCTCAGCCGCTTCCAGGCGCGACCGCAATCCACTCTAGCATGTGAAAAAATTATATCCAGATGATTACGATCGATAGTCCGCAGGATACTACGCATTTCAGCTCCCTTGGAAGTTCGCCCGACAGCGCCCAAAGTCGCAACATTCGCCGAACAGAATTATCCAACGGCCTGGTGATCCTCACCGAGAGAATGGAACACGTTCGCTCCGTCTCCATGGGGGTGTGGGTCAAGACCGGTTCGCGCGACGAATTGCCGGAGATCAACGGCGTGTCTCACTTTGTTGAGCACATGGTCTTCAAAGGGACCAAGTCGCGCTCCGCGCAGAACATCGCCAGGGAAGTCGACGCCATTGGCGGCAACCTGGACGCCTTCACAAGCAAGGAGACCATCTGCTTCAACATTAAAGTGCTGGACGAGCATGTGCCGAAGGCGCTGGATGTGCTGACGGACCTGGTCACGCAGCCGGTCTTCGCTCCTGACGACATCGGACGGGAGTGCAAAGTCATCCTGGAAGAAATCAAGATGGATGAAGATAACCCGGACATGCTGGTACATGAAATTTTTACCCAAAGCTTTTGGAAAGATCATCCGTTGGGCAAGCCGATTCTTGGAACTCGCGATACGGTGAAACGGTTCGACCAGGGAACTTTGTTCGATTTCTACGGCGGGCGATTCCAAGGCAAGAATATGATCTTCTCCGCTGCGGGAAATCTGGATCACGATGAGTTTGTGACCCTGGTTGCGGAAAAGCTGGCGCACCTGCCGGCAACATCCTCGGTAAATGGTGATTTAATCCTGCCGTTTGCAGCCAAGCCGAACGTGCATGCGCGCATTGTTTCCAAGCAGAAAAAGTCGCTGGAACAATTACAGTTGTGCCTGGGTGTGCCGGCTCCGGCTGTGAATGATGAGCAGCGTTATACTGTCGCCCTGCTGAACACGATTCTTGGCGGCGGCATGAGCTCTCGCCTGTTTCAGAATGTCCGCGAAGATCGCGGGGAATTTGATGACGATGCGATAGAGCGGAC
>JAZKAG010000060.1:2131-9108 GCA_040389265.1 Acidobacteriota bacterium
AGCGAGGTGAATTCCTTCCGCGATACCGGGTCGCTGTGCGTCTACGCGGGAACTTCAGCGCAGAATGCTGAGCAGGTCATTCGGCTGACGGTGGATGAATTTCGGCGTTTGAAGGACGATCTGGTTCCAGAAGAGGAATTGCAGCGTGCCAAGGACCAGCTCAAGGGAAACATCCTGATGAGCCTGGAAAGTTCTGGCGCGTTGATGTCGAACCTGGCGCGTCAGGAGATGTATTTCCAGCGCTTTTATGCTGTTCCGGAAATTCTAGAGCAAGTCGCTCAGGTGACCAGCGCGGACCTGATGCGAATGGCCGAGCAACTATTTGTTCCTGAGTCGGTTGCAGTTGCCATGCTGGGCAACCTGAACGGCCTGAAGATCACGCGCGAACACCTTGCCTGCTGATACAGTAGGGAATAGATTCGCATCGGTTCCAATGCAGGGTGTTGAAAATGAAAAATGAAGTGCTTGCAAGTACCCGGCAGCAGCTCCGTCAGGCTGGCTTTACGTTGATGGAACTGCTGATCGTCATGTCGGTCATCCTGATCCTGATGGCTGTGGCGATTCCCAACTATATGAACATGCGCAGCCAGGCGAACGAGACTGCAGCCATGGAAGAATTACATACGCTGAACAGCGCAGAAATCCAATATCAGACCGACTATCCGGCGAATGGATTCTCCTGCAGTTTGTCGCAACTCGGCGGCGATCCCAAGTCCGGTGCACCCAGTCCCCAGGCAGCTCAGTTGATTCCATCTGACCTGGCTAGTGGCTATAAGAGCGGCTATTTGTTTGCGATCACCAACTGCACCAAGGTGAACGTCAACAACAAGGACGTCTATACCTCGTTTGAGGTGACAGCGGTTCCGCAGGCCGTCGGCAAGACAGGACATCGAGGCTTCTGCATGGACCAGACGGGCGAAATCAAGGCAGATCCGGCGGGCGGTACGAATTGCACGCAGCCAATTTCGTAAGCCGAAATGATGGAAGACGCATACATTTTTTGACAGGCATACGTACCTCCCCGAACCCAGTAACGCGGAATCTACCAGCCAGGCAATGGATGGCAGCGGTGGTGTGGCTACTGATGTGTGTGGTTTTCACCTCGTCGTCCTGGGGCTCGAATCTTGGCCCGGCGCCCTCGGTATCGCCGACGATTGAGGAAATCTGCAAACAAGTAGATCAGCACTATAACCGACTGCACTCGCTGCGCGTCCAATTCACTGAAACCTACCAAGGTATGGGAATGAAACGCGCCGAGAGCGGAACGCTGCTGCTGGAAAAGCCGGGTCGCATGCGGTGGGACTATTCCAAACCCGCCGGTAAGGTATTTGTCATCGATGAAAAGTACGGCTACTCCTATACACCGGGCGATGCGCAGGCGGAGCGCTACCCGGCCAAGCAACTGCAGGACTTTCGTTCGCCGCTTCGCTTCTTATTAGGCCATACACGCATAGAAAAAGAACTGACCGATCTGACGCTAACTCCTGAGGGAACAGAATTTCGTTTGCGCGGAGTTCCCAAGGGCATGGAGCAGAAGGTGGCGGAAGTCACGCTGACGGTGACCGCGGAGGGCAGGATCGATGCCATCCAGTGGAAGGAAACCGACGGTGCGATCACGGAATTTCATCTCGCAGATGAAGTCTCCAATCCGCGGCTGGCTGCCGATACGTTCTCCTTTCGCCCACCTGCCGGCGTGGCGGTGGTCAAGGGAATGGCTCCTATCTAACAGCGACTCGATCGGTCTGGAGTGATGGCTTGCAGTCTCGATTCTCACGGACAAGTTCGTCTGCATTCGCGTTGGGCATGTTGCTCTGCGCGACTGCGCCGGCGCGGGCGCAATGGCAGATGGAGCCTAGCGTTACGACCGCGAGCCTGCGAGGAATCCATGCGGTGACGGCCGATATTGCGTGGGCCAGCGGGACCGGAGGGACAGTTGTGCGCACTCTCGATGGCGGCCAGCATTGGAAATCCTGTGCTGTGCCGGAGGGCGCGGAGAAGCTGGATTTTCGCAGCGTGTGGGCCTGGGATGGGGACCATGCCATGGTGATGTCGAGCGGTCCGGGAAGCGAGTCAAAGTTGTATTCGACGCATGACGGTTGCCGCACCTGGACGCTAGTGTTCACCAATCCGGATGCCGATGGTTTTTGGGATGCACTGCAATTTGATGGCACTCGATTTGGCGTAATTCTCGGAGATCCGGTGCAGGGAAGCTTCACCATGTATGTAACGTATGACGGCGGCGGCCAGTGGACGCGACAGGTTAACCCCTGCTTGCACACCATGGATCCAGAACAAGGCGCTTTCGCCGCCAGCAATCAATCGCTGGCGATCGTGCCCTTGCAGGATGCGAATTCGGCTCCTGGAACGGGCACCAACCACCAAATATGGTTCGGCACCAGCGGCGGATGGCTGTACGGATTTGAATTAGCGCCCCTGGAGCTGATCTCCGCGCCAGCAGATAATTCTGCGGCGAATGACTGCGTCCATGTGCGCGCACTGCCCTTGGGATCGAAGGACTCGGCAGGAATTTTCGCAGTCGAGTTTCACGACACCACAAACGGGGTGGTGGTGGGCGGAGATTATGCTCAATCGGCAAATGCAAGCGCTACGGCGGGATTCACAACGAATGGTGTCCGATGGCAGGTCGCCTCGCATACTCCCGCAGGCTATCGCTCCACGGTGGCGTGGAACCCAACCGACGCGAGCTGGATTGCGGCCGGATCGTCGGGCAGTGACATTTCCCGCGATAACGGCAATACCTGGCATTCGCTCGATCATGGAAACTGGAATGCGATGAGCCTGCCATTCGTTGTCGGGCCGGACGGGCGCATTGCAAGACTGGTATCTTGGGGTCAGCTACGCGTAATGAATCAAGCTCCGATCGCGGCTGTTTCCGCATCGGCGAGGGAATAGAATCGCTTGGAATATATCGTCAAAACTGCGGATGAACGGGGACATGTGCAGGAGAATGTGCACATAGCAAACTCCGCCGAAGAATTGCGCCAGCGCTTCGCCCAGTCTGGCCATTTCGTGTACTGGGTTAAGCCGAAAGGGATTGCAGGCAAGGCCGGCGGCGGCAAACGCGTCAAGCTGGAGCCATTCCTGATTTTCAATCAGCAATTTCTTACGCTGATTCGCGCCGGTCTTCCGATTCTTTCTTCTGTGGATTTGCTGGCGAAGCGGCAAAAAGCTTCCACTCTGCGCGCCCAACTGGAAGACGTGGCCGTGCGTGTTCGCACTGGACAATCGCTGTCGGCGGCTTTTGAGTCGCAGGGCGGATTTCCAGTGATCTACACCACCTCGCTGCTGGCCGGCGAACGTTCCGGAAACCTGGAAGAAGTGCTCACGCGCTACCTGGCATTCCAGCGAATTTCGCTGACCTTCCGGAAAAAGTTGATTGCGTCGCTTTTCTATCCAGTACTGCTGATTTTTATGGTCACCGGCCTGTTCATCTTTTTGATCAGCTTTGTGGTGCCTCGCTTTGCTGCTCTCTATGATCAAATCGGGACCAAGCTGCCCGGCATCACAGTCTTTATGCTGGCGATGGGCAAAGACTTCCAATCGTACTTGCCATACCTGCTGATTGCTTTTGCGGCTCTCGTCTTCGGCCTGTTTCGCTGGAGCCGCACCGACGCGGGTGCCAACCAGATCGATACCCTCCGCATAAAAACCCCGATTTTTGGCAGCATCTGGGTCAAGTATCAAGTAGCGTTATTCTCACGCACGCTTTCCACATTGCTTTCAGGCGGCTTGCCGCTGGTTCCATCGCTGGAGACAGCGGCCCGGTCGATCGGCAGCCGGCGTCTCAGCCAGGCGGTCACGCAGTCGGTCGGCAGCGTGCGAGAGGGCAAGGGACTGGCCACCAGTCTGAATAACACCAAAATTTTTCCAGAGCTTTCGATCGAAATGATCGAAGTCGGCGAAGCGACGGGTGCGCTGCCGGGGATGCTGAATTCCGTGGCGGAATTTTTTGAGGAAGATGTGCAGACGGCGCTGACGGCTGCGCTGTCGTTGATTGAGCCCGCAATTCTAATTGTGATGGGCGGCGTCGTGGTGACCATTTTGATCGCGCTCTATCTGCCGATCTTCAGCCTGGGCGCGGCCGGCGCAATGCAACACTAAGCAAGGAGAAATATTATGGCGGATATCGCGATCGTTCCCAACGGTAAGCTCATCGTCAGCGATGAGACTACGCAGGCGCAGGTTTTGGCCGCGCGCTACCGTTGCGAGTTTGTGGATCTCCGGAATTTTCGCATTCAGCATGAATTGTTCCGCACGGTTCCCGTGGACATGATGTTTCGTTATAACTTTGTTCCGCTGGAGCAGCTCGATAATAAGTTGATCATCGCAGTAAGCGATCCCAGCCGCTTGATGATGATGGATGAAATTTCCAGTTTGCTGGGGCAGAAAATCGGAGTCAAAGTTGCGACCCTCAGCCAGATTACCGATCTGCTGAAGAAGACGGAGCAGTCGCAGCGTGTTCTCGACGAAGCCACGGAAGGACTGACGTTCGATGTGCTCTCGTCGGAAGACAACCAGGACGAAACGCTTTCCATCGAGAAGCTGACGTCAGAAGAAGACATCAGCCCCATCATTCGGCTGGTCGACACCATGGTGTTCACCGCACTCGAGCGCAGAGCCAGCGATATTCATCTGGAAACCTTTGACGATAGCCTGCTGGTGAAATATCGCATCGACGGCGTGCTGCAACATGCAATGGCGCCCATTGCACGGGAGCACCACCAGACCATTCTTTCGCGAATCAAGGTCATGAGTGAGCTGGATATTGCAGAGCGCCGCGTTCCGCAGGATGGACGTTTTCGGGTTCGCTACAAAGGGCGCCTGATCGATTTCCGCGTTTCCATCATGCCGACTGTGCACGGCGAAAATGCGGTGCTTCGTGTACTGGACAAGGAGTCGATGAGCGAAACCTTCCGCTCCCTGACGTTGAACGTGGTCGGATTTGACGAAGACGATCTGCGTCGATTCCGCCGTTACATCCGCGAGCCGTATGGCATGGTGCTGGTCACCGGGCCCACAGGATCGGGCAAAACGACTACGCTGTATGCCGCGTTAAATGAAATTAAAAGTGACGAAGACAAGATCATCACCATTGAAGACCCGGTGGAGTATCAGATTCGCGGCATCACACAAATTCCGGTGAATGAGAAAAAGGGTCTGACCTTTGCACGCGGGCTGCGTTCGATTCTGCGTCACGATCCTGACAAGATCCTGGTGGGCGAAATTCGCGACCAGGAAACGGCACAGATCGCAATCAACTCGGCTTTGACCGGTCACCTTGTATTCACCACCGTCCACGCCAACAACGTGGTGGATGTGCTGGGGCGTTTTCTCAACATGGGCGTCGAACCTTACAACTTTGTCTCCGCGTTGAACTGCATCCTGGCCCAGCGACTGGTGCGAGTGATCTGCGAAGATTGCAAGAGGTCAGTCCAGTATGATCGCGAGACTCTGCAACTGAGTGGACTGGATACGGCGGAATGGTCCGGATTTGATTTCAAGGAAGGCGCGGGATGTATCGAGTGCGGAGGTACCGGATACAAGGGTCGTACCGCTATCCATGAACTGCTGGAGCTCAACGATCGAATCCGGGAAATTATTCTGGAGAAGAGGCCTAGTTCAGAAGTGCGCAAAGCGGCACGGGCGGAAGGAATGTCGTTTCTGCGGGAGTCGGCGTTGCAGCGGGTGCGATTAGGCCTGACAACGTTGAAAGAGATTAACAAAGTTACGTTCATTGAAGCTTCACGGTAAGCTGAATCTACATGCGTCTTTTTCCAACTTCACTGCAAGAAGCAGTGCGTCCAAGGTTAGCCTGCGAAATTGCGCCGGATGGAATTCTTGCGGCCCGATCCTCCAATGTTGAAGCGCCGCTGGATGAAGCTGTCTATGCGCCTTTGGCCGAAGGAGTCGTCTCCGCTGGAGTGACAGCGCCGCTGTTTCGTGACACTACCGCGGTGCAGAATGCGCTGAAGAACGCGCTCGACTCCTTTGAAAGCCGCGGGCGTGACTGGACGTTTATCCTGCCGGACGCATGCACCCGTGTACATATTCTCGATTTCGACACGCTGCCCGCCAAAACCCCGGAGATTCTGCCGCTGGTTCGCTTTCGACTGCGGCGCATGCTGCCCTTCGATGCCGACCGGGCAGCGGTTTCCTACCAGCTGTTGGGCACGCCCGATCCTGCTCGCAAGGATGTTCCGCTGCAGTTACTCGCGGCCGCTATGCCGGCAGAAATTCGGGAGGAAGTGGAAGCTTTAGCGCGAAGCCTGCAACGGGAGCCCGGAGTTTTGCTGCCAGCTACCTTGGCGGCACTGGCTGCTTTGCCTGATACAGGCTCGCATCTGCTGGTGCACACGGAAAAAGATTCCATGACAACGGCCATCACCCACAACGGGGAGTTGCTGCTTTATCGTGCCACGGATCGTGCCACTACCGACCTGGGAGAGATGGCACAGGCCGTCCTGGTGGCCGCAGCCTATTTCGAAGACGCTTTGCATGTGCCGCTGCAAGAAGTCTGGGTGGCGGGGTTGGAGTCAACGGATGTGCTGCGGCAATATCTGGCGGCCGACGGGGCATGGCAGATACCGTTGCGTAGCCTGGTCAATTCGCAATCGTTCTCTGCCAACGGAGTTCCCAGCGAGGTAAATCCGGGTCGTTTTACCAGTGTAATGGGGGCGCTCCGGGGCTAATGCGGATCACACTCAATCTCGCTTCGCGGCCCTTTTTCGAACTTCGGCCGGTCCTGCTGCGGCTGCGAATTCTGGCGGGAGTGCTGGGTGTGCTGGCAGTGGTACTGTTCCTGCTGCTGCGCCAGGCAGAGGTCAAGGCGGATCGAGCGCAGGCGGTCGCCCATAAATGGACGGTTGCTTCCCAACAACTGCAACAGGAATGGCAACAGGATCAGGCCTTGATGCGGCAGCCGGACAATGCGGCGACGCTGCAGCGCTCGGATTTTC
>JAZKAG010000061.1:0-10224 GCA_040389265.1 Acidobacteriota bacterium
AAACGATCTGATCGAAGTGTTTCCCTAACTCATCAACGCGTTCAATGGAGAGCTTGCGAAGCTCCAAATTCCTGAGCCCATATTTCTGCTTGAGCTGCTCCGTGTGATGAATACTCATCGCGCTGAAATCGATGCCAGTCACCTGCGCGGAAGGCCAGCGCAGCGCATGCTTGGCAGCCTGGGAGGTTCCACATCCGGCAATCAGGATGGAATAGTCTTCGCGATAGGGCTTGTCGGGCCAGAACAGATGGTAGTCGGCGCGGCGACGGTTCGGATCGTCCCACAACCGGGCATAGCTTTCCAGACTTGCAACAGGTTGGGGGTACGGATAGCGCTCGTAGAAATCCTGGACCCCTCCGACAACCGCTGGCAACGGCGAAAGGTGGTCTTCTTGTTGCGTCATAGCAAATAGCCTATCCAAAAAATTCCCCGGCAGATCATTGTCCGCCGGGGAAATCCATCTACCACTTTTGTGACAGTTGTTTTATTTCTTCGCTGGAGCCGGTTTTGCGCTGGCAGCCGCTTCAGCTTTTTGCTTCTGGTATGCTGCCTCGGCCGGAGCCAGACTCGCCATGACCGAGTCGAGATTGAAGGAAGCTGCCTTCTGTCGAGGCGGGAACTTCACAAAGTCTTCAACCTGTGAGGCCACGACCGCTTGGGCTAAGTAAAGGTAAGGCGCGTGCTGCATCAACCATTTCCAGTAGACCTGCGAATTAAAGTCGGCGCGTTCAAAGGGATCGCGGCGAAGATGGAAGATGTGAGGAACACGCAACTTAACGAGTGGTTCAGCCCAGACATTGCTCGTGATCGCTCTCTGAACGGCAAACGTGAGTTTCACGTCACCGATCCGAAGCGCCATGACATCTCCGTCATCACTGAAGTAGAAAAAGGATTCTCTTGGACTGTCCTTCACTTGTTCTGTGAGATAGGGAATCATGTTGAACCCATCGATGTGGACGTTGAAGTTCTTGTCCCCCACCTGGTACCCTTTCAGGAGCTTGTCCTTGACGTCCGGCTCGCCCGCGGCCGCCAGCAACGTCGGCAGCATGTCCTGATGTGTGACGATGCCGTTCAGCACCGTTCCCGGCTTAATTTTTCCGGGCCAGCGCAGGAAGGCCGGAACGCGCCATGCGCCCTCCCAGTTCGTATCCTTCTGGCTGCGGAACGGAGTGTTCGCAGCATCTGGCCACGTGTCATTTTCGGGGCCGTTGTCGGTGGAATACATAACGATGGTGTTGTCCGCAATGCCCAGCTCGTCGAGCTTGTCGAGCATCATTCCGATTTGCTCGTCGTGCGTAACCATCCTGTCACTGTATTCATCCTGACCGCTCTTGCCGCGATTCTTCTCGGCCAGGTGGGTCCACATGTGGCAGGCGGTGGAGTTGTACCAGAGGAAGAAAGGCTTGTCTGCCTTTACCTGCGCCTCCATCCAGGTGAGAGCTGCTGACGTGATTTCCTCATCGATCGTCTCCATGCGCTTCATGGTCAGTGGACCGGTGTCTTCAACCGTTTGTTTGCCCACTACGCCCCAACGGGGTTGATCGGTTGGGTCGTTCTTGTCGGTCGCCTTGCAGTGCAGAACACCGCGCGGTCCGAACTTCTCCTTGAACCATGGCTCCTTGGGATAGTCAGGCAGTTCCGGCTCTTCTTCGGCGTTCAAGTGATAGAGGTTTCCAAAGAATTCGTCGAATCCATGTGCGGTCGGCAGATATTCGTTCCGGTCGCCCAGGTGGTTCTTTCCAAACTGGCCAGTTGCATAACCCAACGGCTTAAGTAGTTCGGCGATGGTCGGATCTTCCTTCTGAAGCCCGACGGTGGCTCCGGGCATTCCGACTTTCGTCAGGCCGGTACGGATCGGATTCTGGCCAGTAATAAAAGATGCGCGACCGGCAGTGCAGCTCTGCTGACCGTAGAAGTCGGTGAAGGCGACGCCTTCGTTGGCGACACGGTCGATGTTTGGCGTCCGGTAGCCCATCATGCCACGACTGAAATAGCTGATGTTCCATGTGCCGATGTCATCTCCCCAGAGAATAAGGATATTCGGCTTCTTTGCGGGCGTTGCAGGTTTTGTAGCCATGTTCGTTACCTTTCTCAATGAGTTGAATTTCCTGCTTCGTTTGCAGCCTCAGTCCACCATTCGGGAACCGAAGCCGAAAGAAAAATATGTCTGGACTTGAATCACACGCTCGATTCGTGTTGCCTTCGGGTTATCCACCGCGAAGACGATGAATCTGGCTGGCTCGATCCCACCATGCGTGAGCCGGGAAATTTCGCAGCATCCTTAACTCCGTGCGCTCTGGAAATTTGGTTTGTCCGTTCGGAATTTCACGATGTGGCCCCGTGACCCCCCCCTGAGACCGTCGACAATGGAGATCCCCCAATCATCGCTGCGCCGTCGCTTTGCGCTTGCTCATCTTCGAGCAGGCTCACGTGGCTGAACGGGAAATCCGGTGACTGGTTGCCGTGGCACTGCCGAAGTTTGCGGCCGCTGCCACAGGAACAGGGTTGATGACGAGCCAGCTTGTCGCTCTCCGCGGTCATTTCCATAAGGTCGGAGGGCGGGCAGCGCTGTTGCAGCAATTGCGCCATGGTCCGCATCGCCGGCAGGGTGTGCTTGAAGAACAGTTCGAGTCCGGCGCACAAATAGTTCTGACCCGGCTCGCCGTCGCGCGACAAAGTAAAACGGTCTTTTGGGCACCCGCCATTGCAGAGTGGCCGCACCTCGCAACTCTTACATTGCGCCGTCAGGGTGTCGCGCTTATCGTCGCCGAATTTGCGTTGCGCGGCAGAGGACACCAGAGTCAACATATGCGTCTCGTGAATATTGCCGAGGCGAAACCTGGGCTCAACGAAGTGATCGCAGGAATAGAGATCGCCATTGTGTTCCAGCGCCGGCCCGTAGCCGCAGGTTGGTGCATGGATGCAGAGCAGATGGCGCCCGAAAAAGGCTTCCAGAGTGACATCGAACAACTGCACATAAACCTTTCCGATGTCGTGCCGCACCCACTCCTCGAAGATGTCGATCATGAACTGGCCGTATTGCTTGCCGCCGACGGAGCGATCTGTCACCCTGTCGCCCGACTGCGTATATAGCAGGCGTTTCTCCCCGGGACGTTCACTCCACCCCAGGTTCGCAATCTGAATCGTATCCGCCGTTGCACGTTCGATGATGGGGATGAACTGTACCCACTGCGCTCCCAGTTCATCGCGGAAGAAGCGATACACGGCGCGGCCGTGATGTTCATTGGCGGAATTGACGGTGCATAGGATGTTGAAATCCACATTGTGTTGGCGCAGTTTTCGCCAACCCTTCATCACCTTGTCAAAGGTGCCTTGTCCGCCCCGATCCACCCGGTTCGCATTATGGATTTCGCGCGGTCCATCGACGCTCAGCCCAACCAGAAAATTGTGCTCTTTGAAAAAAGCGCACCAGTCATCGTCGAGAAGGATGCCGTTGGTCTGAAAAGTCTGCTGCACAACCTGTCCCGGCCGACGATACTTCTCCACCAGTTCGACGGAATGGCGAAAGAATTCCAGCTTCATCAGCGTAGGTTCGCCACCCTGCCACGCCACCGTCACATCCGGGGACCGGTGCGACTCCAGCAGTTGACGGATATAAGTCTCCAGAGTTTCCTGAGACATTCGCTGCTTGTCATTCGGGTACAGCGCTTCTTTTGAAAGAAAGAAACAGTACTTGCAGTCGATATTGCAGGTCGAGCCGCTCGGCTTGGCCAACAGGTGAAAGCGCGGGGGAGCATTGGTGGGACGAGGGATCTCAGATACCTGCGGCATGAATCACCTTCTGGGCCGAGTCTGCGAACGGCTTAGACCCAAGGTGCAAGCTGCGAGCCAAATCGAGAATCTTTCGTTCGCACCGGTAAGTAGTTCATTTCGCGATGTCTGATGCACTGTTGCCGAGACAAGGTGTTCAATTTCGCTGGCTCAATTTTGGGGGAAACCCAACATGTTGGAGAGTTAAATCGGCCTAAGGATGGAGGTGAATTTGACCCTGGAATTATCAACAGGTACCCGGCTCCGAGGACTTCGTCGAAGGGTCGTTTGAAGCCGGAGCGGCAATCTCCGTCGCAATTCCGCTTGCCGCAGACCGGACTCCATCTTTTTGACAATCCTCCAGCACAGAGGCAGAGCAGCATCGCTTCAGCAAGCGAAGACTTAGACCGATCACCAGCACATCATCCAGCTGCCCAATGACCGGAATGAAATTTGGAATCAGCTGAATGGGGCTGGCGACATAGGCAACCGCGCATCCGCAAACAACCTTGGCATACCAGGGAACGCCGGGGTGGAGAAGAGCGCGCCGCAGCGTCCGAAATTGTTTCCACAACTGGCGGGCGGAAGTTTTTAGCTTCCTGACGATACGCTGTCGCATTGGCTCCGGGCTGTTGGGCAAGTGGGCCGGTCTCCATAAGCTTTGCGCGTCGTCGATCAAGTGGATCTCTCACTGCGATGCGGTCGGCAACCTTAAATCGACTGCCGGCCGCGTCGACATAGCTATTGAATCGACATGGCGACCCGCACCGCTTCCTTCGGATCAACCAGGTGATCAGAGTTCTCGGCACCATCGGCGATCGAGATCTCCGCTCCCTTCACGGTGCCGTTGAATTCGTTGCCACGCGAGCCGTAGTCCTCGGAAACGGGCGAACCCGTATCCTCGCCGACGTCGCAGCCGTCGTCGCACGAGAAGATCATCGCCAGCGTCATCGGCACAGCCCCTTCACCGACCTTCTTACCGTCTAGGTACAGAGTTACGTTACCGCCCTTCCCCAGGCCGCCACCGGCATACGCAAACTCCATGCGTACCTGGTGCTCACCCGCCGGCAAAGCGTTCGCGCTCTCCACGTAGAAATACTTCACGCCGCCCAGGTTGTAGCAGTACTTCAGTTTGCCCCCCTTTGCATACAGGCTCCAGCCGCCGATGTTTCCACCCTGGGCAATGATTACGCCCTCGGCGCCCGTTTGCGGCACGTCGACAAGCGCAGTCACCGAGTGCGATTTGTTCTTGATGTTGACGACACAGTTCTCCGATAGATGACCCATGCCGCCGAACAGCACCTGCGTAGTTCCCTTAATAAAGCGCGGACGACCGGCGGTATCCGGGTTCATCACTTTGCCAAGGTCATCATTGATCGGCAGTACGTTGTATCGCACGGCCTCAATCAGCCACAGGCGTTGCAGTTCGTGCAGCTTCTCCGGCATCTGCTTGGACAGGTCGTTCGCCTGGCTCCAGTCCTTGTTGGTGTCGTACAACTCCCAGACATCGTCATCGAAGGGCAGTGTTTTTTCTCCAACGAGAAGCCACGGTGTCTTATGCCGCGTGACCGCAGTCCAGCCCTTGAAGTAGATGCCGCGATTGCCGAACATTTCAAAGTACTGTGTCTCGTGGCGCTCGGCCGCCTTGGCATCGTTGAAGGAATACAGCATACTGACGCCCTCGATCGGTTTCTGCTGTATCCCGTTTACAGAGTCCGGCTCGGGAATTCCCGCCGCCTCCAGGATCGTCGGCGCAACGTCGATGACGTGGTGGAACTGCCACCGCATCTCTCCCTTAGACTGAATCCCCTTGGGCCAGTGGATGATCGTGCCATTTCGCGTTCCGCCCCAGTGAGAAGCGACCTGCTTGGTCCACTGGTAGGGGGTATCCATGGCATGCGCCCAGCCCACCGCGTAGTGCGGATAGGAGTCCGGGCCGCCCCACTTGTCGATCTTGGATGTCAGGAACTCCGGCGACTCGATGGCGGACATGCCGTTGAAGTTCAGCATCTCGTTGTAGGTGCCGTTCAACGTGCCCTCGGCGGAAGCCCCGTTGTCTCCGATGATGTAAAACACCAGCGTGTTATCGAGGATATCGAGCTTCTCCACCGCATCCAGCAGCCTGCCCACGTTGCTGTCGACGTACTCCATGTAGCCCGCATACACTTCAGCCTGCCGGCGCAACACCGGCTTCAGCGCTTCCGGCATGTCGTCGAATGCTGGAATCTCTTTATGGCGCACGGTCAGCTGGCAGTCCGGCGGAATAACGCCCAGCTTTTTCTGCCGCGCAAAAGTTTCTTCGCGCAGCTTATCCCAGCCGCCATCGAATTTCCCCTTGTACTTATCGGCAAATTCCTTCGGGGGATGGTGCGGCGCATGGGTCGCGCCCGGCGCAAAGTAAACGAAGAAAGGCTTGTCTGGCGCCAATGCTTTCTGCTGCCCAATCCATTTCATCGCCTTGTCCGTCATATCCTCAACCAGGTTGTAGCCCTCTTCCGGAGTTTTCTTTGGTGACACCGCGGTGGTGCCCTCGTACAGCGACGGATACCATTGATTCGCCTCACCCCCGATGAACCCATAGAAGTATTCAAAGCCGCCACCGCCCGTCGGCCATGCGTCGAACGGTCCAACCGGGCTGGTCTGCCACACCGGCACTTCATGGCATTTGCCAAACTGCGCGGTGGAATAGCCATTCAACTTCAGCGTTCGAGCCAGCGGGGAGCAGTTGTTGGGCAGCACCGAACTGTACCCCGGTGCGCCGCTCGCAATCTCTGTGATGTTCCCCATGCCAACGGAATGATGGTTGCGTCCTGTCAGCAACGCTTGTCGCGTGGGCGAGCAGAGCGCGGTGGTGTGGAAGCGGTTGTACATCAATCCGCCCGCCGCCAATTTCTCTGCATTCGGCGTCTGGCAGGGACCGCCAAATGCGCTCGACGAGCCGAACCCGGCATCGTCAATCAGAATCAGCAGGATGTTGGGTGCGCCTTGCGGCGGCCGCAATTGTTCGATCGGTGGGTTTTGCGTGTCTGGGTCTTTGGCGTCAAACGTGATCCGGCCAACTCGATCCGTGTTGGCCATGGGTAAATGCGAGCGATGTTTTTTGTCTTCGTTGCTCATAATTGACTCCTGTTTCTGTTCCCCAAAATGGAGACGTTCAGTATTTGGTTTTGGAAAATATGGAAAGATCGTACTTCCATGCCCGGTCCCCCCGGATGGTGCATGCTACGCTTGCGTGACGGGCGGTGGATTCCACTTGCCCGTCAGCGCGTCGGACTGCGGTGAGTACAGTCGCATCGTCAGGTTGAACGGCGCTTTCGGTGCAGGGAGCCAGTTGTTCTCTTTGTCCTTACCCGGATTATCGCTTTGGAAGTAAATATCGAGTGAGCCGTCGGAATTATAGGCAAACTGCATCCAGCTGCTGACCGCAAAACGGTTCAGGGCGTTGCCGACCTGGAATCCGTCCGCATCGTAGAGCGTAATCGACCAGAATGCGTCGACTGGTGGGGTCGCTCCCTTGTAAAAATGCAGCGTGTAGCGATTCGCACCATTGAGCGGCTTGCCTGAGGCATCTGCAAGGTTCAGGGGGTAGATGGCATCTTCTGGAAGATTGGCTCCCAGGCCTAGTTGCGCTACCATGGCGCGCTTCAGGTAGTAGTTGCCATAGACGCCCATCGTGTCGGTGTTCATTGACCAGTAATTCGCGACCCGCGCGATCGTCGGCACCTTCCACTTCATCAGTTGTTGTGCTTCAGCTGGCGCCGCCTGCAAGCCCTTCTGCACCGCTGGATCGAGCTTCGAGATATCGAAGCTGGAGCCAGGAACAATTCCGATTTGCTGCATCTGTGCCAGAATTGGCTGATCCGTAAGGTGGGCCGCATGAAGCTTCAGCAACTCTGCCGCGTATTTGAAATAAGGTCCGGCAGCCATCGTGTCAACCTGGACCATGGGTGGAGTTTTCATGTCCACGGTTGCATCAATCTTCACCGTTACAGGCTTCGCTGGCTTTCCCCGGAGCGACAACGGCGTAACCTTGTATCCCACCTGAATTTTGTGCACTGCATCGTAGTCGGCCGGTCCGTCCGTCTTGGTTCTGCCGATGATCCACACATACGGGGTCGGAGCTGGGATGTGGCTGCATCCGTCCGGAACTTGCCCGCTCCATCCCGGTGCCGTGACCAGGTAATCGGCCGCGCTGGTCCCTGTCGTTCGCCAGCCCGGCGAAGCGAAGACATCCGACCACATGTCGAGCATGGGCAGCAGGTAGTATCGGCCACCTGTGTCCGGAGCCGAGACGATCAGCGGCTCCTGGGTCAGATCGAGCCACGCGACGGAATAAAGCGTGTCAAAGTTGGTGCGAACAACACCTTTGAAATCCGCTGGCGGATACTCCGGGACATTGACGAACGTATTCATCGGACCTTTGCCGATCGCCGGCATGTCGGCATTGATGGATTGCTTCCGGGTGATGTCCATGGTGATGAGCGAGTAAAAATAAAGGTAGGCATCCACCGCGATGGCGCGCGCCTGGTCCTCGGTCAATGCTGGCATGCTGTGAACTTGGGTCATCGCGTTCTCCATTCTTCGCACATCAGGCAACACGTTGCTCAGGCGAAGATGGTTACCCTTGCAGCGATGTGTCGCATGTGACGGCGAGGTATTAAATGCAAGTCACGCGCCAAGTTAGCAGGCTCTTCTTTCGGCTCCATTCCGCTGACAGGGCACAGTTTAGGCAGGATTGAGCGCCCGTCTACCGTGAAGAATCCCACCAGATATCGGAGAGGCTCCCAAATATCGTGGGAGGGGGCTGGGTCGTTTCCCGATGCTTCTTGCGCCACCCTCATCGTCTCTGTGGCCGAAAGAGTGGAGATGACCAAGACCTGCATGAACTTTCCCATAAGCCTGTGAACTTGCACGGAGAATCGCGAACCCTGACCCTAACCCCTGAAATATGTGGCTGTCTGCTTGCTACGGTACCGGGAAGGCCTGATTCACGTTTTGAGCGAAAGAGCTTCCACGCTCGGTTTTCCTAGCCCGTGATCCTGGCATACGAACGATCCGAGGTGGAGAGGTCATGCGGCTGGCGTGGAAGCTTGCATTCTGGATCGCGATCGCGACATGTTCATTCGAGGTTGTCCGGGCTCAGGACCTGGCTCCCCGAGCTTATGTCATCACGCCCGTCCGCTCCAACGCAATTATCGTCTCCGAAGCTTATTTCAATGGCAACGTGCTGTTCAACGGCACGGCGCCTATCAGCAACGCGACCGGAAGCTACAACGTGCAGATTGCCACCTACTATCACGGGTTCAATTTTTTCGGACGCTCCTCCAACTTCGCCCTTTCCTTGCCTTATGGAGTCGGGACCTTTCAGGGGGATGTGGCCGGCATCCATCAACAGGTGTACCGGTCTGGCCTTTTGGATCTCGGCGGTCGGCTTTCGGTCAACCTGAAAGGCGGCCCGGCCATGACCCTCCCGGAGATGATGAAGTGGAAGCAGAAAACTCTGTTGGGAGTCAGCCTGCGAGTAGTGGCCCCGACCGGTCAATATGATCCGAACAAGCTCGTGAATTGGGGTGCGAACCGCTGGGGTTTTAAACCGGAATTCGGCTATTCTGAGCGCTGGGGCCACTGGCTGCTGGATGGATATGGCGGCGCGTGGTTGTATACATCCAACCCGGAATATTACTCAATGCCCGCTCCCGCTCCCCAAATGCAAAAACCGATCGGCTCCTTTGAAGGCCACTTGAGCTACGATGTCAAGCCGCGGTTCTGGGTATCTCTGGACGGAAATCTTTGGTTCGGCGGCGTGGTCAGCGTGAATGGCGTAGAAAATACGGACACTCGGCAGTTGGGATCTCACCTCGGGGCGACTGCGTCGTTCCCATTGACGAAGCACGGAGCACTGAAACTCGGCTACAACAATGCGGACTACAGTCAGTTTGGGGGGGCTTACCAAAATGTTTCCGTGGCCTGGCAATACTCCTGGGTGGGTCACCCCTAACAGAAACTTAGTGCATCGCCTTCAGCAAATCTTTCAATACCGTTGCGAATGGAATCTGCGCAAGTACGACGACCAGTCCAGGAATCGCGACTGCGGCCGCCAGTGCGTAGAGAGATCCCATGTCGATAGGGAAGGGACTTAACTGTCCAATTTTCTCGTAGCTGTTGCCGAAGCCAGTCAGCGTGTTGCTCTCCGGAGCAATCAGAAAGTCGGCTTCACGTCCGGCACGATGATGAATCCATTTCTCGTGATACTCGCTGCTATGCAATTGGCCTAGGACACCGTATTCAAGAATTCCCTTTTGTCGTAAAGCGGCGAGGCGGGGCACGAAGAACAGCAGCGGTCCCACCGCCAGCAACGCGATGATCAAAACCAGAACAATGGCGGGAAACCGAAAGTCCAGCAAGTGCGCTCCATGATGCAGAATCTCATTGCGCCAATTGGACGCGATGACG
>JAZKAG010000061.1:10248-13709 GCA_040389265.1 Acidobacteriota bacterium
AGCCCTCCTCTCTGATCGGGATGGGAGGCGACAAGCTTGAGTTGACATCCTGACAGCTTGAATGCGAAAAAACCCCACATCAGCCATCTCCAAAGCGCCAGACCCAGCAAAAAATTCCACAGTGGCGCGCCGACCACAAGTCCAAACCATCCGGCGGGAGTGAAATGGTAACTGTCTCCGATTCGCCGTCCAAGCCAAGGCGTCGTATCCAGCACGCCGGGGTTCACCATGTTGGCGTAAATGCTGATAGCCGTCAGCGAAAAAATGATCAGTTCCGGCAAATACGCATCTCGCAGACCCTGAAGCTGCACCAGGACCTGATCCATGCGCGACCGATCGGCAGGATCGAGCAGATCTGCCTCGCGAATATGTCTCAGTATGGCGCCAAAATAACCGTCTATCACCAACTCCCCGACGATTAACGCCGGAATGGCGACGAAGAGACGCGCATACACCCTGGGATCGAAGAGCAGAGAGTGCAAAGCCGCTCGGTTTGAAGCTGCAGTGATGATGACAAGAGGCGCCCAGGCCACTGCAACCAGTGCAGCGATGCGGCGTCCCAGGTTCCATCGTTGTGGACCAATCAATCTGAGCGCCTGCAACAGTCGATAAAACGGGCCTCCACGGACCAGCGAAAATTCCGCTCGGGCCGCGGCGCGAGGGATGTCCGCTGGTGTGCTGATGTCGAGTTCCTTTTCTGCTTCTGATTCCATGGACACCCTCTCCGCGAGTCGCTCATTCTTCCACTTTACGAGTGGCCTTGCATCGCTTTGCCGATGGACCCCCGTCCCCGTCGAGAGCAGCGTACGCCGGTTATTGCAGGGTTCCACCCTGCTTCACGACAAGTTTGTAGGCAACGTAATACTTGTAGATATTGCTCACATACTGCACCGTGACCTGGCCAACACTTTGCGCGACCATCAGTTCAACATTTCCGAACCATATGTTCGGATCGAGCCCCTGCGCCGCCGCTTTTCGGCGGAGTACCGCGATACGCGTAGGGCCCGCATTGTAGGCGGCGAAGGTCAACAAAAGGCGATTCATCGGGTCGATCTTCGGATCATTGAAATACTTGTCCTCGATGGTGTGCAGCATCTTGACGCCAGCCTCAATATTGTTCTGCGCAGTCGTGATGTTATGCACGCTGATCGGCGGGGCCGCGGCAAGTGCCGGCTTCACCTGCATGATGCCGACCGCACCGCCGTTTCTTGCAGCCTGATTCAGCATCGACTCCTGGTAGCCTTGGGCGACAACCAGCAGATAGTCCAGGCTGTATTCCGCGGAGTATTTCTTGAAGAACGCAATGTTCTCGTTAAATTTTTTAATCTCCGCCGCAGTGGTCGGATTCTTGATCCATTTGGTGTTCTGCAGGTAGCGACGCATCAGGGTATTGCCGAAGGAAGTGCCCATGCGGTGGGTGCTCGTGAACTCGTCCACAATTGTTTTCAATTCAGGATTGTTTTTCCGCATCGCCCACGCCAGATCCTGCTGGCTGGCGATGGCGAGATCGGGATGAGCCGTAATATTCGGCAGCACATTGGCCCAGACCATGGCGCGTTCGGTAATAGTGATCGTGGCGGGGATGATGCCCGCGTTGACCATCTCCAGCAGATCTTCATCCCCAAGATTTGAGTCGGCTTTCTCAATCAGAATGGGAGGCTTGCCCTGCTTGTGCAGCGAGACGTTCACCTGCTGAAGATTGTTGTAGTACGTCGTCAGAGGATTAACGTAGATTTTCTTTCCGCTTAGGTCTTGCAGCGAGTTCGCCGGCCCGAAGCCTTTCCCGGTGACGACGATCTGCTTGATGTTGGTGGCTATTGGAACGGAAAAAGCAAATTGTTTTTGGCGTTCAGGAGTTATCACCAGTCCGTAGGCAATCAGATCGCCGACGCCCTCCCTCAAGGCAGCCTCAGCCTGATCGGGGCGTATGGGAATGAAGGTCACTTGCACAGGTCGCTTGCCCGTGTGTAGTTTCTGATTCACAGATTGCTCGAAAGCGCGCAAGGCCTCATAGTTGATTCCTTGTGGTCGTCCATTCACATAAAAGAATCCGGTGCGGCTATAAAAGACGAGCGCCCGTATTGTGTGACGTTTCACCATCGAATTCAAGTCGCCGGTGTCGCGTGCGAAGGTGAGCGGCAATCCCCGGCCGGTGGTTTGAGCCGAACTTTTTTCAGACGACGGAGATTTTGCGAATGCAGGCAGCGAAATCCAACACAAGGCCAGAGTGATGGCCAACACCGTGGCGCATGGTCTCGTAGCTGGGCAAGAAACCATTCTTGTTCTGACCTCCGCTCTGTAAGCTTTTCTTCTGCTGGTCATCGCAAACTTTTACTTCTGCGCCGGCTCCGCTTGCAACTGCTTCAACTTCTGCTCCATTAGCATCATCTGTTGTTGCTTGGTCAGTTTGGGGAACAGCAGGGCAATCTGCAGCCGCATGTTCCACGAGGAAGTCCCCGTGGGATAAACAGCGTTGCCGTAAAACGATGCACTCAGGTTGACCGGCTGAAATCCAAGCTTCATGATTCTGCCAACCCCACCGCCGAAGGGCACAGTCCATCGATTTCCATTCGATGATTCCCAGTTCGCTGTCACGATGGGAGCGCTGGTGATGTACCAGCCTTTTTTCAGGTTGTAGTTGATGAAATATTGCATCAGGAACTGGTTGACCGCGTGTCGTCCACCGGAACCGGCAATGGACCAGACGTTGTTCGCTAGGACGCCGATCGTCCAGTGACTTGGTTGCGCCAACAGAACGACGGACGGCCCCAATCCAAGCTTCCCCTGTCCCAGGTAATCGCTCGTGGCCGTGGGTATCTGCACGATCGGTCCGGCGCCCCAGATCAACTTCGAAGTTTTTTTCGGCACCAGGAAAAAAGTCGGCTGCATATCGCCGAATCCATAGACGCCTGTTTCCGTGGGTGAGGTCTGGTTCGGCAGGGGCTGATAGACAATGGGCGTGATCCAGCGAATCACCAGATTCCAGTTTGTCGAGGCGCTGACTGGGATGACGGGCTGAATGTTCAAAACATCCTGCGTTCTGTCGCCGGGGTTAATGCCGAAATTGCTGTTGTTCTGGATGGGAACGCTGATCAGGCTCGCCACAGGGTTCTGTGTCGCTTTCTGCAACGCATTCGTGTTGGCGGTGGCGGCCGCTGTTTGCTCGGTTGCAACCTGCGTTCCTTCAGGAGCGACGGCCACATCGCCTGTCGGTTTGCTTTGTTGCGCAATCAACACGGCAGGCGTCAGCAACAGAAAAAATAGAAACTCGACGCGCAAGCAGGGGTGCAATTTCATGGATAGGTCTTTACCTTATCTGTGACCCCGAGGAGCGCCGAGTTCAATTCCTGTTGTCTCGAAACCTTCACAACAGAATGGCTACGGCACGATATCAAAGGCCACGCTGAATTCGGCAGGGTGAGACTCGCCCTAGAGCAGGTCTCACCGTGATTTGCCGAAGT
>JAZKAG010000061.1:13719-18978 GCA_040389265.1 Acidobacteriota bacterium
CGAAGTTGTCATTCGCGCCGAGAAAGTCCAGTTACATTTTGTTGAAATTGGCGCTCGTGGTTCTGATCTGAATCTGCTTGGCAGTCGCGTCCAGTACGGTCTGCGCAACGTAATTGGTCCCATCCGGCAGACTTTGGAAAACAGCATTCAATGTCACAACCTGCGACGGGTCGTTGAGGTAGGTATTCACGACGAACGATTGGACTTTATTCGAGGCGCCGTCGATCGTTATTGACATGGAGTCTCCCGGTACCGCGTAGTCGTGGAAAACCAGGGTCACAAGGCCGCCCTGCGGCTGAATCGACGCCTTTCCCGCTTGAAATGAAGTTTGTATCTGGGCGCGGGTAGGCGGCACGTAGAACTTGATAAGCGAAGCGACCTGCTCCATATAGTCCTTCATCTCGCCCGTCTTCTTCTCGACGACTCTGCCTCTCATGCCGCGCTTCTCGGCAGGCGGTGGCTGAGGAGGACCGATTGGAGATTTCTGGACCTTGCCGTCCGGCCCATACTGGCACTGAAACATCTTTGTCGACTTGACATCGCCCTTCAGGATCATCTGCTGCGTTTCCACCCAGGTGTACTGGCTAAGAGCCTGCTTGTTCTGACCCAGGGCTTGCTTCAGGGCGGCGACTTTTTGTTGTAATTGCGGATTTGGAGACTGTGAGTTTGCGCGCGGCGTCAATGCGACAAAGCTCACGGTGAGGATAGATAGCACAGCGTATTTCTGAAGAGTGATCCGTTGCATTGACGTTCTCCTTGCAATGAGCGGCAATTTTTATCGCTCGCTGATGTGATTGGAGCCCTTTGCGTCCGATTGAAGTTATCTGTGCTGGAACCCACAGAGTTCTTGATCAACCACACCGAACTGCGTTCACTTCCAATTGCAGAATCGCCGCCGAAGGCAATTCCATCGTTCTTTCCTCTGAGATTGCAGCCCCGTCCTTTCAGGGCTGATGCTGCAATCTCAGGGGCAGCGTTTCTATTTAGCCGGAGGCGGAAAATTCTTTAGGAGCTTGGCGACAGCCTTGTCCAGGTTATTTTGCCGCTTGTTCGGATCTTTGGGTGGGTTCAGGGTTTTGGTCGCGGAGCCACGCCAAATTAACTGCTTCTGCGCTGGATCGTAAAAATCCACGCCGAGAGTTCCGGTCTGAATGGTGGAACTGGTTGTCGTTGCCATGCCACCGCCCCAGCGCCATCCACCGCCCGTCCCATAGGTGCTCCACTGCTGTTCATGGGAGACTGAGACCTGGTAGGCCACATCCATGTCCGCCGTGTCGCTGTCGGTTTTCACAAATCCCTTGGCCGCCAGCTGTTGATCGATCGACTGTTTGATTTGCTGATCGACAATCTGGTCAGGGTATTGAACGCCCGCAATGGTCACCCATTTATAGGTGTGGAATTTGCTGAAGTTCGTGCCGGGTGCAAAGTTATATGTAACGCTCTGCGCTCGCGTCGAGCCGCAAAGCAAACCCAGAACTCCCACCAGCACCGCCAGTTCAAGAATGCGCTTGCTTCCGAATGTCTTCATAGTTCCTCCGTGTATGTCTTCCGATCGATTTCGGGCGCGGGCTGAAGACACAATTCAGCCGGCTCAGGATTCGATTCGGTTCCGATCGAACAACGCGACGGCTGATGCTTTTTCTCCATCAGCAATCGCCTCCGCTACCTCAGTGCTGCACCGGCAGAATCGTAGGTTGACTGAGGCTGAACTCAAGCAGGGTTTGTGCTGGCAGCACAATCGCCTCGCCTTTCTTGATCATGGACACGCCCAGGCCGGAAACTGCGCCGATGGCGGCACCTCGTCCAGCGTTTCCGCCGATGGCTCCAATCGCTGCTCCCAGTCCCGCTCCAGCCGCTGTCTTCTTTGCGGTCTTGGCGCCCTCACTTGATCCCTTCTGCTGGAAGCCGCTGGTGCTGATCTGGTGCGCGGCCCCATTGATCACAATGTCGGTAAGCGCAATTTGCAGCTCAGATCTTCCGGTCAATCGGCGCGCGTGCTCCGCCTTCGTAACCACACCATGCAGAGTCGCGCCCCGAGATGCCACGACAACTCCATTGGCCACCAGGTTCGAATCAAGTATGGCGGTGAATCGGTCGCCAGTGTGGTTCGAACTCGTACTCAGGCCGTTTACGAGTCGAACCGGAATCAGTGTTCCGGCGAGAAGCGTCACGTTGGCAGGATGATGTCCCGGCGGCGGGGGCGGCGGAGGAGGAGGGGGTGGGGGTGGCGGCGGGGTGAAGGTGATCTCATGCACATCGCTCAACAGGTACGTCCGGGTTTGCCCGCTGCTGGTGACAAACGTCATTTGGCGTGTATCAGCGCCAAGAAACGTACCCTGAACGGTGACGCCAGAACGCAGTCTCAAGGTGTCGGCCTTGGCGCTTGCCAGAACAACCAAGGCGGCACACAGCACTAGAATTGAGCGATTTTTTACCATCTTTGCTCCTCTCGCGGGTTTAGTTGTTGGCCGCGTTGCTGACGACCGGCAACGAAGATGCGATCTGAAGGTCGATGACCATCAGGAGCTGGTTTTCAACCTGCAGCCAACGCGCGGCAATGATGCCGCCAAGCGCGGCGCGGAACTTGTCGTAGTACGATTTTTTGAGCGCGTTGCGCTGACTCTCCAGGTCAAGTGCCATCTTGGCCAATTGATCGGCCTGGGCATCGGTCATGCTGTCATATTCCTTCGCATATTGCTTGATTCCTGCAATCTTCTTGTCGTTCAGGGCTTGCAGCTTCAAGTTGTACTCGCGATAAATCGGCCAGAATTTTGCTGATTGCGCGTCATTCATCTGCATGGTCTCGGTCAGGACTTCAGTCTTGGCCGACTGCACATTAGAGCGCAGCAACTCGACATAGGCCTGAATATTGGTATTTTGCGCATCGGTGGTTGGCTGGCTGGCGGCGGATGCCGGCGGCGCGGTGGCCGCCTGGGCAAAAATGTTCGGGGCCAGCGACATGGCGGCTACAGCTGCCGCAGGAAACATCCATTTCATCCATTTCATTGGGTGGAACTCCTTAAATTTCGTGTGCATCGAACAAATTCCTGGGCTCTGCAGCTCCTGCGAGGGCTTGTTAGGTACTTGCGAGTGGCTTAACTTGCAACCTACAGGCCAAAACCAAAATCCCAGCAGCTCGTGTCAAGGTGCAGTGAATGACTGCATTTGCGTATGCTTTTTCAGCGGGGGAAGGGTAATGCAATGAGCGCTTACTCCGTCATTTCGGGGCATCTCCAAAATGTCGGAGGGAGAGGCATCTTTGAAGCCATGGATGAAAATAACGCGAAAGATCTGCCTGCGACGGTTGCGCTCTAGGCAAAAAGTTAGCACGATCTCCTGAGAGGCGAATCGATCGCGGCTTCAACTCCTTACAGATCATCAAAGCGCCTGGGCGTAGAGGATGCCGGCGGCACGTCGAGATTCCTGCAGGCCGCACGCGTTGGCGTATGGCACACAGCGTGCATTCGAATCAAGTTATCTAGGAGGTCACCGGATGTCGCTACATGGCCACAATGGCTCTCTGTCGAACTCGTTGCGAAGGGCTATTCCAGCGGTTCTCTTTCTCCTTATTGGATTCGCTCCGACAGCTCACTCCCAGAAGCACGAGGATTTCGACCAATATAGACTGAGGCTCAATGGTGGATGGTTTTACTCAACTCCGGCGGGGACCATCCAGGGTCAGGGCGATACAGTCCCAGTGGATTTTCAGAAAGATCTGGGCTTCAATTCGTATTCGACCTTTGGCTCCGGATTGGACTGGAAGTTCACACGAAAGAATCATTTCCTCCTCGATTTCAGCCGCTTCAATTCGTCCAATCAGAAAGTCCTCCAACGTACCATCACGTTCCAGGGACAAACCTTCGAAGCTGGCCTGCAGACCCAGAGTGAGCTGGACGCGTTCTTCATCTCCCCGGGCTATCAATACGACATCATCCGGCGGAAACGTGGTCACCTTGGCGTCGGCATCCACTTCAACATATTTGATACATCGGCCAAAATCAGCGCACAGGCACAGGTGACCGGTGACGGAACCCATTATGCCGCCAGGTCGGCCAGCGGATCGTTCATCGCGCCGATACCAGTTGCCGGGCCACAATACCGTGTATACCTCACCAACTCTCCCCGCTTATTTGTCCAGGGAGATGTGTATGGCATGTACTTTTTTGGCTACGGTAACTATGTGTCCTTGCAGGACAGCATTGGCTATTCGATAGGTAAGCATGTCAGCCTGCAGGCCGGTTATGCGCTGGCTTCGCGCCTGATCGTCAACGCACAAACCGACCGAATCGGAATCCACATGACGCAGAAAGGTGCAACAGCAGGATTGGAATTTTCTTTCTAGACGGTTCCGAATCGCTTAGAATAGCCGCCAAGACCCCTTTGCAGCCCTTAGCTGAAATTTCACCCGGCCGCAGGATGCTTTCACAGCTTCATCCCGGCGCCTATCCACCAACCCACCCAAAGGAGATTCGAGATGGTTCGTCATGGAAACAAAATCAAGGCGGCGTTGGCGGTTTTGATCGCCATTGTCCTGACTATTGGAATGCACAAAGCAGTCGCTGAGGATGTGGTGCATGCAGTCAGCGGCGTGGTGAAGAGCGTCGATAAGGGCACCAAAACATTTGTTGTGAAGTCGGCCGATGGCACCGAACATACCTTCAAGTGGACCGATAAAACCGCCGTGAAGGGAACAAAAGCTACAGGAAAGGGCGTTGCCAAGGGCACGGAAGACGCCAGCAAAGATGTTGCCAAGGGAACTGAGGATACGGGCAAAGACGTTGCCAAGGGAACCGAGGACACGGGCAAGGGCATCGACAAAGGCAGCGTAGATACCTATATTGGCGCCAAAAAGGGTAGCAAGATCACAGTGAAGTACACGGAAAAAGGTGGAGAGAAGACCGCAGTGGGCGTAAAAGATGCGGGCAAGGCGACAGGAAAAGCGCTCGAATAGGTATCGGCATCGTCCTCAATTTCGCAAAATTTCATCCAACAGGGAGCGACCAGGCGGATACGCCAATCGCTCCCGTTTTATTGCTTCTTCGCCCGAAAATACATCTGCATGGCGACGTCGACGTAGTTCTTGGGCTGATCCTGGCTTTTTCCCGTGTTATTTTCGTGGTCGTAATAGCAGTTGAATTGCACGTGCTTTCCTACTGGAAACAAGCCGCCGACATAAAGATCCGTCGTACTCCACTTGCTGTATTGGCTGGTGTAGTAGGGCTCGGCAGCGACATATGGAATGAAATGATAGCGGCCGAT
>JAZKAG010000061.1:18988-23497 GCA_040389265.1 Acidobacteriota bacterium
GATCCGGAAGGTGCGTTCGACGGTGAGCTTGTTGCGGTACCTCCAGGTGAACGCTCCAGCGTTCCAGTCCAGATCCGCGCGGTTCCGATCGGATGCCAGAAAGCCAGCCTTCAAAGGAAAGTGTGAGGTTGCCATGGGCTGCATCCGCTGCGTCGACGGCGCTCCGGGCGAGGTGAGATAGCGATATCCGTCCTCGATGACCAGGGGACGTGCTTTGGCATCATCCAGATCAAATGCCGTAATCGTCTTCATCCTTAGCAACGGCTTCAAATAAAACTGCAGGCTAGGACCCAGGTTGAATTGACTGCTGGCGCCGCCGTCGCGATCATCCTTTGTGACCAGATAGGTTCGCATGTAGGAATTGAGCGTGACGTGGGTATCAATCTCCGGCACGAATTCCGGTGACTGTGCATGCATGGAAGCGCAAGCGCCCAACAAGAACAGGAATAACGCAAACGTCGCGCCCGATGGGCACATGCGTATTACCATGACCTCTCTCTGGCTGCAATGAAGAAGATATTTCCCATCCCATTCTCGACTGGTTATTCGCAGCATGCTCGGATATGTCGCGGAACCTACCTGCGCATTCCGCCGCCCCAACTGCGCCCTCCGCTTCCACCCCAGTGCTGACTTTGCGAAGCGCCGGTCATTCGACTTTGCCGGTCTGCGTCGAGGCCTTGCATGGAATTGCTGCCGGAGGGACGATATTGGCTGGTATTTTGCGTCGGGTGTTGTTGCGAGTAGGTTTGACCGGTCGGTCGTTGTTGCTGATAGCTCTGCGCATTCGGCTGGCTGTTCGGATGCTGCTGCTGATAGCTTTGGGCGTTGGCGTGTTGCTGTTGGTAGCTCGGCGCGTTTTGTTGCGCCTTCTGTTGGGCCTGGGCTGTGTTTACAGCACTCCAGTTGCCGTTGCCATCGGATTTTTGCCACCCTGAGCCGGTGTTCTTATATACGTTGCCGTCGTGGCCGGCATACATGTCTCCGCTTGAAGTTTTGCCGACAGCGGTATTTCCCTGCACGGTAGACGTACCGTAGGCTCTACCGCCTTGCGACCCCTGGGCCGAAGCGGTTGTTCCGTATGCATTGGTGTAATGCTGCGTAGTCGCGGATTTGTTTCCGTTCGAGACGTACGACTGCCCCCATTGGGCATTCGGACTGGAACCCTGATGGGTAGCGCCATAGGTTCCTGTATAGGGGTTATACGCCTGCCCGACACCCTGCTTTCCGTAGGGAGTTGAGACCGACGCGGATCGCGCGGACGTCCCGGTGTAGGGATTATAGGAAGCGCTTCGAGTCGCGGAACCGTAGGGCCCATAGGCAGTTTGCGACATGCCGTAAGCGCCATTGGCGGTCCGATAGTAGGACGTACTGCCGTACGGCGTGGGATAGGGACGATAGATGGGATATCCGCCGATAGGGTATCCAATATAAGGCGGATAGTAATATCCGGTGCCGTTGGCAACAATGGCTCCCACCGCCGCTCCCATGATGAACGCTCCCATGTATCCGGCCGTGTAGCTGGACTGAACATTACCGGTTGAGGTGGTCACCTGGGTAACGTAAGTGACGTTGTAGACCGGCGAACTGGGCGGGATGGAATAAATCACTTGAGGAACTGAACTCGCCGTTGTCCATGGGCCATTTGGCGTGGTGGATATGAACCATACCCCCTGCAGGCACAAGTAAAAGACATCGCCTACCTGAATCACTTTGTCTGCGGTGTTGGTGGCATATTGCAGGCTGGTGCCTTCGATCGGGGCGAATTGCGGATTGCCGGTGTAGCTAACTTTGGCCTGGGCCGCCGCAGTCGCGGGATTTATCACCATGGTCGTTGGAATCTGGGCGATCAACACCGCATCTTTGGCCTCCCCGGTACCGGGGACGGAGGAACGAACCTCGCTTGCTGGGCTGGATAACGGAATGTTGGCGAAATCGGGTGGCAGGCTCATCGAGGCAAATGTCCAGGGCCCATTCAGACTAGTTGCACTGAACCAGCGGCCTGCGGTCAGGTAGTAATACGTCTGGATTGGGCTGTAGACGAAGATCGCGCTGTCCGTGTTGTTGGCGTACACAAGCTGTGTTCCGACGATGGGTGTATAGGTTGGCTGCCCGTCAAACAGGATGACTTCCGATGGAACGGTGTTATAGAACACAGCTGGAACGATGGGATTGGCGACGGCGCGCGGTGGAATCTGTTTCCACACGTCCGCAAACTCAGGCGAATAGGGCATCGTGCTGAAAGCGTACGGCAGCGACATGACTCTCACCCAGGGGCCATGGAGATCACTCGCACTTAACCAGACCTTGTCGACCAGCAGGTAATAGCGGGCCGACGATTGCTCAAAGAACAGCGGCCATTGAGTGTTGACGACAAACTTGACGGTAGTTTTCGGAAAGTCCGCCAGCACCGGTTCGCCGTCGACGCCAAGTAAGATCGCGGGCGTGTAGCTGACGAAAATTTGGGGCGGCTCATTTTTTGTCGCGACCGGCTGCAATGATTGCGGCTTCGGCATATAGGCGACAATGCGCTCCAGGGAGACATTCAGCGTTGGCGGCATGAAGGTGCGAACCAGTTGATCCAATTGCGCCGTGGACGCCGGATCCTGTCCCGGAAAATAGGTGTGATCAATATTAATGTTGTAGATGAACACCATGTGGGTATCGGTGTTGGCCTGGGTGGATGCCGTGGCCGAGAACGCACCGACAACCTGCCTGCCGCCGGTTGGAGTCAACTGAAAGGCCATGCGCCATTTGAGTTCGGTGTAGTTGTTCCATTCATCGACCTGCGGCTGGTAGACGGTCAGCGTTCCTCCCGGCTGAGCGATCTGACGGGGCCAGCCTGGATCCTGCGCCAACGAGGTCGCAATCGCTGTGAGTAGGAACAGAAGAGTGAACCACGTGATCCAGATTTTTGATTTTGACATTCCGGCTCCCCCAGCGACGACGGCATATCTTGAAAGCGACGCGGTATTGAGAAGGCAAGCGGACTTCCGAATCGGATGGGATCAGGGATGTGCAGACAAGTCGTTCGATAACAGTTGCTTGCATCCAGAAGTGGACGGACGTCGAAATTCTTACAGCGGCCATGCACCCGATAGGTTGGAGATCCTCCGAAATGACGTAGCTTGGGTGGCGCCGGGGTGCCGTTCAACCGCAGAAACTGAACAGCTCCGCATGCGATATGGCTGTCACGATTAAGGAGCAGTGCAATGGGAAAACGTTTCGCCGCGCGTTAGCGGGGAACGGATTTCCGCGATCGCTAGTCTCGGACGATGCCAAGCTTCTTCATGCGAGCTTCCAATGTAGTCGGCTTGAGCCCCAGTGCTTCGGCCGCACCTGCATGGCCACGCACCCGCCAGCCGGTCCGTTCCAGAATGCGAAGAATGTGATCGCGGTTCACTTCCTCAATGTTGCTTGCGACGGTTGAAGACAGATTGGCGCCCTCGGGCAAGTCAGCTTCGAACATCGTGCCCTGGTGCAGGATCAGGCCTCGTTCGATCACGTTGCGCAGTTCGCGCACATTACCAGGCCACGAGTAGGCCAGAAATGCCTTCATCGTGCTGGCGCGCACGGTGCTGACGTCGCGGCCCATGCGGCCGCCCAGCATCTGGAGAAAATGCCATGTCAGCATAGGGATGTCATCGCGTCTGTCACGCAGGGGAGGCACGCGAATAGGAAATACGTTCAGGCGATAGAAGAGGTCCTCACGGAACTTGCCCTCTCGCACCGCAGCTTCCAGGTCGCGACTGGTGGCCGCGATTACGCGCACATCCACGTGGATGGTTTTCGAGCTTCCTAGCCTTTCGAATTCGCCTTCCTGGAGAACACGCAACAGCTTTGCCTGCAGTTCGAGCGGCAGTTCACCCACCTCATCCAAAAAAATGGTGGAGTGGTCTGCCAGTTCGAATCTTCCGATCTCGCGGGTGAGCGCACCGGTGTAAGCTCCACGTTCCCGACCAAACAACTCATTTTCTACCAGCGATGCGGGCAGAGCGGCGCAATTGACATTCACCACGGCGCGGGCGCTGCGTTTGCTGTGTTTGTGAATGGTCCTCGCGACCAATTCTTTCCCCGACCCAGTTTCGCCTTGCAGGAGCACCGCTGAATCGGTGGGAGCAACCAATTCAGCACTCATCAACACTCGAAGGATCGGCTGGCTTCGCCCCACAATTTCCTCGTGGGTCGAATTCAGCTTGACATCGTTTTTGAAGGAAACTTCCTCTCGTTCCAGATTTTCTTTCATGCGGCGAATCTGTTCATTCGCCGCCTCCATTCGCGCGTTTAAGTCATTCAGAGCCTGTTCGGAAATCTTACGATCGGTCACATCCGTGATCGCACTCATCACAACGATTCCGTCTCGTGTTTGCAGAGGGGCAAGCGCGATGTCGACCTGGAATTCGCTGCCGTCCTTTCGAAGGCCCCACAACATGCGGCCGGCACCCATGGACCGGCGGCAGGGATGGGCCGCAAACTCGGCTCGATTCTCCCCATGCTGGCTGCGGAAACGAG